>CAYLJO010000029.1:0-42724 GCA_964383905.1 uncultured Blastocatellaceae bacterium
TCAACTGCATAAAAGGCTGACAATTACCGCCACGAGCGGTCTGATCCGTCTCGGGTGGCATAAATTTATGCTACCGCAGCTCTCAATCCTGCGCGCGTTTGGCTAGCACAAGATCGTCCGCCGTATTCGCTTTACCGTCCACCCCGGTCGAGCGCAGGACGAAGCTGTCGCGTGTGCCTTCATACAGGTACGGCCTGTGCCACGGGTCGACGCGGATTACATGCGGGAGGTAGCGCGGGCTAAGCTGATCGACGAGGGCGGCCTCACTATCCGCTACGGCGTAGAAACCCCGCTCGCGCCGGAAGGCTTCGAGTGCTGTCGCCACCGCCTCTAATTCGGCCCGCGCGCGCTCCGCCTTCTCGGCATTGACCGCGCGGACGATCATATCGATCTCTTCCCACCTATTATTGCCTGTTCGGATCTCCGCGACGCGCCATTTGCCACCCTCATCCTTCTCGAAACGGAACGCCGTCTCGACCTGCGCCACGACGACCGTTGACCCGCCGAGCGAAGAAATATCCTTCACGTGCACCGCGTCTGACGAGAGCTCGATCCCGGCCAAATGCGCGATCAACCTCCTCGCCTCTTTTTGGCTGAGATCGCCCCTGGCGCACACGTAGCCGATGGTCGTCAGCAATAAGCAGATCACTGACAGAGCGAGGCCCAGGCGTAGCCGCCCTAATCCTTTGCTCATCAACTTCCTCCTTGAGCAGCCTATTTATCGTGTGATCGATTCGACGCCCATTTATTAAATAAATGAAGCGTCGAATCAATAGCTTACGCCCCGCCTTTGCTGATCAGCATGCGGAGCATGATTTGCAGTTGTGTGGTCGTAAAAGGTTTGGGGAGGAAAACGACGGCCCCGGCGGCGAAGCTGTCGGAGGATAGTTTAGGGTCCTGTTCGGCGGTCATCATCATGACGGGGATCCGCATCAGGCGCTTCTCCGTCTTCATGTAGCGGACCAGCTCGGGGCCGGTGATGTGGGGCATCACGACGTCGAAGATGGCCGCGACTAAGTCGGCCTCCTCTTGAAGAGATTTGTAAGCCTCCCGTCCGTCGCGCGCGGGGATCACCGTATAGCCCTCTTTCTGTATGATGGCGGTCACCAGGCGCAAAATCGCCGGGTCATCGTCGGCCACCAGAATGTTGCGTGAAGCTGCGGGAGTTTGTGATGCCACTTTACGTACTACCTTCCACGACTAAACTTCGACGGCGCGGCCCGATTCATCCCCGCGCGTGGCGAGTTCCGCGGCCAGAGTGATCGCCGCGACCATACTCGAGTGCTCCGCTATCCCCTTGCCCGCGATGTCGAAGGCCGTCCCGTGATCCACCGAGGTGCGTATGAACGGCAGCCCCAGCGTGACGTTGACGGCCTCGCCGAACGATAGGCATTTGACGGGAATCATCGCCTGATCATGATAACATGCGACGACCGCATCGAACTCCCCGCGGGAGGCACGCAGGAATACGGTGTCGGCCGAGTAAGGCCCGCTGACGTTTAATTCGCCACCGCGGACGCACGCTTCGATGGCCGGAGCTATTTCCGCAGCCTCTTCGACGCCAAACAACCCGCCCTCCGCGCCGTGCGGGTTGAGGGCGGCGACGGCCAGGCGGGGGCGCTCGATGCCCCACCGCTTCAGCTCCCGGTGCGCCAGGTTGATGACGCGCATCAAGCGGTCGCGCTCGACCATTCGGATGGCTTGCGCGAGCGGGACGTGCGTCGACAGCAGTACGATGCGCAGGTTGGCCGCGACGAAAGCCATCGCATAATCTTCCGAGCCCGTCAGGTGTGCGAGAAACTCCGTATGGCCGGGGAAACTGTAACCGCCGAGGAAGAGGGCGCGCTTGTTGATGGGGGCGGTGGCGATCGCGTCGACGCTCCCGGCGGCGCACAACTCGACGGCCGCCTCAATGTACTGCGCGGCAGCCTTCCCCGCCGCGCCCGATTCAATGCCCGGCTCAATGTAACCGCTGATGTTATCAAGGTGAAAGATGACCGGGCCGTCCAGTTGAGGGGGAATCGTTTCGCCGCGCCGCACAATGTCGTAGCCGCTCGGTAAATCGAGTGTCCGTGCGGTATGCGCCAGCAGTTGCGCGTCGCCAATGATGACGGGCGTACAAACGCGCCCGACGTCCTCCTCGGCGACGGCTTTAAGAACAATCTCCGGGCCGATACCCGCCGGGTCGCCCATCGTAATGCCGATCCGCGGAAGCTTCTGCTTTGAGCGGGGCGAAGCGTTGGATGAGTTGTGCGGCAACTCTTTCATGGTTGAACGCAAGGCGCGGCGAACAACAGGGGGGGTCGCCCGCGGCGGACCGATCGTCAGACGCGTCTACTCATCCGCCTCGCGCTCGTCGGCCTCGCGCTCGTCAGCCTTGTACATATACTTGATGTTGTGCTTGAGGACGAGCAGGTTCGGCGCCGACTTGCGATTGACCTTAAGCGCGCCGCGATCATACCACTCGATGGTGCCCTCGATCTCCTCACCGTCGAGCAGCACGATCACCATCGGCGTGTGCGCGTCGATCTGCTTTTTGTAATAGAAGATCTCGGCGTTCGTCTCGGGCGGAGGCGGGACACGCTTGCGTACCTGTACGGCCGCCGCCTGCTGCTGAGAGCGCGGCGGCGGCGGGCCGCCGTCGGGGGCTGCACCGGTGCGCTGTGTTGCTCCGTTAACGCGCTCCTTCGGTTGAGACGCTTCGCGTCCTTTGGCTTTGACATCTGCTAGGGTCGTTCGTATAAGTTTGCGGTTCACTGACTTTCTACCTCCACCTAATAATGCGGCGATGACGTGTTCTGCTTCCGTATGTCAGACGCAACAGAGCGTCCAATGCGTATGATGTGCAACCATTTACTACTCTCGCAGGCGATGGCCACTCGAGGAGAGAACTGAATTTTACCTGTCATGGAATATCCTACAGGGAATGCGCGACATGCTACACGAGAGGGAGGAAAAAGGCAAAAGTAAAAAGGCATGGCGGGCGGGCGCCCTTAACCCTACCCTTTTCCTTTCGCCTTCCTTAGTCTGCTTTCTTGCGGATGAAGGTCGGCACATCCAGGTCGTCCGGACGCGCGGGGGGATTAACGCCGGGGCGCGAGAGTTCGTCACCCGGGCGCATGGTGTAACGCGAGGGCACCGGCGGCAGCGCGGCGCTCGACGTGGCCGCGCCGGCGTCGGCCGACTCTTTATCGAAGCCCGTGGCAATCACCGTGATCTTCATCTCATCGCGCATCGTCTCGTCGATCACCGCGCCGAAGATGATATTCGCGTCCTCGTCCGCCGACTCGCGGATAATCGAAGAGGCCTCGTTAACTTCATAGAGTGTCAGGTCGGGGCCGCCGGTGATGTTGATCAACACCCCCTTGGCGCCTTCGATCGTCGCCTCCTCCAGGAGCGGCGAAGAGATCGCCTGTTGTGTCGCCTCCATCGCGCGGTGCTCGCCGCTCGCACGCCCGGCGCCCATTAGCGCGAGGCCCATGCCCGCCATGATCGCCTTGACGTCGGCGAAATCGAGATTGATGAGGCCGGGCACAGTGATCAAATCCGAGATCCCCTGGACCGCCTGGCGCAACACGTCGTCGGCCACTTTGAAGGAATCGGGGAGCGAAACGCCGCGGTCCACGGTGTGGAGCAGCCGCTCGTTCGGGATCGTGATGACCGTATCGACGCACTCCCGCAGCTCGCGTAGCCCCTGATCCGCCTGCAGCATCCGCCGCCGCCCCTCGAAGTGGAAAGGCTTAGTCACGACGGCGACCGTGAGCGCATTCAGCTCCGTGGCGAGGCTGGCGATGATCGGCGCCGCGCCCGTCCCCGTCCCGCCGCCCAGCCCAGTCGTCACAAAAACCATGTCCGCGCCTTCCAGCACCTCGATGATCTTCTCCGTATCTTCGAGCGCAGCGTCGCGCCCGATGCTCGGGTTGGCGCCCGCCCCGAGACCCTTGGTGAGTCGGCCCCCGAGCTGAATCTTGATCGGCGCGCGCGAGCGTTTGAGGGCCTGAAGGTCTGTGTTGGCGACGAGAAACTCGATCCCCTCGATGCCAGCCTCGATCATGCGGTTGACGGCGTTGCCCCCGCCGCCGCCGACCCCGATCACTTTTATGCGTGCGCCGGTGATCGGCGGATCGTCGTCGATAAAAATATTAATGCCACTGCCCGGTTGGCGGCCTTCCGAGGTCATATAATTAGTCCTTTCACTCAAAGCTTACAACTCCTATGGGGTTATATTGTGCTGTGCGCGCCGGGGCCACTATATCTTGCGGACTACATATTGTGCCGACTGGCGCGGCAGCATACAACAACTTGTCAAAAAATACTACTGAAACGATTACGAAACATGGAGACAAAATGCGTCAGCTTGCCCGCCGGCCCGCGCCTGAGGGCGCTCGCCCGCGCGTCCATCGTCTGGGTGCGCTGCGCGACGAGGGCCAGCCCGCTGGCCGCGGCCCAGGCGGGGCTTTGCACATCCTCGATCAGTCCGCCGAAGCGGTCCCTTTCCGGATAGCCGATACGCACCGGCGCGTCGAAGACCTGCTCGGCGATTTCGGCCAGGCCGTCGAGCAGCGCGCCGCCGCCCGTCAGCACCACGCCGCTCGACAGTTGCCGCTCCCAACCGCAATCTCTGATCTCGTCGGCGACGTGCATTAAAACTTCTTCGGCGCGCGGCTGCAGGATGTCACACAAGATTTGACGCGAGAGCTGGCGCGGCGCGCGCCCCCCCACCGACGGCACCTCGACCAGCTCGCCGCGCTCCGACTCGTTGAGAGAAGTGCTCGAGGCGCAGCCGACGGCGCGCTTGATCTTTTCCGCCTCCGGTATCGGCGTGCGCAACCCGAACGCGATGTCATTGGTGAAATGCGCGCCGCCGAGCGCGAACACGGCCGTATGCTGCACCGCCCCGCGCTGGTAAATAACCAGCCCGGTGGTCTCCGCGCCGATGTCCACGAGGGCCGCGCCAAACTCCTTATCGTCATCGGTCAGCGTCGCTTCGGCCGCCGCCAGTTGTTCGAGCACCATGTCGGCGACCACCAGGCCGGCGCGGTTAACGGCATTAATCGCGTTCTGCCGCGCCGTCACCGGGCTGGTCACGATATGGACTTTGACGGCGAGTCGCGCGCCGAGCATACCCACGGGGTCGTTGATCCCGTCCTGATCATCGACGATGAATTCCTGCGGCAGGCGGTCGACGATCTCGCGCCCGGCCGGGAGTTGAATCGCGCAGGCCGAATCGATGGCGCGCCGGACGTCGTCCGGCGTGATCTCGCGGTCGCGTCCCGAAACGGCGACAATCGCCTGCCCGTTGAAACCCATGATGTGCGAACCGGCCAGATTGATGGTGACTTCTTCGGCCTCGAGGCCGCTCATCCGCTCCGCGTCTTCCACCGCACGCCTGATGGCATCGACGGCCGCGTCCGGGTTGACGATCACGCCTTTACGCAGGCCGCGTGCTTCGGCCTCGCCGATACCCATGATGTTTACCCTCTCGCCGTCGCCCGGCTCGCCGATGATACACGTCACTTTGCTGGTTCCGATGTCCATGCCGACTGTATGGTGCGGGCGCTTCGCCATTCAGCTTATGCTCCTCTTCAAAACAGAGACCCCTTATCACCCGGTGCGGCGCGCCCGGCCCCTCATCCTCGCCCCGCCGCCGGCCGCATGATTCTCCGCGCGGGATGATCTCTTCCGGCGCAGACCGTTACCCCGGCGCGCCTCCATTTCCCCTGCCGCGGCGTCGGCCGCCCCCCAGTTGGCGACGCTATGACACGGTAGTTTCCCCGGGGGCACGCCGACGTCTATTTTTTTCGGCAGGACGACAAGGTACGTAATGAAAGGCCCGCAGGGGGTTTGGCGTTGATCATCCAATACGCTCAAAGCGCGTTTGAGCCCGTTGCCGGTGTCATCCCCGCCGAGGCGCACTTCGATCCCCGAGTCACCGCCCGCCAACTGCGCGCGCACGTCGCGCAAGTCGCCGAGGTTGACTTCGCTGACGCGCTCGCTGAGTCCCGCCGCTCCCCAATCGCGTGCCATGGCGAGATATCTTTGGACCCGCTCGCGGTTCTCGGCCCTCGCTTCCCTTGTCCCCGCCTCATCCCACCCGCTGATGAAGAATGCCGGCACGTGGTCCGCCGGAGAGAAGGGGCCGAGATTGACGGCATCCTCATCCACCCAGATCAAGCTGCCCGCGGCGGTTCGCACCACCGCGCGCGGCACGCGCTCCGTAATACGCACGCGCAGCCCGTCGGGCAGAACCCGTGAAACGACCGCCGTCCGTACCCAGGGGATCTGTTCGAGCTGAGCACTGATCGTCGCGGGATCTGCGCGCCACACGCCTTTGGCCACGGCCCGCCGCACGACCGCCCGGATCTCATCGCCTGACGCGTGAGACGCGCCGCTCACGTCGAGCTTGCGCATCTGGAAGAACTGGGCCGAGACGGCCGCGCGGTAGCCGGCGAAAATGAGCACGCCGATCGCTACGCCGAGGGTGATCTTTCCCACCAGCGCCGCGTGAACCAGAGCTTTAGAAGGGCCCCCACTCCTCGCGCGGGCGTGAGCGCCGCGGTCGCGCCGCGCCGGCCGCTGGACGACGCCGCTTGAGCGGCCGTTACCGGCCAGTGCGTTGCGACCGGAAGCCCGGGGGGTAATGACTTGCTCTCTCACGCCTTATTCTTCCTTTCACCCTCTTCCTTCTCGCCGCCACCTGCGGCGGGTGCTTCCGCCCGCCATAACTCCACTTCATACTCCAGCTCAATGCCGCACTCGGCACGAACCTTCTCCCTGATCTCTTCGGCCAGCGCGAGCGCATCCGCCGCCTGCGCGTTCTCGCCCTCCGTGACGATGAAGTTGGCGTGAATTGGCGAGACCTGCGCGCTGCCGCGCCGCGAGCCTTTCATCCCCATCTCGTCAATGATCCGGCCCGTGCCGACCGCGCTGCCCGGAGGATTTTTGAAGAAGCAGCCGGCGGAGCGTGCGCCATGCGGCTGCGTCGCCAGGCGTTTACGCTTCGCCTCGTCCATCCGCTCCTTGATCTTCTCCGGGTCATCGGCGTGCAGCCTGAGCGTCGCGCCGAGAAGGAGTTCACCGTCGCGGAAAGACGTATGACGATAATTCCACTGGACTGATTCTCCCGGTATTTCCGCCACGCGCCCCTCGCGCGCGACCCGCACCGTTTCCGTCACCGTTCCGATCTCATGGCCGTATGCGCCCGCGTTCATCCATAATGCTCCGCCGACCGTCCCCGGAATCCCGCCGAGTCCTTCGATCCCGGCCAGCCCGCGCCGCCCCGCCTCGACGCACAACCGCGGCAAAGAATAGCCCGCGCTCACACTCACGCGCTCACCCTCAAAATGCGCCGCGCCTTTCAACTCCCTCAGACTCACGACGACGTAATGATGGTCCGCATCATCGGCGAGCACGTTGCTGCCGGAACCGAGCGCACGCCAGCCGACACCCGCCTGATCCAGCGCATAAACCAGGGCCGCCGCCTGCTCTTCCGTTTCGGGCGAAATGACCCAGTCGATCGCGCCACCCACCCGCAGGCTCGTCAGCTCCGCAAAGCGCCGCCCGCGCTCGGCACGCACCCTCAGCTCTTCACTGATCTCCTCAATCGCCGCGTCACGCTCGTCCAGGCTGAGGCCCTTTTTTTCTTCACTCATAGCTACCGCCAACAAACATTTGAATCATGGCCCTACGGAATCGGCGGCTCAAAGAGGCGCCGGGTCCGGCCCGCGTAATAATTCGAGAAGGCGGTCGCCGGCGCGGTAGACCGTGCCCGCGCCGAGCGTGATCACCAGATCGCCCGCGCGCACGTGCCCTTTGAGGAGCTCCGCCGCCCCCTCCAGCCCGCCGATGTAGCGGGCGTTCTTGTGGCCGTAGAGCTTGATCGCGTCCGTCAGTACTTCGGACGTCACGCCCTCGATCGGGTCTTCGCTCGCCGCGTAAATGTCTGTGACGAACAGCACGTCGGCGTTATTGAACGAACGCGCAAACTCCTCCATCTGATCTTTGGTCCGCGTGTACCGGTGCGGCTGAAAGAGCACGACGATGCGGCGGCCCGCCGAGCCGAGCTTCGCGGCGGCCAGCGTCGCCTTGATCTCGGTCGGGTGGTGACCGTAATCATCTACGACCAGCACGCCCGCCACCTCGCCCTTGAACTGAAAGCGCCGGTCCGCGTTGGTAAAGTTGCCCAGCGCTTCCGCGATCTTTTCAAACGGTATCTTCAACTCTAAGCCGACGGCGATGGCCGCCAGCGAGTTATAGACGTTGTGGAGGCCCGGCACGCGCAAGACACAATCGCCCAGCGGCTCGGTCCCCTGCCACACCGTAAACCTGGACCCGAAGCCCTGATCGAAACGGATCGCATGCGCCGAGACGTCCGCCTGCGCGCTCAGCCCGTAGGTCAGCCGGCGCCGTTCGACGAGCGGGATGACGGCCTGTACGTGCGGGTCATCCAGACACAGGACGGCCGCGCCGTAGAACGGGACCTTGTTGACAAAATTGGCGAAGCACTCCCGCACGTCGTTCATGTCGTTGTAGTGATCCATGTGCTCGCGATCAATGTTCGTGACGACCGCGATGGTCGGCGTCAGCATCAGAAACGAGCGGTCGCTTTCGTCCGCTTCGACAACCATCAGATCGCTCTTACCCAACCGCGCGTTCGACCCGAAAGCCTTGACGACGCCGCCGACCACGACCGTCGGGTCGAGGTCCGCGCGGCCGAGCACCGCGGCGACCATCGAAGTGGTCGTGGTCTTGCCGTGCGAGCCGGCGACCGCCACCGTGTGCGGCTTGAGCCGCATTAACTCCGCGAGCATCTCGGCGCGCGGGATTACCGGGATCGAGCGCCGCCGCGCCTCCACGATTTCGGCGTTGTCTTCGCGCACCGCCGTCGAACGAACCACGACGTGCGCGTCGCCGATGTTCTCCGCCCGGTGGCCCTCCGTGAAATCAATACCCAGTGTCTGCAGCCGCTCCGTCACCTTTGACCTTTTAATGTCCGAGCCGGACACGTGAAAACCCAGATTGCAAAGCACCTCTGCGATGCCGGACATGCCGATGCCGCCGATCCCGACGAAATGAACATGTTGAATGTGACGGAACATAAAATAGTAATTAGCAGTCAGTAATTAGTTGGCCTGCGGCCGAGATCTTTTATTCGCCGGTCAGCGATGAACAGAAGTCCCACGCGAATGACCCACCCTCCATTAACTAATTCAATCAGCTGACTACTGATTACTGATTACTTACTACTGATAACTTCTCCATCAAATCAACCATCGCGACGGCCGCGTTGCCGCGCGCCAGTTTTCGGCTCGCCGTTTCCATCCGCGTTAGCGCCTCGGGCGCAGAAATGAGCGAAGCGATTTCGCCGGCCAGGCCCGTGCCCGTCAAATCCTGCTGCAGGATCATGCGCGCCGCGCCCGCCTCCTGGAGCGCTTCGGCATTCTTGCGCTGGTGATCGTCGGCGGCGAGCGGAAACGGCACCATGATCGCCGCCTTACCCGCCGCCACCAGTTCCGCGCTGGTGGTCGCCCCGGCGCGCGAGATGATCAGATCCGATCGCGCAAACAGCGCAACCATATCGTCTATGTAGCGCCGCACATCCGCATTCTCGCCCCAGCCGGCATCCGCGTACGCCTGCCTCACGCGCTCGAAATCCACTTCGCCCGTTTGGTGCGTGATGCGCAGAACGGTTCGATACGCCTCAAGGTGCGGCAGCGCCGCCAACACCGCCTCATTAATCGCGCGGGCGCCCTGCGAGCCGCCGAAGACGAGCAGCGAGAAGCGGGAGGCATCGCGCGGCTTGGGCGGGATTTCAAAGAACTCGCGGCGCACAGGATTCCCCGTCACGACTGCCTTGCCGCGAAAATATGGCACCGCTGCCTCAAACGAGACCGCGGCCTTATCAACAAAGCGCGCCAGCACCCGATTGGTCCAGCCCGGCAGCGCATTCGACTCCATCACCAGCGTCGGCACGCGCATCAGCACTGCGGTGAGCAGCACCGGCCCGGTGACGTAGCCGCCGGCGCCCACGACAATCTCCGGCCGGAACTCGCCTATCAGTCGCCGCGCCGCGTGAAAGCTCTTCGGCAGGAGATATAACCCGCGGAGCCGCGCGGCCGCAGGGACGTTCTTTAGCCCGGCGCTTTCAATGAGCGAAAGCTCAAAACCCGCCTGCGGCACGAGCCGCGTCTCCAGCCCGCGCGCCGTCCCGACAAATCTCACCTTGGATCCGGCGTCGCGGCGCATCACTTCTTTCGCCACCGCGATGCCCGGATAAATATGGCCGCCTGTTCCCCCGGCGGCAATCAAAACGCGCATCGCCTTCATCCGCGGCGCGGCGACACGGGGACGCGTAGGCGCGGCGACAAAGGAACCATCGGCCCATCCGTGCGCCGCCTCTTCTCCGCGCCTCTTCTCCCGGTATCGACGCGCCGACCGACTGTCGTGTCGCCCGCCGTCGCGCGCGCGTACTGCGAGAGATTCAACAGAATGCCGGCGACGGTCAGCGTCGGGACCAGCGACGACCCGCCGTATGAGATGAGCGGCAGCGGGATCCCCTTTGTCGGTACGAGCGACAGCACAACGCTGATGTTAAAGAGCGCCTGTGCCACGACGCTCGTGACAAGGCCGATGCCCAGCAGCATCCCGAATCTATCCGGCGCGAGCAACGCCGTCCGCACCCCGCGCCACAGGAAGAGGCCGAATACCGCGACGACCGCCAGCGCGCCGAACAACCCCAATTCTTCCCCGATCACGGCAAAGATAAAGTCAGAATGCGCGAACGGCAGGAAAAATAGCTTCTGCTTGCTCTGAGCAAATCCGAGGCCGTAGAGGCCGCCCGAGCCGATAGCAATTAGCGACTGGATTACCTGAAAACCTTTCTCTCTCGGATCGGCCCACGGGTCCATGAACGTAATCATTCGCTGCAAACGCCAGGGCACAAACACCAGCAACCCGACCACGCCCACCAGCGCCGGGGCCGCCGCCAGCCCCAGGTGTAGGAGGCGCACACCCGCCGTCGCGCAGACGGCCCCGCAAATGACCGCCAGCATCAAAGCCGTCCCCAGGTCGGGCTCCGCCACCACCAGCAACGTGAAGACGCCCGTCACGATCAGGCATGGGAGCAAGGTTCGCCGCACCGACCCCTCCTCGCCGGCGCGTCTCTCTAAAAAGTAGGCGAGGAAGATCGTCAATACGAGTTTCGACAGCTCGGACGGCTGCAGCGAGAGCCCCCCAAACCTGATCCAACGATGCGCGCCGTGGCTGCGCGGAAAGGCGAAGACCGCCAGCAATAATAGGATCGTTGCCACCGACAGTGCGTAAACAATCCGCCGGTCGCGCAGGCGTTGATAATCAAAGTGCATCGCCGCCAGCATCGCGCCGAAGCCGATGGCCGTCCACATGCCTTGCTTCACCACATAGTAGTACTGGTTACCGGTATCCTGAGCTGCGGTCACCGCCGAAGCGCTGTAAACCATCACCACGCCGAACAGCGCCAGTCCCACTGTCGCCGCGAATAACCACTTATCGAACTGTAGCTTCCGCGCCATAATAAAAACTAAGGATGAAGTCAGAACGATGAACGATGAATGAAGAGGTCTGAGCTTTTAATTCATCGTTCCGCGTTCAGCGCTCATCATTTCTTTTACCACTTCCTTGAACACCTGCCCGCGGTGCTCGAAACTATTGAACATATCAAAGCTGGCGCAGGCGGGCGCAAGCAGTACGACGTCGCCCGCCTCAGCCGCTTCGAACGCGCTCCGCACGGCTGCGCGCATGTCATCGGCGCGCTCGGCGGGTGCCTCGTTCCCCAACTCTCTCTC
Organism: uncultured Blastocatellaceae bacterium; assembly: GCA_964383905.1. Classification (GTDB taxonomy): domain Bacteria; phylum Acidobacteriota; class Blastocatellia; order Pyrinomonadales; family Pyrinomonadaceae; genus CAYLJO01. The sequence goes on from CAYLJO010000029.1 coordinate 11,823, forward strand.
GATCGTGCCCGCGTCTTCACCGATCAGGACCAACTTGCGCACCCTGGCGCGCACGAGCGGCGTCAGCGGAGCATACGGCGCGTTCTTGCCGCGCCCGCCGAGGATCAAGACAATTTTGCCCTCCCGGTCCGCGAACGCTTCCAGCGCTTTGAGCGTCGCGTCGACGCTCGTCGCCTTCGAGTCGTTGTAAAAGTGGACGCCGTTGATCTCCCCGACCTGCTCCAAGCGGTGCTCGACGGGGCGAAAACGCCTGACCGTCTCGCGCATCGAATCCGGCGGCGCGCCGCACGCCAGCCCGGCGGCGAGCGCGGCCAGCACATTCTCAACATTATGGAGGCCGCGCAATTGCATTTCGTCACGCAGCGCGAGCCTCCGCTCGCCCGCCCCCGTGCGTGAGACGAGGTCGCGCCCGCCCTTCAGAAATAATCCTTCTTCCAACTCGCGCCGCACGCTAAACCAGACGACACGCGCGCGCAGGCCGCGCGCCCACGAGGCGACGGTTTCATCGTCGGCGTTGAGGACCGCCACGTCGCCCGCCGTCTGGTTGCGGAAGATGCGATGCTTGGCCGCCGCGTAATCGGTGAATGACTCGTAACGATCCATGTGATTCGGTGTCACGTTTAAAACAGTCGCGACCGTAGGGTGAAAATCTACAATTGTCTCCAACTGAAAACTTGAGACCTCTACAACCGTCCACCCGTCCTCGCGCGAGGACTCGACCAGCGAAATGAGCGGCGTCCCGATGTTGCCGCCGACCTGCACGGGCAACCCGGCGTCCTTCAACAGATCCCCGACCAGCGTAGTGGTGGTCGTCTTGCCGTTAGTGCCGGTGATCGCGACGATGCGCCCACGCAGGAATCGCGACGCGAGCTCGATTTCTCCGATCACTTCCGCGCCCGCGCGCTCCGCATACCTGACCGGAATACTCTTGCCCGGGACGCCCGGGCTCACAATGAGCAGTTCGATCTGGTCCAGCAGCCACGACGGCACATCGCCCGGGATGGTGCCAACGCCCTGGGCCTTGAGCTTGAGCGCAGCGTCCGTCCATTCCTCGATCGGCTTCCGGTCGTTCAAGGCCACGACCGCCCCACGCTCGGCCAGAAACTTCGCGCAGGCAACGCCGCTGCGCGCCGCGCCGATCACCAGGACTTTCTTCCCTTGAACGTCCAACGCTTTTTGGCGGAAGCCGGCCGCCTCGATGGCCGGCTCCGGCCCGTCCCTTAACGCAGTTTCAATGTTGACAGGCTCAGGAGCGCGAATAGGATGGCGAGAATCAGGAAGCGAAACACTACCTTGGATTCCCTCCAGCCCTGCAACTCGAAGTGATGATGCAGCGGCGTCATCTTAAAGAGCCTGCGCCCCGTCCCGCTGCTTCTTTTGGTCATTTTAAAGAATGAGACCTGCAGCATCACGGAAACGGCTTCAATCACAAACACGCCGCCGACCATCAGCAGCACAAACTCCTGTTTCGTCAGCACACCGATGGTGCCGATGGCGCCGCCGATCGCGAGGCTTCCGACATCGCCCATAAAGACCTCGGCGGGCGGCGCGTTGTACCAGAGAAACCCGAGGCTGGCGCCCGCCATCGCGCCGCAGAATACCGTCAGCTCGGCGACCTCCGGCTTGTGTACCAGACCGAGGTATTCCGCGAAACGCCTGTCCCCGGTGATGTAGGTCAACCCCGTCAGCGCCGCCATCGCGATGAAAGTCACGCTGATCGCCAGCCCGTCCAGCCCGTCCGTCAGATTCACCGCGTTCGAAGAGCCGAGCAGCACGATGATAATGAACACCAGGTAGAGATAGGGCCCGATGTAGCTGACGCTGGTGAGCCGGTTCGGGTCCGACGTCACTTTGATAAACGGGATGTTCACGTTCCACGCGTACTCCGTGAAATAGCGGAGCACGGCCCACACCGCGACGGCGATCAGAAATTGGGCGAGAAGCTTTTGCTTGCCCGTTAGCCCCAGACTGCGCCGCTTGACCATCTTCGCGTAGTCATCGGAGAAGCCGACGGCGGCAAACAGCAGCGTCGTCACCATCACTATCCAGACGTAAAGGCTCGACAGCCTCGCCCACAGCAGAGTCGAGATCAAAACCGAGCCGATGATCAACACGCCGCCCATCGTCGGCGTGCCGCGCTTGGCCATGTGCGCCTGCGGCCCTTCTTCACGAATTTGCTGTCCGACATTCAAGCTGCGCAACGCCTGTATCACGCGCCCGCCAAACACCAGTGAGATCAGCAGCGCGGTAATGGAGGCATAAGCCGTCCGAAAAGTGACATACTGAAAAACGTTGAGCGCCTTGACGAGGTATGCCTCACCGTCCTTCAGACGGTTGTAGAGCAGCTCGTAAAAGATGTAGTAGATCATCCCTTCAGACTAAATCAAAACCCACGATATTGGAACGTGGTAGCAACCACAGGCGGGCAGTGATAGCCACAGATCTGTTAAAAGCCGGCCGCCGAGGTCTGTGCCCATCGGTGCTCATGTGCGATTAATAGTTCGGTTCCGCTCTCCCGTGCTTCGATTTAGAACTTACTGGCCCAACCGTTCGTCCGCGCCCGCCAGCGCGAATCGTTCGCGCAGCAGGCTCACTACCACATCCGTTCGCACGCCACGCGAACCCTTGATTAGAATCAGGTCGCCGGCGCACACCTCTTCTACCAGCGCGGCGGCAGCCTCTTCCGACGTCTCAAAAAATCGCGTCGCCTCGACGCCCATCCCCCCCTCCCGCGCCCCCTCGATGATTTCATGGGCGAGCCCGCGCACGCCCCACAAGAGATCGATCCCGGCACGCGCCGCCTCGCGTCCCACTGCGCGGTGCATCCCCGCGCCCTCCGGCCCGAGCTCGAGCATCTCCCCGGCAATTACCACGCGACGCTCGGCGCGCGCGCTCTCGTCCGTGAGCGTCCTGATCATGCTCAGTAGCGAGCGCGGATTCGAGTTGTAAGAGTCGTCCACGACGGTGAATCCGCCCGCGAAATCCAGCACTTCGCCCCGCATGTGCGGGGGGACGACGCCGCCTAACGCCGCCGCAATCTCTTCCACCCCGATACCGAGACATGTCGCGACCGCTGCCGCGGCCAGCGCGTTCATCAAGTTGTGCCGGCCCACCATCGGCAGCAGCGCGTCGGCCTCGCCGAGCGGCGTCCGCAGGCGAAAGCGTGTGCGCCCGAATTGCCCGGTGTCGATCGCGGTCGCCATCACGTCGGCCCTATTCTCGATGCCGAAAGTGAGCGTCCGCCCCTGATGCCTGGCACGCATCGCGATCACCAGTGGGTCGTCGGCGTTCAAAACGGCCGTGCCCCCCGGCTTAAGACCGTCAATCAACTCGGCTTTCGCCGCCGCGATGTTCTCAATCGTGCCGAGGTACTCCAGGTGAACGGGCGCGACGAGGAGCTCGACGCCGATGTCGGGCGGCGTGATGCGGCACAAACGTTCGATCTCGTGCGTCGGCGACGACATTCCCATTTCGAGCACGGCGATATCATATTGATCAGGCGTGTGCCCCGCGGTCACCATCTGTAACACCGAAAGCGGCAGGCCCAGCCCGTTGTTATAGTTTCGCTCGCTCTTGAGGACGCGCCGACCGGCAGCGCCGAGCAGGTGAGCGGTTAAATCTTTAGTCGTCGTTTTACCCGCGCTGCCGGTAATACCCACGACGGGCCGCGCCCACGCCTCGTAAACTTTGCGCGCGAGCGTTTGCAGCGCGACAATCGCGTCGTCAGCGAACAGCAGGCGGCCGCTCAACTTCTCCAGGGCCGCATCGCCTCGGACGCGCGGGGCGCGGGCGACGGCGGCGGTCGCGCCGCGCTCGAATGCCTGTGGGATGAACTCATGAGCGTCGGTGAATGTGCCGTTGAAGCCGGCGCGGACGTAATCCTCCGGCGACAAAGCGAAGAAAATCTCCCCCTCGCCGATCGTTCGCGAATCGATCGAAAAGCCCACGACCTCCTTGTCAAACAACTCCGCGCCCAATGCTTCATTGCCTGCGCCCATCAAACTCGCCGCCGTCCTGACGTTCACACTCTTTTAGCCTCTCCCTCAGCATCAAATCTTCTGCTTTGTGTGATGCGACCGTCAACCTTCGGCGTAAACGCCGGCTCAATCGCATGGTCAACCCCCTCCCCGCCGTTCAACACGCTCGCGGAATCCTCGTCATGCGGATTATCCGGCTCGCGCAAAAGGATGTCGCCGGCTGCAAGTGGCGCAGCGGCTTTGTCGCCCACGACCGTCTTCCGCGCGGCCCGACCCCGGCGCAACCGTTCCCGGCAAGCGTTGACCCTACTTCTCACTGCGTATCGATTCTCTCGCTCTTTCTCATCGAGTCTTAGTCGAGACCCCGGTTTGCCGGTCCGAAATCTCAACCCGTAGAATTTTCCATCACAAGTCTCAACTCTCAGGTAACAACTCCTTCACCCGCCCCCCCCGAAATCGATGCGCACAATCTGCCCGGCGTCCACCTCCGCGCCGGCCGCCGGGGTCTGCCACAACGCGCGCCCTTCGCCGCGCGCTTCGAGCCGCAAGCCGAGTTGCGCGCAGACGCGCGCCGTGTCACGCAAGCTTCGACCGCGCAGGTCGGGCATCAACACCGCGTGTTTCGTCGCCAACGCGTACACCACCTCGCCCGTCGCCCGTCGCGCATCTCCCGGCGCAACCTCCTGCGGCATCGTCCCCTGCCGCTCTTCGTTCTCACGCTCAATCTCTTCGCGGGCATTCCTTACCGCTTCGGCGGCGAGCCGCGTCTGCGCGATGAGGTCCGGAGCCGATTTTAGTGTCGTGTCGGGCGCGACGTTAAGGTCCGGCAGGATCTGCTCGGCGATCTCGCGAAAGACCGGCGCCGCGACATCGCCGCCGTGATAAGCGCCCACCGGCTCATCGATGACGACGATGATGACGACCGCCGGATCTTCGACCGGCGCGAAACCGGCGAACGAACCGACGTACCTGGTCTTCGAATAAGCTTTCGTCTTCGGATCAATCTTCTGCGCGGTGCCGGTTTTTCCCGCCGCCGTATAGCCGTCAAGTTGCGCGCGCTTGGCCGTGCCGTTCAGTGTCACGCCCTCCAGCATGCCCCGTAAAGTCCTGGCTGTTTCCGTACTGATGACGCGGCGCCGCTCCGGCGCTGCGCGAAACAGCACGGAACCGTCGGGGTCGCGAATCTCCCGCACCAGATGAGGCGCGACGCGCACCCCGTCATTAGCCAGGGCGGCAAACGCCGCGGCCATCTGAACGGGGGTGACGCCGACCTCCTGACCCATCGCGACCGAGCCGATGGAAGATGGCTGCCAGCGCCCGACCGCACGCACCAGCCCCGCCGTTTCGCCCGGCAGCTCGACGCCCGTGCGCGCACCGAAGCCGAAGCGCGTGATGTAGTCGTACATCGAAGCGTCGCCGACGCGCAGGCCGAGCTTGATCGCCGCGACGTTGCTTGATTGGGCCAGTGCGCTTGCTATTGTCAGCGACCCGAAGGGATGGTGATCGTGTATCAGACGTCCGGCCACTGTGATCGATCCCATCTGGCAGTCAACGTGGTCTTCCGGCCTGACCAGGCCCCTTTCGATTGCCGCCGCATAGACGATGATCTTGAAAGTGGAGCCCGGCTCGTAGATATTTTGCAGCGCGCCGTTAAGCCGCGCCCGCGGTGAAGCGTTGCGCGCGTCGTTCGGGTCAAAGGTCGGCGCGCTGGCGAGCGCAAGAATCTCCCCCGTGTGCGGGTCGAGCACGATGGCGCTGCCCGACTTCGCGCGTGTACGTTCGAGCGCACTCGCGAGCGCCCGCTCGGTCCGGTACTGAACCATCTGATCGAGACTCAACTCGACCGCCTGGCCCGGGCGGGATTGAACCTCATAGCTTTCATAGGCGTGGCGGTGAGCGTCCGCTTCCAGAAATAGCTTGCCTGCCTCGCCCCGGATGCGCCCGTTATAAACCTGCTCGACGCCGGCGAGACCCACCTCGTCTAATCCGACGAAGCCGAGAACGTGGGCCGCCAGTTCTCCGTTCGGGTAAAAGCGCTTCGACTCCTTGACTGAATGAATGCCGGCCAGCTTCAACTCGTGAATCTTCTCGGCCCGCGCGGCCTCGAGTTTACGCGCCACCCACACAAACTTTCGATGCGCCTCCCCCGCTTCCCTGAGACGTGCTTCGATCTCACCGTGGTCCACGGCGAGCACCGGGGAGAGGCGTGTGGCCGCCTCTTCAATGTTTTCGACCTCGCCCGGTACCGCGAAAAAAGATTCGACATCGACGCTGCGCGCCAGCTCACGGCCCTGCCGGTCGAGCACGAGTCCGCGGACCGGACTTACCTCGATCACATCCTGCTGCTGCGCTTGCGCGCGCCTCTCCAGCCAATCGTGTTGCGAAATCTGCAGGTAAACGAGCCGCGCCCCGATCGTGAGCATCCAGGCGGTAAGCATGAAGGCGATGACAAGCGCCCGCCGGCGCGAGGTGTCGGGACGTACTTTAGTGGAGGCGGCAATGAGTTTGCGCATCTCTCGTGGCTTGTTCCTTCTCAGCAGTCACGCGGCGCTTGCTTGAACCGGAGCTCGCGCCGCGCATCATGGAATGCTTAAAACCAACTTTCACCGGCAGCGCGAGGGAGAGCGCCATCCGAACGGGGCGGCCGCCGGCTTTCCGATTCTTCGCGCCGCTAATGATGAAGCGAAGCGGAAGGGTTGATGAGTGCCGGTACCGGATAGTTCACCGTGCGGTCACCGCTTTTCGCCGTGCCGATCTGCGCCGGGCGGGCGGGCTGCATTCCGAGGCCGCGCGCCGCGCCCTCCAAACGCGCCGGCGTTGCCGCCTCCTCGCGTGCCAGGAGCAGGCGTCGCTGCTCCTCAAAAAGCCGTGTGCGCTCCCGGCGCAACTCCTCACTCCTGTAGCCGACCTGGAGCGCCGCGAAGCGCCGCCCCGCCGCCAAGACGAATCCGCCCGCGAGCCCGAGACCACAAAAAAGCAGCAGTACAAGACGCCATTGCGCGCCCACGTTTCGCTCGCGGTGAATAAAGAAGTTGGGTTGATTCGGAGGTAATCTTCTCATCACGATCTCGGCCTTAGAATGGATCGAGCGTTGCTCCGGGGGAAGGCTCGCAGTCTACAAATAATCAAAACTTATGCGGCGCATCAAGCGCCGGTCGCAGGCGCCGGGGTAACGTCGAGTTTGCGGCAGGCACGCAACCTGGCGCTGCGGGAGCGCGGATTCTCTTCCAGCTCGCGCCGCCCCGGCGCGAGTGGACGCCGGGTCAGAATCTCAACGGCACGGCGCGCGCCGCACGAGCAGACCGGAGAGCGCGGCGGGCATTCGCAATGCCCGGCGAGACGGCGCAGCGTCTGCTTGATGATGCGGTCTTCGAGCGAATGGAAGCTGATCGCGACGAAACGCCCGTCCGCTTGTAAAAGAGCGACGGCTTTTTCAACAAATTCACCCAACCCCTCGAGTTCGCGGTTAACGGCGATACGCAAGGCCTGAAACGTGCGCGTCGCCGGATGAATACGGTCCCGGCTGCGGTACCCCACGGCACGCGCGACCAACTCGGCTAACTCCTGCGTCCGCCGGACCGGCTGGCCGCGCTCGCGCCGCTCGACGATCCACCGCGCGATACGGCGCGAACGCCTCTCTTCGCCGTATTCGAAGATGATCCGCGCGATCTCTTCCTCCGAAAGACGTGCCAGCAAAGCGGCGGCAGTCTCCTCATCACCGCTTGCATTCATGCGCATGTCGAGCGGCGCATCATGGCGGAAGCTGAACCCTCGCGCTTCAGTGTCCAACTGGAGAGATGAGACGCCGAGGTCAACCAGCACCCCGTTGATCTCACCCGCGCCCTCAACCACCTGCGCGATGTCGCGAAAGTTTGCGTTGACGGCACGGAAGCGTGAGCCGAAACGCGCGAGCCGCCTGGCGGCCCACCCGAGCGCTTCGCGGTCGCGGTCAATACCGATCACCCGCGCATCACCCGACGCTTCGAGAATCGCCTCGCTATGCCCACCCAACCCCAGTGTGCCGTCAATGAAGAGACCGCCACGCTGCGGCTCGAGCAGCTCAATCGTCTCGCGAAGTAGCACGGGGTGATGGGGCGCGCCCTTGCCCCCCTCAGGCGCTGCCATCACCACCACCCCGTGATCTTGTTCAAAGAACATCCAGTAAGCAGCAACCAGCAAGCGGTGGGCGGTTGATCCGTATAACCTCTGACCATGGCGCTGCCAACTCTCGTGACCTAACGAATGGCAAAGAGCCCAAATCCCCTGCTGACCGCTCACTGGCTAGATGCCGAGCCGCGCAATCGCCGCCTCGTCCTCTTCCGTGTATGGGTCGGAGAGTAGCCGTTGTTGAAATCTCTCTAACTCCCAAACTTCCAGGTATGCCAGGTACCCGAGCACCGCCACATCGCCGAAGACCCCCGCGCTCTTGCGCAGTAGCGGATGAATGAGCACTCGGCCCTGCCCGTCCATCGTCGCCTGCTGGCCGTAGTAGTTCGTTCTGTCAAGAAACCTGCGCCGCGCCGGGTCCATTGAAGGCAGCAGGGCAAGGCGCTGCTCGATTGATTCCCACTCAGCCAGCGGATAAACCCGCACGTTTTCGCCCGTTAAGCTCGTTACGTAAACCTCCGTCCCGTATTTCTCCTCGACGTAACGACGAAATGGTGTCGGCACCTTCAACCGCCCCTTGGAATCTATCCGCGCCGTGTAATTTCCTCGTAGCATAGGGTTTGGGCTAATGGGACATAATGAGAAGTGCTTAAACCTTTAGGTAAAACTTTAATATTCTAGTACAAGATATTCAGAAAAGTCCACTTCCGACCACTTTTCTCCACTCCGCCGCGCATAGTACGCCCGTCAGTAGAGGCTGTCAAGAGTAAAAAACATGACCAAACATATTAATTTTAAGCACGAAATGGTGTAGAAGCGAGAAATCTTGCTTAACACCGCTAATTAAGCAGTCAGGCGTCGGTCTCGGGAAGGAATATGGGCCACGCGCGCTTCCATTCGTAGCCAAGCACACGAGCATCATGTATAGTGCCTGCGAAATGCTGCTCTATTAATAATGGTTCCAGGCGGCGGCCAGACTAAACCCGGATGCTCTTTCTTCTCCTTTTCGGCGCGATGGCGGCGCTGGCCAATGTGTTCGGCGGGCTCTTGATCGCCTCGTCAGGTGCACGCCGTCGTGATGAACGTTTTCTCAAATACCTGATTGCTCTTGGGGCCGGTTTCATGCTCGCGGCGATCTTTATCGAGATCCTTCCCGAAACCATCGGTATCTGGACGGGGGAACCGGCGACGAGGGGTGCACCGGCGCAGGCGGTCGTCGGCGCCATGGCGCTACTGTTGGCGGGCTACCTGCTGATACAGCTTTTCGAGCACACTATTGCGCCCCATTTTCACTTCGGCGCCGAGACACATCCTGAATCGATGCTTCGTCCTTCCGTGGCCTACACGGCGATCGGCGGGCTTCTGATCCATACGTTCTTCGACGGCGTCTCGATTGCCGCCGCATTTCTCGTTAATTTCAGAGTCGGGCTGCTCGTCTTTATCGCGATTCTTTTGCACAAAGTGCCGGAGGGATTTACGGTCGCCTCGATCATGCTCGCCTCGGGTCGCTCGTTGCGGAAAGCACTGGTCGCGTCGCTGGCGATCGGCACGGCAACCTTCGCCGGCGTGATCGGCGTGGCCCTGCTCAAAAGCAAATTCCAGGCGGCCGTCGCCTACGCTTTACCCTTCTCCGCGGGTGTTACGCTCTACGTCGCCGCGAGTGATCTGATTCCGGAAGTGAATCATAAAGAGGAGAAGAACCCGTTGGTTTCTGTCGTCGTCTTCGTCGGCGTCGCGCTCTTCTATCTATTGCATCGTTTGGTCGAGAGGTGAGGCGCGCGGCGGAAAGCAGAAGGGGAGCGATACGGGAACGCTTCCGCCAAACTCGCCCGTAGTTGGTGTTGACCGGGGCGCGTGAATTGTTATGATTGATTTGTTGAGTCGGAATAACCGGACATCTGTTATTCTCGCCGCCGTCGTGGCCTGCGCGCTTCTGGCGGGCGTGGCTTCGGCGAATGCGCAGACGACCCAATCGGGGCTGCCGCCGCCGACCGGATACGTCAACGATTACGCCGGTGCCATCGACGCGGCAACGAAGCAGCGGATGGAGACTATTCTCAAGAATCTCAATGACCGCGCCAACATTCAATTCGCGGTTGTCACCGTTAAGACGACGGGTGACAGAGACATTTTCGATTACTCGCTGGCCGTGGCACGCGGCTGGGGCATCGGCGCCCCCGACAGTGAAAAGAATGGCCTGCTGCTGCTCGCCGCCATTGACGATCGCAAATACTTCATTCAGGTGAGTCGTCATCTCGAAGGCGATCTGCCGGATGGCCTGGTGGGCGAGATCGGTCGCCGCATGCGTGACTCGTTTCGTGCCGGCAACTACGGCGAAGGCCTGATGACGGCAGTGCAAACTATCGTCGCCACGCTGGCCGAGAAGCGCGGGTTTAGCATCGAGGGCATAGATCAGCGTTACGCCTACCGCCAGCCCCAGCGGCCTCCTGCCAGACGGCAATCGGGCGGAGGCATCTCGCCATGCGTCATCATCTTTATTATAGTCGTCATCCTGATCTTACTGGCGGGCGCGGGCGGGGGCGGCGGGTGCCTTAACCTGCTGCTGCTCGGCTCTCTGTTCGGCGGTGGCGGCCGGGGCGGCTCCGGCTCGAGCGGCTGGAGTGGCGGCGGCTTCGGCGGGTCGGGTGGCGGCGGTGGTGGCGGGTTCGGTGGCTTCGGCGGCGGCGGTGGAGATTTCGGCGGCGGCGGCGCAGGCGGTAGCTGGTAAAGGGGTGGAGGCCGTCGGGATGAACACCAGACGCCCAAAAGCTTTCACTCCCTTTCACTTCCTTTTATTTACCTTCATCCTTCGTCCACTCGTGGAGGTCGAGATGGCTAATAAGATCGCTCAGGATGCCTTCAACCATTTAATTAACGACCTGCGCTCGACGCACGGCGATAATCTCGTCTCCGTCGTCCTCTACGGCTCGGCGGCGGCGGGCGATCACATCGAGCTGCGCTCGGATTACAACCTGCTCATCGCCCTGAACCGTATCACGCCCGAAGATCTGCGGCTCGCGCAGGCCCCGATGCGTGAATGGCAGCGGTTGGGCCATCCGCTGCCGGTTTATTTCACCACCGAGGAACTTCGTGATGCGTCAGACGTATTTCCGATTGAGTTTCTGCAGATGGAGAGGGCGCGCGTCGTACTGTACGGCAAGGACCCGTTCGAATTTGTGGAAGTCTCGGAGGAGAATTTGCGGCACCAGACGGAGTACGAGCTAAGGAGCAAGCTGATTCAATTGCGGCGGCTGTACATCCCGGCGTCCGTCTCGGTCGAGAAATTGTCGGCGCTGATGAGTGACAGCCTCGCGAGCTTTGCCGCCCTGTTTCGTCCCGTCCTGATCTTGAGCGGCAAGGAACCGCCCGTGGCCAAGCCCGACGCCGTGCGCGCGACGGTCAAGCTGCTCGGCCTTGACGGCGAACCCTTCGAACGGATTTTCGCGCTGCGCGCGACGGGCGAGGCGCCTTTAACGGATACCGAGGCTAATGATCTTTTCGCCGCTTACATGGCCCAGGTCGAGCGCGTCATCGAAGCGGTTGACCGGATGGAGAATAAGTCGTGAATCGTTAATCGTAAACTGATGAAATGAATCGTCTATTCATGGATTAAGGAGAAGAGAGATGAATAAGAGAAGAATGTTGCTGCTGGCTTTCGCCTTGTTTGTGACTGTGACGGCCGGCGGGTGCGGGTATAACACGCTTCAGAGTAAACAGCAGAATGTCAGGAAGAAGTGGTCGGATGTGGAGAGCCAGCTTCAACGCCGCGCCGATTTGATCCCGAATCTCGTTGCGGCGGCCCAGTCTGCCGGGGTGCAGGAGCAGGAAGTTTTCGGCCAGATTGCCCAGGCGCGTTCACGCCTTTTAAATGCGACGAACGCCCAGCCGCAGGGCGAAGGCGGCGACAAGACTCCTGAACAGAAGCAAGCCGTGATCGATGCGAACAACAGCTTCGGCGGGACAATCGGCCGGTTGTTATCCTTGCAAGAGAGCTACCCGCAGTTGCGTTCAAGCGAGAACTTTCTGAGGCTGCAGGATGAACTGGTGGGCACCGAGAACCGAATTGCCGTCGCGCGCAGCGACTACAATGCGGCGGTGCAGGATTACAATACGACGCGCGGCAATTTCCCGACGGTCATCGCGGCCAAGCTTTATGGATTTAAAGAGGAGCCCTACTTCAAAGCTGAAGATACGGCGCGCCAGGTCCCGCGCTTCGACCCCAACGCGTTGCGCAAAAATCAGGGCAACACAAACACTAAATAGAGGATTGTGCCGAACGGTTGATGCGAGGAGATTCGCCTCAAAAGCCACGCGAGCTGCACATTGCGCAGTGATCGCAGGGCTTGCTGCCCGGTTCTAAACTGCAGGTCTTGTTGCTTTCGAAGAAATTAACTAACTCTGACACGACTGCTTCTTCGACCCCGAATCTCTCCTCGCTCGGGTGCGTTGCCTGAACGTAGATGCCGCTCAGCCACGGCGAGTGCGTCGTCCCAGCCTGTGTCGCCGCGGGTTTCTCACCTCGCCCTGACACACCCGCCTGCCCGCCGCGACCGGCCGCGCCCGATCCTTGAGTGAGGTCATCATCCTGATGCGCGAGATGGGATTCGATGTGGGCGAGTCTTTTCCGCAGCTCGTCGAGACTGGTGCGCACCGCCGCCAACTCCCCGGCGAGAGCGCCGGAGTCCCCGGTCTGCGCGCCGGCAGAGTGGTTGCTCTCGCCCCGTGACATGCGCCGTGCGATGCGCTCAGCCATCAAACGCGCTGCATCTTGCTCGCCGCTCACCCCAATTCTTCCTCCGGCAGGGCACGAAGGAGATCGATCCGATCCACCACCCCGACAATCGCCGAATCAATCGCCGCGCCCGCTTTGCCCGTCGCCGTCGTTGACGCGCTCCAACCTTCCTGCACGATCAAGACCGTGTCGCCCACGCCCGCGTCGACCGCGTCGAGCGCCAGCACGGTCATGCCCATTTCCTCGCCCTCAGGAGTGATCTGCTGGCAGAGCATGACACGCGCATTTTCGTAGCGCGGGTTCTTCTGTGTGGCGACGATGTTTCCCAGGACCCGCGCCAGGATCATCCCGCCCGCCCCCCCCTGGTCACGTGATCCTCCGAATCCACAATGGCGATGATGGTGCAGTCCGTCGGCGTATCTTCCCGCTTGAAGGGAAAGCTCGCCTCTTTCCCGCGGCACCAAAAGACCAGCTCGCCCGCGCCCGCCCCGATCGCGTCAAGAGCGACCATCGGTTTACCCTGCGGTTTGAGATCCGCATTTAATGATTGAATGACGAGCAGCTTGCGTCCCTCAAGAGAATCGTTCTTGACAGTCGCCACAACCGTCCCGATCACACGCGCCAACTGCATAAAAGTCTGGAGTCCGGAGTCTGGAGTCTAAAAAAGTCTTTCTGGCTCTCCAGTACTTCAGACTCCAGACTGATTGTCGAGGACATCTACCGTATCAATCACGCCGATGATGGCCGCATCGACGGGCGTGTCTTTCATGCCCTGCGCGAGCCGCGCGCTTGAGCCGGCGACGACGAGCACCCGCTCGTGAAAGCCCGCCCCGACCGTGTCAACGGCAACGACATAACCGCTCGCGTCCGTCCCGTCGACATTGACGGGACGGACGATGAGCAGTTTCTTTCCCATCAGCCGCTCGTCCTTCTGTGTTGAGACGATCGTGCCGAGGATGCGCGCGATGATCATGCTCAGCCGTTGCTGTTGCCGACCGGCAGCGCCTCGTCAACGCTTCCGTGCGGGCGCGGGATGACGTGAACGCTGACGAGTTCGCCGACGCGCCGCGCCGCAGCCGCGCCCGCGTCCGTCGCCGCCTTCACCGCCGCGACATCGCCGCGCACGATCGCCGTCACAAAACCCGCGCCGATCTTCTCATAGCCGATGAGCGTCACGTTGGCAGCCTTAACCATCGCATCCGCCGCCTCAATCATCGCCACCAAACCTTTGGTCTCAACCATGCCGAGTGCTTCTTGCATTCAAGTGCTCCTTAACTAATCGCCGACCGCCGACCATCAACCGTGACGAAAGAAGACCGCCTGTTGACGATTTACGGATGAGATAATTGCGCCACCTGGCTCAGTAATTCAACAAGCTCGTCACGCGTCAGCGTGATCCGGCCCGCGCCGTTGGTCGGGGCCCGGCTCGCGCCGTGTGCCGTCCTGCGCCCGCCCGCCGGGTATGACAACCCTGTTTCGTGCAGGTAACCGCAGGCTTGACAGCGCGCGCCTTCGCCCAAATACCCGGCCCGTTCGCGCACGTTGATCAGTTTCTCGATGGCATCCGCCGGAAGGTTTCTTGAGCCCCCGAGGATGCGCGAGAGGATGGTGATTTTGGCCGTGTGCTCCAGTGTCTCGAGGCGGTCGAAGGCCTGCCACAAGTCCGCGCCGTAAGCGACCGCGCCATGATTTGCCATCAGCAGCGCGTTGTGATGCCTGATCAGCGGGCGCATCGCTTCGGTCAACTCTTCGGTCGAAGGGGTGCCGTAATCCGCCAAGGGTACACAGCCCAGCGTGAGAATCACCTCCGACAGGATCGGCTGATCGATGGCGAGTCCGGCGACGGCGAAGGCCGTGCCGTGCGGCGGGTGCGCGTGGCACACCGCTTTGACGTCCGCGCGCTCGCGATAGATCAAGAGGTGCATCGCCAGCTCACTCGAGGGCCGGGGATCCGTGAGAGGCCTACCTTCCATGTCCGTGACGGCGAGCGCATCTTCCGTCATTCGCCCCTTGCACGTCATCGTCGGCGTCGCCAGGATGCGCCCGTCGTCCAGTCGCACGCTCACGTTGCCGTCCGAAGAGACGACGTAACTGCGTTCATACATCAGTCGCCCGACGCTGATGATCTCGCGCCGCGCGGTCTGCTCGTCCATGAAATGTTCGGCCCTCGCCCGTTCAGTTCCCGTCGAATCTGAATTCGACAACCTGTGTCGTATCGACAGGCTCACCGCCGACCCGTGCGGGAATGAACGTGATCCCGCGCGCCGCGCTGATGGCCTCGTCGGTCAGGCCGTCAGGCAACCCCCTGACCGTCTCGATGTCGGATACCGTGCCGTCTTTGCCAAGCACCATCCGCAGCTTCACGACGCCCGTGATACCATCCCGGCGCGCTTCTTCTGTATAAAGCGGCTGGGGCTTAAAGGTGATTTCGAGCGGCGTCGTGTTGCCCCAGTTTTGATACCTGTAGGCACTATACCGGCCGGCGCCACACTTGTGGCCGCGCCCTACCCAGACGTTATTCCCAACGTTCGGGCGCGGCTGAACCTGCCCGATCAGGCCCCCTAACATGACGCCAACCATCAGGGTTAGCAAAAATGGCAAAACCCTCTTGAGCAAGCATGTCAGCATGATTGATACTCCTTCTTCTCTTGCTATAACTCACGCTCTTCCCGTTGCGCGATCTCCTCGTAAGGGAGAATGCTGCGCGGGTTCGTTACACAGGCGATCTGCGGCCGGGCGAGGAAATACGATAAGCTCTCCAGCGCGATCGTCAGATCGACCGTTTTCACCTTCACGCCGAGCCGCGCGTGAAGGCGCACGGGCGCGAAATTCAACACGGCTTTGATTCCGGCCGACATCACCTGATTCAAAACCCGTTGCGCCACGCGGGCCGGAACGGCGACCACGACCACATCGATCGTCAGGTCACGGACCACCCGCGCAATTTTCTTTACGTCATGCACCATGACGCGGTCACGGCCGATGCGCCGCCCGATCTTCTCCTGATCATTATCGAAGAGGGCGACGACCGTGAAGTTCGATGTCGTGAACCCGTTGTAGTTGGCGAGCGCCGTCCCCAGGTTTCCCGCGCCGACGATGCCGACGCGATGTGCCGTGTCGAGGCCCAGAATCTTTGTAATGTGCTCGCGCAGCTCTTCGACGAAATAGCCTACGCCGCGCACCCCGAACTCGCCGAAGTAAGCCAGATCTTTCCTGATCTGCGCCGAATTAAGGTTGAACTGGTCGGCCAGCGCCTGCGACGAGATCGTTTTGATCCCGGCCGCCGCGAGTAAATTGAGGCAGCGCAGGTAGACGCTTAAACGATTCGTCGTCAGCTCCGAGATCTTCTCCGATTTCATCCCGCCGCCTTTCCCTTGAGGGTTCAGTATAGCCCTAAAGGGTCGCTGGCGAAAAGACCGGGCGGGCTCAACCTCTCGGCCAGTACATGATAACGAACACGCCGGCGAGGGCGACGAGGCCGCCGATCAGATCAAATCTATCCGGCGCGATTTTATCGACCCGCCAGCCCCACAGAATGGAGAGCACGATAAAGATGCCGCCGTAGGCCGCGTAGACGCGCCCGAAGTTGGCCGGCTGCAGCGTCGGGACCAGGCCGTAGAGGATCAAGGCGGCCGCGCCGCACAGGGCGACCCAGAGGCTTTTCCCTTCGCGCAAGGTAAGCCACACGAGGTAGCCGCCGCCGATCTCACAGAGCCCGGCTATCACGAAGTAGAACAGCGATTTAGCGATTAAGATCATAGTCGATAGTCGAGAGTCTCACCAGGCTCCAGACTTCCCCCACTCTAAAAAGGCCATTGACTCTCTAGACTCCAGACTCCCTGGACTCCAGACTTTATCCCGCGCGTTGCCGAATCAGTGCCGATAAAATACAATCAGTCTCGAAAGCGAAGGCGCTCCCGAAATTCCTTCTTCGACGGAACTTTATTCCAAAGTAATGATCGCACATCTATCCGGCAAGCTGCTCGCCAAACAGGCGACCTCAGTCATTCTTGATGCCAACGGGGTCGGTTACGAGGTCACCATTCCGCTGTCAACCTTTTACGACATGGAAGAGGCGGGCGCAAATATTCAGCTTCACATCTACACGCACGTGCGCGAAGATGCGCTCCAGCTCTACGGCTTCAGAACGGTGCGTGAACGGGAACTCTTCCTGCGGCTGATCTCTGTCAGCGGCATCGGCCCTAAGCTCGGCATCACGATGCTCTCCGGAATGAGCGCCGAAGAGATCATCGCTTCAATCCGCACCAGCAACCTGGCGCGCCTGACCTCAATTCCCGGCGTCGGGAAAAAGACCGCCGAACGTCTCGTCATTGAGCTGCGCGATAAGATTACCGCACTCTCGTCACCCGCGCTTGAAGAGGAGTTCGCGGCGAGGGCCGGAGCCGCCGCGCCCACCTCCGAAGACGCGGTGTTTGACGACGCTCTTTCGGCACTCGTAAATCTCGGCTACCCGAGGGCGGCGGCCGAAAAAGCCATCACGGCGGCGATCGCCGAAGGCGGCGATATTGCCGTCGAGATTATCTTGCGCCGCAGCCTCCGCGCGCTCGCCGGGGGACAGCAGCGGGAAAGGATGAGGGCGTGAGGATGAAGGCTGAAAGACCGGGACTTCTTTCTTCATCCCTTGATTTTTATGTCTGAAGAATTAGAACCGGCCAACGCGCGCAGCATGACAATGATGGATGACGACGAGCGTCAGTTCGAGTTGTCGCTGCGCCCGACGCGGCTGGCGGAATACATCGGCCAGCGCCATGCGACAGAAAACCTGCGGGTCTTCATCAAAGCGGCGCTGGGTCGCCGCGAGGCCCTCGACCACGTTCTCTTGACCGGGCCGCCGGGCCTCGGCAAAACCACGCTCGCCCACATCATCGCCAACGAGATGGGCGCGGAGTTGCGCGCGACCGCCGGGCCGGTGATCGAAAAGAGCGGCGATCTGGCGGCACTGCTCACCAATCTGCAGGAAGGCGACGTGCTTTTTATCGACGAGATTCATCGCCTCAATCCGGCCATCGAAGAAGTGCTCTACCCGGCGATGGAGGATTACCATTTGGACATTCTGATCGGGCAGGGCACGGCGGCGCGCTCGATCAAGCTGGAGTTGCCAAAGTTCACGCTGGTCGGCGCGACGACGCGCGCCGGACTGATCACGGCCCCCCTGCGCGGACGCTTCGGCATCCCGTTCCACCTGGACTTCTACAGTCACGAAGACCTTGAAGTGATCGTCAAGCGTTCGGCCGACATTCTCAACGTAGAAATAGAGGACGGGGGCGCACGCGAGATTGCGCGCCGCGCTCGCGGCACGCCGCGCATCGTCAACCGCCTCCTGCGCCGCGTCCGTGACTTCGCCGAGGTGGACTACGAGGGACGTATTACGCAGGAGGTGGCCAATGATGCGCTCAATCGCATGGAAGTTGATACTTTCGGGCTGGACGAGGTAGACCGCAAGCTTCTCATGACGATCATCGAAAAGTTCGACGGCGGGCCCGTCGGTCTGGGCACGATTTCCGCTTCGATACATGAAGAGAAGGACTCTATTGAAGAGATCATCGAGCCGTACCTGATTCAGATCGGCTTTCTCAACCGGACGCCCCGCGGGCGCATGGCGACGCGCCTCGCTTACCAGCATTTTGGCATTGCGCCGCCGGGGCCGCACAAGCCACGATTGTTCGATTAGTAGTGATCAGACCTGCCAAGCCTGTGAATTCCCGCTCACATTCAATCCGGCTGATTCGCCTATTCGGTTCTCTGGCGCTCGTCTTCACCTTTGCGCCCGACCCTATCGCGGCGCAGAGGCGCCGGCCCTCTGCGTCTACGCCGCGCAGATCGGCGGTAGAGCGCCAGGAGGATGCGCGCCGGCGCACTCGGGCCATCGCGTTGCTCGACGAGACGGCCGACACGGCGCGCCTCTTCGACGACCTTTTTTACCGCGCGCGAATCCAAACGCTCGCCGCCGACGCGCTGTGGCCCGCCGACCATGAGCGCGCCCGCGCCATCTTTCGCCGCGCCTGGGATGCGGCGACGGCTGCCGACAAGGCTGCGCAAGAGGAGGATGAGCGAGAATCCGGCACACCGTCCGATTCGACCGGCACGTTCGTCACTGAATCGCGGGATGAGGTGCTAAGCAAGGTGGCGGCCCGCGACCCACAGCTCGCCGAACTCTTCCTGCGCGACCTTTCCGGCGAAAGAGAAGACGAGAAAAACGGCGGGCGAGACCGGACAACGCACCGCACACCCTGGCGCGAATTGAGCGCCAACGGTATGCGCCATCTCGCCGTCGCGCTCGACCTGCTCAACCGTGGTGAGGCCGGACGGGCGGCGCAGATAGCCGCGCCGGTCATCGATGAAGGCGTTAGCGCAGAGCTGATGGCCTTCATCCTCCGCCTGCGCGAGCAGAGCGCGCCCTACGCGGACGGCCTTTACCTGCAGTTGCTGGAAAGAACAAGGGCTGATGCCGCAGCCGATGCGAATGATGTGTTGCTGCTTTCGTCTCCTATCGTCTCGCCGTCCTTGCTCGTGACGGTTGACGAGCGCGGCTCGCTGCAATACCGCCCCATCGTTTACGCCGCGACAGGTTCCGGGCAGAGCAATAAGCATTTAAACACGCCCGTCGCGCAGGCGACGCGCAACGCTTTTTATGAGACGGCCGCCGCCGTGCTATTGCGCCCCCTCGCTGCGCCGGGCACCGAGGCCGGGGATGCGACGCCGGGAACGGCGGTCGCACTATATTTCGCCATCGGCCGCCTGCTCGCCTTCTTCGAGCGCGAGGCGGCGCCGTACGTGCCGGAATTGCGTGCGCGCCAGGGCGGGCTCGCCAAAGATTTTACGGCCACACGCCGCGACGCGCTCTCCTCACAATTCGATCTTCACAGCTTGACGTCTAACAATCCGGGCGACCCCCTTGGCTCACAGACCGAACAGCTCTCTCGTGCGCGCGATCAAGAGGAGCGAGACCGTATTGCGCTGGCGATCACGAAGGCCGCGGCGCGCATCAGGGCCTGGGATCGCGCCCGTCGCACCGCGTCTTCGATCGAAGATGTGGGAGCGCGCCGCGCGGCCCTCTCTTTTATCGCGGTGAGCGAGATTGCGGATATCTCACGCGCCTTCGCAGAGGATAAGGAGGACGACTTTGAAGGCGTGGCCAAATTTGTCAGGGGCGCGGACGTGCCGCCGCTTGCCAGCGCATGGGGCCTGGCACAGGCGGCGACGATCGCCGCGCGCAAAGGAAAGAAGCCAGCCGCCGCGCAGCTTCTCTACGAAGCCGAGCGCGACGCGGCGCGCGTTGAAACCGGAACAAGCCGGCGCGTCGCCGCCTACGCTGTCGTGACCACGGCGGCGGCCGGCATTGAGGCGGCGCGCTCCTGGGACTTGCTGGCGGAACTCGTCAAAGCGGCCAACGCCGCCGAAGATTACTCCGGTGATGAGGTTTCGATCGACATCCCGCTGGACGGCAACCCGGAGCAGGACGCCGAGGACAATTTCAGTGTGGCGGCCGAAGCTTTTCGTTTGGACACGATTTTTGCGACAATGTCACGGATCGATTTTGATCGGGCACTCTCCACGGCGCGCGCTTTACGGGACGCCGTCCCGCGGGCTTTCGCCCAGATGGCGATCGCCCGGGCGGGGCTCGGAGAACTCAAGGCATTGAAAGAAAAGGATCAATACCGTGATCAGAAGTCGGGGGCGAGCACCCGGGATGAACAGAAGCGGCAACCGCTTTGATTCTCACCCGGACTTCTGACCCCGGATTTTCCGCATCCCATATGCGACGGCTCTCATCTTTTTCGCGTCACTCTCTGGGCGTCCGCAACCGTGCGCCGTGGGCCACGATTATCTCCCACACCGTTCACCAGTTTCACGAAAACGACCTGTTCACGTCGGCTGCTGCGATGAGCTATTTCGGGCTGCTCACACTCTTCCCGGCGCTGCTCCTCATGCTGGCGCTCAGCAACTGGATCGCGGCCGGCAGCGAGATGGTGTCACACATCCTGCAAGTGTACCCGGGCTCGGGAAAGTTTCTGCGTGAGACGATCCGCGAGCTCTCAAATCTGGGGGCGGGCGTGATCGTCACCTGCGTGGTCGTGACACTCTGGGCCGGGTCATGGGTCTTCGCCGTCATCGAGCGCGCGCTCAACCGGATCTGGGGCACGACGTCACGCGCATTTCTGCACGGTCGCGCGCTGACACTCGGCATGATCGGCATCGTCGGCCTGCTGCTCTTGCTCTCTGTGATCGCCACCTCCGTGCTCGTCACCGTACAGCAACTGGCGACGCGCTTATCGCCGCACCAACTCGCGCGCTACACCCTGCTCGCGTCGGTCGCGAGCGGGTTCTGGCAGCTGATCTTTGCTCTCGTGAGCATTCTTGTCACCGTCGCGCTGTTGGTGGTGGTCTATCGTTTTATGCCGAACGCGCATGTGACGGTGCGCGATACGCTGCCGGGCGCGGTGGCGGGCGGCCTGTTGTGGGAGCTGGCGAAATACATCTTCGCCTGGAGCCTGCATTACTTTCATTACGATCAAATCTACGGCCCCGTCGGCGCGGTGGTGGCCGTGCTGACGTGGGGCTACGTGTCGAGCCTGATACTCCTGTTCGGCGCGCAACTGACGGCGGTGTTTCATTACGAGCACCCGTCGCACCCCGTGACAGCTTCAGCGGCCGACGCGGCCACCGCGCCGGTCCCCTGAACATTCCGGGCGGCGCTCAAGGTCAGACCAAGCCCCCGGCCCGAGCTTTAGCCATGCAGGTCTCCGATTTCGATTACGAACTTCCAGAAGAACTCATCGCGCAACACCCGCCGGAACGGCGCGATGCGGCGCGGATGCTGGTCCTCGACCGCGCCGGGCGTTCCTGGCGCGACAGCCGGTTCGCGGAGCTCCCTTCATTCGCTCATGCTGGCGACGTCATAGTTATTAATAATACGCGCGTGTTTCCGGCGCGGCTCATCGGAGAGCGCGAAGGCTCCGGCGGACACGCGGAAATGCTTCTGATTTGTGAGCGAGGGCCACTGGTGTGGGAAGCACTGGTCCGGCCCGCGCGTCGCTTACCGAACGGCGCGCGTGTCAGGTTCGGTAACGGGTGGCTGCGGGCGGAAGTAATTGAATCCCCAGACGAGCGCCGCCGCGTCGTGCGTTTTGAATGCGACGGGCCGTTCGACGCCGCACTGCAGGCAGTCGGCCAGACGCCACTTCCCCCGTACATCAAGCGCCCGTCAGGACTTTTTCCGGAAGATCGCGAGCGCTATCAGACCGTTTACGCGCGCCAACGCGGAGCGATCGCCGCGCCCACGGCCGGCCTTCATTTTACGCCCCGGGTCATGGACGAACTCCGTGCGCGGGGTGCACAGATTGTCGAGATCACTCTGCATGTCGGCTACGGAACGTTTGAGCCGGTGCGCGCCCGCGAGCTGATTGACCATCGGGTCGCCCCCGAGCCATATCAGATCAGCGAGGAGGCGGCCGAGGTGATCAACGACGCGCGCGCCGGGGGGCGTCGTATCGTCGCTATTGGCACAACGACGACCCGCGCTTTAGAATCAGCGGTGGGGGAGACGGGCGGAGTCCGGGCCGGCTCGCGCATGGCGCAACTGACGATTACGCCCGGTTACAGGTTTCGTGTCGTGGATGTGCTGCTCACGAACTTTCACCTGCCGCGCTCGTCCCTTCTGGTGCTTGTCGGCGCGTTTGCCGACCGCGACTTCGTGCTCGACGCATACGCCCATGCCGTCAGGGCGAGTTATCGCTTTTACAGCTACGGCGATTGCATGTTAATAATTTAAGCGATCAATAGTCGGTAGTTAGTTTTGGCTGACCACTGATTACTGACTACTGAGAACCTGTTTTATGGCTGTTCTGAAGAAAATTCGTTCGCGATGGTGGTCGCAAGCGGAAGAGACGGACGGCGACGCGGCGGTCTATGATGCTGCATCAACCCCGACGATTGCGGGGGTGCGGTATGATGTGCGCCCACTGACCATTTCGCAGTTGGATGAATGCTGGCGCCTCGATCAGTGCTGCTTCGTCGACGGTGAGGCGTACAGCCGTGACACGTTCGAATATTTACTAACGGCTCCGGAGTCGATCTCGTATCGCGCCGTGTTACCCGGCGGCGCGATGGTGGGGTTTATCATCGGTCTCGTCGAGCCGGACCATACGGGGCACGTTACTACTGTCGGCGTCGCGCCCGAACATCGCCGCCGCCGTATTGCACACCGTTTAATGGAGAAGATTGAGGGTGGTTTTCGCCGCCGGGGTGTGCGCGTCGTGCGCCTCGAAGTCCGAGCCGTCAACACGGGCGCGCAGCAGCTCTACCGCAACCTCGGCTACGTCGTGACACAACGCCTGCCCCGCTATTACTCGAACGGCGGCGACGGTCTGCTGATGATGAAATCCTTCGACTAAAAAAGTAAAAAAGCCAAAGGGAACCATGGTTCCCTTTGGCTTATTACCTTTGTTCTTCTTTAGCTTAGCCTTTCCGCAATTCCGTCAATACCTGTTTGGCAACCGCCTTGAGCGTGTCAAAAACACCAACGCCGGTCGCGGCGACGGCCTCAAGTACCGGCTCTCCTTTGCGTTGAAGTTCCGCCGTTAGATCACTCACAGGCACGATGTTCGGCAGGTCCCGTTTGTTGAGTTGCAACACGTAAGGGATATTCATTAAGTCGTAACCTTGCCCGCGTAAATTCTCTTCCAGGTTATAGAGCGATTCAATGTTGGCGTCCATCCGCTCCTCTTGCGAGTCGGCCACGAAGACCACGCCGTCCACCCCTTTTAAAATAAGCTTGCGCGAGGCGTCATAGAAGACCTGGCCGGGCACGGTGTAGAGGTGAAAGCGCGTTTTGAAGCCGCGCACAGTGCCCAGCTCCAGCGGCATGAAGTCGAAAAAGAGCGTGCGGTCGGTCTCTGTCGCAAGACTGATGAGCTTGCCTTTAGCTTGCGGGGCGGTTGAATCGAAAATGTACTGCAAATTCGTCGTCTTGCCGCACAGGCCGGGACCGTAGTAGACGATCTTGCAGTTGATCTCGCGTGAAGCGTAATTGATAAACGTCATGGCAAAGGGCAATTAAGAGAAGTAAAGGCAGAAGACAAAAGACTTATACCGTATTAATTGAAAAGGCTGTCGATATCCTCATCGGTGATTTCGGTGAAGAGGAGCGACTCGTTCGGATCCTTCTTCTTGGCGTCGCGCACAATCTCTTCAAAAATAGCGGCTAACTCCTGCGCGACCTGCTTGACACGCAGTTTGACCAACCCGAGGCTTGATCGCTCGTCGAAAACTACGACCAGGAGAACGCGCCCGATGATGCTAATGTGGATGCTCTCGCGCTCGCCCTCGTGAGAAAGCGTCGGAAACTCTTTCTCGCCGATTAATTTGGCCATCCCGCCGGTGGCGGCAACATTCCCGGCGGTGAGCGAAGCGAGGCTTGTCGTATCAAGATCGCCTATCTCCCCATCCACGGCGATTTCCTGACCGTCTTTATCAACCAGAAAGACGACGCGAGCCGCGGCGTCAAGGCGCAGGCGAGCCAGCACAGCTTTGATCTGATGATCGTGCTGTTCACGTATTAGGATCGGAGTGTCTGCCATTAGTACAGCTTTCTTTTGAGTTTAGCGCGGGCGTGGCGGGCTGTGTCGCACGCGCTCATCGGAAATCTCGGCCGTAAGCCCAAACCGATGAAAGAGAAGATTTTAACGCGCGTCCGCACAGTCGCGCGAGGTCTCTTCACGGCCCGCTTGGAGGGCACCTCGGCCGTGAATCCAAACACACTCTAGCATAGCGCATCCGGTGACTTCAAGTGTTTTTCTAAGTTATTAATTGTTAGACAAATTTTCAGAATTATCTGCGCATGTCTGCAAACCACAGTCTAACGTTGATTTAGGGAGCAAGCTATGCTAAAGTGGCTGGAGAATTCTGGATGCGGTTTGACAGTTGAGCCGCCTTTCACAAGTCTGAGGCTTCGCATGAGCGACCCTATCATTAAGGGTGTGAAACGATCACCTTCACGCCCTGCCTCGCGTCACACTTCCACAACGTCTCCGGCCAAGAACCGCGCGTTGGCGGCGAAGTCTACGGCGCGTCCTAAGCCGCTTGCCAAACGTTTGGCGGCCGCCGATAAAGCTCCCGCACGTAAAGCTACTAAATCAGGCGCGACTGCCGCGCAAAAAAGCAAAGCAACGAAGAAGACGACCAAGAGCACGCCGTCGCGCAAGACGCCGGTCACAAAAACGCCAACTTCGAATCGAAGCAAGACCGTCGCTCGCAAGACCGCTCTTTCCAAGCCACCGAAGAAGAGCGCGCCGGCCGCATTGAAGGCTGTCAGGGCACAGCCGCGAACATCAAAGCACCTTGCCCCAAGAAGTAAGAGCTCTATGCCGGCGGCGGCGGTCCAGCCGCGCCAGCCGACGCAGGATGAAGCGGCGGCCCTGCGCGCCTTCGAGCGTGCGCATAAGGAGTTTGTCCGTGGCCACTTCGCCGAAGCGCGGAACCAGTTCCGTGGGCTCATCGAAAAGCACCCCGGGGCCTCGGAAGTGGCGGCGCGGGCACGTACTTACCTTGCCATTGCCGAAGCGCGCCTGCGGACGGAGAGCTCATTACCGCGCGACGCGGATTCACTGTATGATCGCGGGGTGATCGAGCTCAACCGCGGCGAATATGTGGCGGCGCAGGAAATGTTCGAACGCGCGTTGAAGCGTGAGCCGGATGCCGCGCATATTCATTATGGACTCGCCGCGACACGCGCGCGGCTTGGGTCAATTGATCTCGCATTGGAATCTCTGCAGCGGGCGCTGGATATTCAGCCCAACTTGCGGGTGCGCGCCCAGCATGATCAAGACCTGACGGCGTTGCGTAATGATCCTGATTTTGAGCGTCTGGTCTTTGCTCACCGTTTTTAACCCAACCCGCCCGCTGCTCCGGCGGCCACTTCCGGTCGCTCGATCCTTCCTTCGTTTAGGTTTAAAAGCATCTCTCTTTTCGGTATGATTCTGTTTATCGTTAGTACGTACGCCTTTTGTGGAGATTAAGGGTTGGCTGAAGCGGAAACGAGTCGCGGTCTGAAGCTTGTCGCGATCGGCGGCGGGACAGGACTCTCGACGCTGCTGGCCGGGCTGAAGCGTCTTGTGAGCCCCCAGAACGACGGCGGCACGTGGCTGGAAAAGCTCTCGGCGATCGTGACCGTTTCAGACGACGGCGGTAGCTCGGGGCGGCTACGCGATGAGCTGCAGATGTTGCCGCCCGGCGACATCCGCAACTGTATGATCGCGCTCTCGGAAGATTCCACGCTACTTGCGCGCCTGTTCCGTTATCGCTTTCGCGGCTCAGGGGGCCTGGGCGGTCACAGTTTCGGCAATCTCTTTCTCGCCGCGCTGACAGAAGTGACGGGAGATTTCGTCGAAGCCGTCCGCTTGTCCTCGGAAGTTCTGGCGAGCAAAGGCCATATCTTTCCCGCGACGATTAACGACGTGCGTCTCGTCGCGGAGTTGGAGGACGGCACACAGGTCTTCGGCGAAACACAGATCACGGCTTCGCGCGTGCCTATTCGTCGCCTCCGGCTTGAGCCCGAGCAGTGTCTGCCCCTGCCTGAAGCTTTGGCCGCCATTCGTGCGGCGGACGTGATTACGATCGGCCCCGGTTCCCTCTACACAAGCATTTTGCCGCCGCTGCTGGTGGCGCGCGTCGCCGAAGCCATCGGGCGCACGCCGGCAATAAAAATCTTTATTTGTAACCTGATGACGCAGCCGGGGGAGACCGACGGTTATACGGCGCGGCGGCACCTGGAAACGGTGAGAAGGTACGCCCCGGAGATTGCGTTCGATTACACGGTCGTCAACAACCGGCGGATCAGCGACGAACAGGCCGCCCGCTATGCGGCCGAAGGCGCGTATCAAATTGGCTTACAGGATCACATGCTGGAAAAAGCTTTTGGCGCCGAGACAGAGGTTGTGCGCGCCGACCTTCTGGACGAAGGCGAAAAAGTCCGGCACAATTCTGAGAAGCTGGCTCGCGTGGTGGTCGCCTGCTGCGAGCAGGCGCGCGCGCGCACCGGCGCCACCCAGCAGTACTAAATTTTATGGATAATCAACAGCAAACATTAGTGCAGGAAGCACCCGCGCCGTTAGACGTGCTGATCCTCGCCGCCGGGCTGGGCACGCGCATGCGCTCACGAACGGCGAAAGTCTTGCACCGGCTGGCCGGACGCCCGCTCATCGCGCACGTATGCCACACCGCCGCCGCGCTCACCGAGCGCCCACTGTACGTCGTCGTCGGGCACCAGGCGGATGCCGTGGAGGCGGCCGTGCGCGATGAGCTTAAGGACGAGCGCGGCGCGGTCTTTATCAAACAGGCCGAGCAGCGCGGCACCGGCGATGCCGTGATGGCCGCGCGCGCGGCGCTTGAGGCGGCAAATTCGACGCTGCTCATTCTTTCCGGCGATGTGCCGCTGGTCCGGGCCGAAACCTTAGGCGCGTTCGTTCACCAGCACCGCACTCATCGCGGCCGCGGGGCGGCCTGCACAGTATTGACCGTGCGGCTCGATGACCCGACCGGTTACGGGCGCATCGTACGCGACGATGAGGGGCGCTTTGAAAAGATCGTGGAACAAAAGGACGCGACGCCGGTAGAGAAACAGGTCAAGGAGGTTAACTCCGGCATCTATTGCTTCGATACGCGGGCCCTCTTTCCGGCGCTGGAACGCGTGCGGCCGGTCAACGCGCAGGGCGAGTATTATCTCACAGACGTGCCCGGTATT
The DNA here is from genome assembly GCA_964383905.1 of uncultured Blastocatellaceae bacterium. GTDB lineage: Bacteria > Acidobacteriota > Blastocatellia > Pyrinomonadales > Pyrinomonadaceae > CAYLJO01. The sequence continues at coordinate 39,400 of CAYLJO010000029.1, forward strand.
CTCCGCGCCGGGGGCGAAGATATCAGCATCTATCTACATACGGACGCGCGTGAAGTCTCGGGCATCAACACGCGCGTGGAGCTCGCCGACTTTGAGAACATCCTGCGCCGGCGGACGCTCCGCCGCTTGATGCTCGACGGCGGCGTCACGCTCATCGATCCGGCGCACACCTACATCAGCCCGGAAGCGCAGGTCGGGCGTGATTGCGTAATTTATCCCGACGTTTATATTGAGGGTGAGACCCTGATCGGTGATGACTGCGAGATACGCTCCGGCGCGCGCATCACAAATTCGCGTATCGGCAACGGGGTCTCGATCAAAGACCATTGCGTCATCGTCGATAGCGAAATAGCGGACAATTGCACGGTCGGCCCGTTCGCCCACCTGCGTATGAACAGTAAGATGGAAGCACGCGCGGCGGTCGGTAATTTCGTTGAGATGAAAAAAACGCGTCTCGGCAGCGATTCCAAGTCCATGCACCTGACCTACCTCGGCGATGCAACTATTGGCGAGAAGACCAACATCGGCGCGGGCACGGTCACCTGCAACTACGACGGAAAGAACAAGAACCCGACGGTGATTGAAGACGAGGTGAAGATCGGGTCCGACACGATGCTCGTCGCCCCCGTGCGCGTCGGCACCGGCGCCGTCACGGCCGCGGGCTCTGTGGTGACGAAGGACGTCCCGCCCGACACGCTCGTCGCGGGCGTGCCGGCGGTCATCAAAAAACGGTTAAGCAAGGCGATCGCCCCTGAAGTAGCAGAGACGACAGGCGAGGCGGCACCGCAGGAGGCGTCCGTCGCCGATGCTCCGGTCTGAACCCGCCCCCGGGAACCTGAACCCGATTGATTAAAGACTGACTGATCGTTCGCAAAGGAAAATTTTATGTGTGGTATTGTTGGATACGTCGGCAATAAGCAGGTCGTACCCGTCATTATTGATGGCCTGCGCAAACTCGAATACCGCGGTTACGATTCGGCGGGCATCGCGGTCGTTGACGAGTCGCGCGACCTGGAGATCCGCCGCGCCGAAGGCAAATTGCGCAACCTCGAAGAGACGATCCGCCTGCACCCGCTCGACGGGACTTACGGCATCGGACACACGCGGTGGGCCACACACGGCCGCCCGACGGAAGAGAATGCCCACCCGCACCGCGACTGTACGGGGCGCGTCGTGGTTGTCCACAACGGCATCATCGAAAACTACCTGCAGTTAAAAGACCGCCTGCGCCAAAGTGACCACCGCTTTGTCACCGAAACGGATACGGAGGTCGTCGCACACCTCATCGAGGAGTACCTGAAGGCGGGCGCGTCCTTCGAGCAGGCCGTCGAGCGCACCGTGCATGATCTGCACGGGATCTTCGCGCTCTCGATCATCTCGGCTGACGAACCCGACACGATCATCGCCGTGCGCCAGGGGCCGCCGGTGGTCATCGGTCTCGGCGACGGCGAATATTTCGTCGCATCAGACATTCCGCCGATCCTTCAGCACACGCGTGACATCTTCTTCCTCGGCGACGGCGAGATCGCCGTGCTGACCAAGGACTCCGTGAGGGTCACAAACTTTGACGGCAAACCCATCGAGCCCGTCCGGCAGCGCATCACGTGGGACCCGATCATGGCGGAAAAGGGCGGTTTTAAGCATTTCATGCTCAAGGAGATCTACGAGCAGCCGCGCGCCGTCCGCGACACGGTGCAGGGCCGCCTCTCGCTCGACACGGGCCGCGTCTACCTCGACGAGATGAACATCACGGAGGCAGAGTTCAAGCGTTTCACCTCCATCAAGATCGCCGCCTGCGGTACCTCATGGCACGCCGGGCTCGCCGGGAAGTACATGATCGAACAACTGGCGCGCGTGAGCGTCGAAGTCGACTACGCCTCGGAATTCCGTTACCGCGACCCCGTCCTTGATGAAGACACGCTGCTGCTCGTCATCTCGCAATCGGGCGAGACGGCGGACACCATCGCCGCGCTGCGGGAGGCGAAAGAGCGTGGCGCGAAAGTGCTCGCCATCTGCAACGTGCAGGGGTCGATGGTCATGCGCGAGGCCGACGGCACGATTCTGACGCACGCCGGTCCGGAGATCGGCGTCGCCTCAACGAAGGCTTTCACCTCACAGATGATCGCGCTCTACCTGCTCGGCCTCTACCTGGGCCGGCTCCGCGGCGCGCTCAGCACGGAGCAGGCGCGGCATCACGCGCAGCAGCTCGCCGAGCTTCCCGTTAAGATCGAGCACCTCCTAAACGAATCGGACGACATTGAAGAGCTGGCCAAAGAGTTTTTCCGCTCGACGGACTTCCTTTATCTGGGGCGCGGCATCAATTTCCCCGTCGCGCTCGAGGGCGCGTTGAAGCTCAAAGAGATCTCCTACATCCACGCCGAAGGCTATCCGGCCGGCGAGATGAAGCACGGGCCCAACGCGCTGATCGACGAACGCCTGCCCGTGGTCGTCGTCAACACCCGCGAAGAGGGCAACCGCGCCTCCGAGCTGCGCTACGAAAAGACGCACTCCAACATCGTCGAAGTAAAGGCGCGCGAAGGCGTCGTACTCTCGGTGCTGACCGAAGGCGACTCGATGTCGGCCCTGGTCTCCGACCACGTGATCGAGATCCCGGCGGCGAGTGATCTTCTGTCACCCATCTTAGCGATCATCCCGCTCCAGCTCCTCGCCTACCACATCGCCGTGCGCCGGGGCTGCGACGTTGACCAGCCGCGCAACCTGGCAAAGTCGGTGACCGTCGAGTAGCGGGTTATCTGATTTTAAGGAAATTCTTGTAGAAGAAAATAGAGCCGTGCGCTAAATGAGGCAGGATACTGCAGCCCCGCAGGGGCGTAATATCTGTAGCCCAGCGCGTGAGCGCCGGGGTAGTCACCCCACAAACCCACAAAGCATTGGAAGGGCGTAAGAATCTTCTGCCGCACCTTCTGAGGCCTGCCGGCACATTACTCTCAAACATGGTTGTGTTAAAAAGGCGGTGACATGGGCATGGTTTAGAGTACAATCGGCAGTGCTTATAGCTTCTTATTGGAGGTGTGTATGGCGAAAGCCTGAGAGCACCACACGGCCAGGCGTCACAGCCGCAGCGCAAGAGTGCGCCGAAATTCCACTCTGCCCCGGGTCATAAACACCTCTTTGCAGCAAAGCTTTCCTCATGTCATATTGCTGTTTTGAACTGCTTAAAGGGAGATCAAGCTACTACAGAGCGAAGTCGAGCACTAAGAAAAGCATCCCAACTTTGGCCCACAATAGAAGCAGCGCTCAGTTAGGCCGGCGAGTCATTCTATCGCCGAGAACATATCTTACGGCGACCCGGACCGTAGCTCGC
>CAYLJO010000030.1:0-42197 GCA_964383905.1 uncultured Blastocatellaceae bacterium
GGTGTGCACGGCGGTAGATGGCGAGCGCGCCGGATTCTCCTTCGCCGGAGGTGAACGTTGTCTCTTCTAGTACTTTGATCGCGTCACTAAAACGTCCCGCCTCAACATAAGCTGCGGCCAATGATTGCACCACCGCCGGACGCATCCTCACCCCGACCGGCGCTCCTTCTAACAACCTGATGCGCCTCTCGGTCTCTCTCATCTCGGCAAGCAGCTTATCCAGTTCTACATAGCGATGATATTCTTCTGGCGCCTTCTTGATCGCCTGCTCATAGCGGCTGACTGCTTCCTGTCTATTTCCTGCCACTTTCCACAAGGCCAATCCGAGGTTGCGGTGCGCCACGGCGTTTCCCGGATCCAGGCGCACGGCCTCACGCCAGGCGGCCAGCGCTTCACTTGGACGTTCTTTTGCAGCCAGCACATTGCCCAGGTAGTAGAAGGCTCGCCCATCCTCGCCATTAGCCGCCACAGCGGCGCGCAGGACCGTCATCTCTTCGACCCGGTGTGGGAAGACCAGCGCAGGATTGCCCTCAGCGCCAAGCCGGTAATGGGTCAGCGCTTGCTCCTTATCCCCACTTAGTTCATAGAGGTATCCGAGCGTGTAATGGAGCATCGGGTAGATCTGCTGGTTAGCGCCCTTGGCCTGTGTGATGGCCTCCTGGAGCAGCTTCTGACTCTTGATCCTTTGGCCGGCGGCGGCGTAATCGAAGGCCAACTCGAGGACAGAGTCGGGCTCACGCGCAAGCAGGCGCCGGAGTTGATCGTGCACTACTTTGGCTTCCTGAAGCTTACGCTGCGCCCTGTAAACTTCCTCCTGCTCGCTCAGGGCCAGATAATCAATCGGCATCTCTCGTACCGCTTCTTCCACCTGCTCTTGTGCTTTATCTAAATCGCCTGCCAGACGCTCGGCCAGTGCCAGAACGGTCCGCCCCTTTACATCTCGTGGATTGAGCCGCACGGCCTGGGACAACTCATTGATCGCTTCTGCGAGGTTATTATCCGAAAGGGCCGTCTCGCCCAGCGCAAAATGTGCGATTGACTCGAACTGGCCGCCGGCGCGTATGAGCCACCGCATCTGCTCCGCGGCTTCACCTTTTCTCCCTTCCGCGCGCCTGACGAGTCCCAGATAATAGTGCGCATCAGCCGCATCCTTATTGCGCCGCAGCGCGGCCAACAGATGCTCGGCTGCCCGCCCATACTCACCGCTGCGATAAAAGGAGAGGCCCAGAGCCGTGTGTGCGGGGGCAAAGCCCGGGTCGCGCCGGAGGGCTTCACCATAGGCAGCGCGTGCCACGCCCTCTCGGCCCTCTTTATCGGCGGCCAGTCCGGCGACATACGACTGCTCGGCGCTACCGGGCAGGGCGGGGTCTCGCGCCGGTCGGGTAGCGGGCTTGAAGTCAGGATTACCGTCAACGGGTGTATCGGTGCGATAGCTGATCAGCGTGCGCCCATCGCGGCTCCGGAAGATGATGGTGAGTGGCTTGCCGGCAGCTTCCGCCGGTAGCTCAACGATGGAGGTAAAGGGAGAGGCAGGCGTCAGGCTGACTCGCTCGTCGTGTAAGCGCTCTCCATTAGTCTCAACGATAAATTGGGCATTATCAAAGCGGGAGGTGAAATTAGCCGTAACAAGTGCCTGGCGGCCCGCGGCTCTGACCCGTAGCGCGGCATCCGGCGTGGCTTGATCGAAGCTGCCGCCGAGTCTGTCAACCGGGTACCAGTACTCCGTGAAGCGCTCCACTTGATGCGGGCCGAGGAGGCTGTCTTCCATCATGGTTTCGAACCGCCCGGCCTCGAACTCTACGTACTGGCCGTCAGAATCGGTCAGCTTATTGATCCAGGCCTTGCCCGCATCATCCGTGCCCCACGTCCATAGTGTCTTGCCCGGCATTTCTCGATGGTCGGCGACATGAACGATCCCCGGGTTAGACTTTTCGTAGTAGATGCCAAAGAAATCGCGCTTTGAATTTCGCCCGTATAAGTTGATGGCGTTCGTGATTTCACGGTAGGTTCCAATATCAACCCCCTTCTCCCTGGGGAATGAGTAAACCGGCCAGAAGGAGGATGTATAAGCCTCACGTATCGGGAAAGCGAACCGCAGATCATCTGCGGCCGGGGCGGCGGCGACCGACCAGTACCAGTAGCGGCCGGGCGTCTCCCGCCGGTTATTGAGTATCACCTCATCCTCAACGAACTTAGCTTGAGGCCGCAAGCGAATCGTGACCGCCCACTGCATCCCCTGCACACGCTCCGTGTCGCCCACCGTCACGGTCGCGCTCCCGTCCGCTTCCACCTGCGCTCTGTAGTCGATGGGCGAAACGGTCGTCGCCGTATGGGCGTCAAGGAAGCCCCACTCTATGCCGCCGGATATCCACGCCCCCCGAACTGCGACCAGGGCATACTTAATGACGTGATTGGTATAAAGCGCATCGCGGTTCGTCGTCTTATCGAAGATCTCGTAGAGACGCCCACCCAGCTCAGGCAGCACCGTGACGCGCAGGTAGTCGTTCTCCAGGAAGACGGCCCTGTATGACTTATTCACACGCCGGTCAGTTAAGTCATCAAGGACTGTGTAGGGGTAAACGGGCCGCTTTTTTCGCCGCTGCCAATCAGCCAATGCCGGATTGGGATCCGGGGGCCCCAGTTCGTATGTCGGGATCATGAGGGGCGCCTCCCATACGCGAACCTGCGGCGGGGGTGACTGCGCGTGGGCGAGCGTCACCAGAAACCAGACTGCGGCAAGCAGCCGGACGGAGCGTAAGGCCACCAGAGGCGCCTTCTGAGCGATATGACTCACGAAATCAATCCTTTTAATTTGGTCAGGTCCTTGAAGCTTGCCGGCTATGTTTTTTCGTGCGCGCGACTGCTTATTAAATCTTCAACCCTAACAGCCGCGCGGCGTTCTCATAGTAGACTTTACGCAAGATTGTTTCCGGCAGCCCGATGCCATAAATACGCCAGCGGCCCTGAGGCGGTATCCGCGCGGGGGCGTAGTCGAAATACTCATCCTCGGTCTCCAGGAACCGGTAGTATATTTCGTATAACTCGCCGCCGAATATTTGCTGTGGCGTCTCCACGCCGTGCGGCGTGGCATCGGTCCCGAACAGGATTCGGTCCTGATACTTGTCGAAGAATTTTCGCGCGGTGCGGGGCTGGCGGCCCAGCTCGCCGATGCGGGCGGCGATGTCGACATGCATATTCGGGTAGCGGTCCAGGCATTCGGAGATGTAGCCCAGATTTTCTGAATCCCCGACATGGAGCGCGACAAACTGCGTGCGCGGGTGCCGGGCGATCACGCGATTACGTGCCTCTTGCAGCTCCCGGTTGCTGGGAAAGTCTTTGCCGTAAAATGACCAGTCGGGGTGCGCGTTGAGCTCTTCGAAACGTTCGTTGAAGCGGTCAATAGGTAGGAAGAAGGCTTCCGGATCGGAAACGTGAATGGCGACCGGCATCTTGTAAGCCCCGGCGGCTTCCCACATCGGATCGAAGCGCCGATCATCTATCTTGACCAGTCTTCCCGAAGTCACACGCTCTCGCAAATAGAGGCCCAGTGTCTTGAGCACCTTCAAACCCCTGGCCCCGGCCCGGCTCGCCCGCGCGATTTGATCGGCCTGGAACTGGGGGTACCCGGGCTCGACTATTCTGTTGAACCACGGTTCTGTAAAGACAACAAACCGGTCCGGGTGTGGGGTCTGCCAGTAGCGGATGATTTTTTCCAGCTCCGCGCCATAACCTCCGGTGAGATTGACCATGGTGCGGACGTTTTTACGGTCCATCACCGGGAGAACTTCGTCGACCGTCGCGGCAAAGCGCGCCTCTGCCCTCTCCGCCTGATCAACAACATCCGTGAGGTGGGTATGGAAATCGATCGCCGGGAAGCGGGAGCGGGCGACTTTGGTCTCCGGCACGTGCAACATGCTCTTGGGCTCATAATCCTCAAGCGCCAGAGATTTTCGACCCGGTATGGCACGGGCCATCTCATAAGCGTCGCGGGACTGTAACTTGGCTCTCGTCCCAACCACTCCGACCCCGGCTGCGGCGATGCTCCCGAGCCAATTTCTCCGGCTCAATTTATGCATGTCTTCTCTCCTCCCTTGAGTCTACTTAAAAAGAGTTTGCTGATAGTCGAAATAATTGAGCGGGCCTAAACCAGGATAAACATAACCCGTTTGTCTGACATCCGAGCTAACATCACGGCCGCGCATTGATTCCCGGGCCTGTTTGTTAATCCTGTGGCGCCATCTTCACGGCACTTTGGTTACTTGGCCGGCGAAGCGGACGCCCACCACCATTTCATGATAACTGGCAAAGCTGAACAGTCTTCTTGCAGTCAATAGTCAATAATGCTATAAAGCCCTCGTCCTTCGAGCAGCTAAACCGCCATGACAAAACTGTTTTTGGTTTATACGGTTAGTACAGAACGCAAACTAACCTGTACTAGACTATCATACTTCGGGTCGGCGGATGATGATTTATTGATTCCCTCTCTGGGAGATAGGGACGACCGAGCAGGCGGTGGTTAATAAGCCATTTCAGCGCTCCTCGCCGCCTCGGTTTACAGGGCCGTGATCGTATCGGAATTAAAGACCATGTTATCCGAATCGCTTAATCAAATCGGCAGCGAGCTGCGGGAAACCGGTTCGCCCGGCGGAGAATCATCGCCTCTGGATTACCTTTTTGCCAGCCCTGCTACCCCGCGTACTTTATTACGTCGTTCTTTATTCTATCTCATCAGGCGGACCTATGGCGATGACGAGGCAATGGTCAGGGAAAAGTTGTCCAGATTGAATGATCTATGCGATCTCTTTCTCAAGCTCTATGGTGACGGCCCGGTGAGCGTGCTGCGGGCGCCCGCGCGGATCAACATTCTGGGTGAACACGTTGATTACGTCTCTTATCTGCCGACGGCTTCACTCCCCTTTGGCAGCCGCGAGCACGACATGATCATGATCTGTCGAGCATCAGGGACGGCCCGGGTGCGCGGGGCTTCGACACTTGACGCTTACGCGGCATTCGACTTCGAGCTTGAGGATGGTCCCGCCCCGAGCGATGCCGACGATGTGCGGCGTGAGTGGTTGTCTTATCTTCAGGCGGCCCCGGCGCCCCTCCCGCACTGGGGTAACTATGTTAAGGGCGCCGTTTTTTTTGCGCGGCTGAAGTATGGTAAAGGAGCATGTGCCGGGTTCGACTTTATCGTAGATTCCGGTATTCCTCCCGGTGGCGGGGCTTCTTCATCTTCGGCACTGATCGTGCTGGCGGGCGCGGCCATTCGATCCGTTAACAAAATCAAATATGACCCCACCGAACTGGCTATGGATTCGGCACAGGCGGAGTGGTATGTAGGGACCCGTGGCGGCGCGATGGACCATCTGACGATCTGCCTGGCCGAGCAGCGGAAGGCCGTCCATATTTCATACGCGGACGGGCGCGCCAGTCTGGTGCCCATCCCTGACCGGCAGTTCCGCTGGGTGACCTTCTTCTCGCACATGGCCGATAAGGGCCGGGAGGTGATGCTGGAATACAATGAACGCGCCGCCGTTTCGCGGGTAATCATCCCGGCGATTATCGGGCGTTGGGCGGAGACCCGCCCGGAGCTTTATCGCTTGTGGAAGACGGCGTTGGAAGATTTTTCGGCGGGCTCCGTACCGGCACTGAATACGCTGCGGCAGGCGCTTAATGAGCTTCCACTTGAGTTAACACTCGCCGAGGTGGAGCGAGAATACGTGGACGCCTTCCGCGAGTGCAGCCTCACCTTCCCGGCACTGGTCCGTGAGGGGCGCGGGCAGCCGCTCAGGGTGCGCGACCGTGCGTTGCATCACATCGGCGAGGTGCGGCGTGTCGCTTCGGCCGTCGGGGTGCTGCGCGAACTATTTGAGATAACCGAAAAACAGGAGTTCGCCGGCGCCGGAATGCGCGCCATCGGTGAATTACTGGACGAGTCTCATCAGAGCTTATGCGCCCGCTATGAAGTCTGCACGCCCGAGGTGAGCCGGCTCGCCGGAATCATTGCCGCTGATCCACAGGTTTATGGTGTGCGCTTAATGGGCGGGGGGTTTGGCGGTAACGTTTTGGCCCTCACGACACGAGAGCATTTGCCCTTACTCATCAATCGTGTGCAGTCTGAATACTACGGCCCGCAAGGACGTGAGGGCGTGCGGGAGGGCTCGGTGATGGTTTCCACGCCGGGCCGGGGTCTCTCGGCGATGAGTATTGAAGCCGTATGGCGCGAGGCGATCACACATTTGAACGCAAGATGGTGGGAGGCGAGCCGTTATCAGGATTCAATCGGCCGGCTACTCGACCGCCTGGATACAATCGAACCCCCGATCGAGGTATGGCCGGTCATCGTCGCCGCCGGGAGGGGGACGCGCGCCGCATCGAGCGGTTTGAATGTCCCCAAGCCTCTCGCCCTGATCTCAGGCGTGCCGGCCATCACCCGCGTGCTTCAAACTATCAAAGCCTCAGTCGGGTCCACCCGCCCGCCGATCGTGATCGTTTCGCCGGAGACGGCGCCGGGGGTGCGCCAGGCGCTGGCCGGCGAGGAGGTGCTCTTCATTGTGCAGGCGGTGGCGCGTGGCACCGGAGACGCGGTCATCCATGCCCGCGAGCGGATGCGTGACTTTCGCGGGCGGGCGCTCGTCGTCTGGGGAACCCAGCCGGTGATCCGCGCACAAACCGTCCGCCGCACGCTGCAGATGGCTAAACTCTTCGCCGATTATGAGATGGTCGTGCCGACCGCGGTGATCAGTCAACCTTACGCACCGCTGCTGCGCGATCACCATGGCGAGGTGCGGGCCTCGCAGGAAACGCATCTCGGGCGCGCGCAAGCCGTGCGCTTTGGTGAAACAAACATCGGCCTCTTCATCCTCAGGAGCGAAGCGATGTTTGAGGCGCTGCTGGATTTGCGGCGCGCACACTGGCGTGAAGCCGAAGGGCGCTATGACCGGCCGGGCGGCGAGCTCGGTTTTCCTAACGAGCTGATCACACACCTGTCGGGGCAGGCCCGCGGTGTGCTGGCCTCCCCCATCGCAGATTGGCGAGAGCAGCAGGGGATCAAGAGTCTGGCCGATATCAGCCGGTGTGAACAGTTCATCGCCGAGATGGAGGATGAGACGGCGGGCGGTAAGGAGACCGATCAGTCGTATCACTAGCTAACTGCCACTTGTTACCCGTCACTGCTTTCATGGCTATTGCCGATCAAATTCCTGCGGTCAAAGGTCGCCCCATCTCTTCTTTACGCTGGTGGATCGGCGGGTTACTGTTCGCTTCGACGGTGATCAACTACATTGACCGGCAGACGCTCTCCGTGCTCGCGCCGTATCTTAAGCAGGATTACCGGTGGAGCAATGAAGACTTTGCGCTGGTCGTCATCGCCTTTCGCATTGCTTACGCCGGGGGGCAATCAGTCGCCGGGCGAATGATTGATCGCATCGGCACACGGCGGGGGCTGACAATCACGGTAATCTGGTATTCAATCTCGGCGATACTGACTTCGCTCGCGACGGGATTGCGGAGCTTCTGCGCCTTCCGCTTCCTGCTCGGCGCGGGCGAGTCGGCCAACTGGCCAGCCGCCACCAAAGCAGTATCAGAGTGGTTCCCGAAGCGCGAGCGCGGGTGGGCGGTGGCGCTCTTTGATAGCGGCTCTTCAATCGGCGGAGCAATTGCGCCGCTGCTGGTGCTCGGCCTGTACCGTCTTTCCGGAGGGTGGAGACCGGCGTTCGTGATCACAGGAATGCTCGGGTTCCTGTGGCTGATCGCCTGGCGGTTCATCTATTATCCGCCACAGAGCCACCCGCGTATTAGTGAGGCCGAGCGGGAGATGTTTTTAAACGACAGGCGTGAATCGGAGGTCGCGGAGGCCGGGCGGCCACCCGCCCGCTGGAGCGAGCTGATCAGGTTGCCGCAGACGTGGGGCATCATCTTCGCCCGCACGCTGACCGACCCGGTGTGGTTCTTTATCACCGACTGGTTCGCCATCTACATTGTGGCGAAAGGCATCAAGCTTGAGCAAGGAGTGATCGCCTTCTGGATACCGTTCGTCGCCGCCGATCTCGGCAACTTCTTCGGCGGCGGGATGTCGAGTCGGCTGATCCGGCGCGGTTGGCCGGTGGGCAGTGCCCGTAAAGCGGTGGTTGTCTTCGGCGGGCTTGGCATGACACTGCTCATACCGACCGTCTTTACTTCGAATCTGTTCGCGCTGGCCGGGCTCTTTGCCATTTCGACATTCGCCTACGCGTCCTTCTCGACGATAGCGCTCGTTCTACCTTCGGACTTGTACAAGAGCGAGTCGGTCGCTACAGTCAGCGGTATGAGCGGCACGGGCGCCGGAATCGGGACGATCATTTCGACCTATTTGATCGGCTATGTTTCGGACCGTTACTCGTTCGAGCCGATCCTGATCGCGGCGAGTCTGATTCCGCTCGCCGGCATGGTGCTCGTTTTACTTCTGATACGTAACTGGGAGTCGTTCGATGATGGTTTGGCGCGGCGCATTTGAGGGACGGGAACAAGGGGGTGTACAGAACCGGAGGAGCGTCGCCCGCACCTGATCCGCCTCGATAGCTTTAGGCCTCTTTATTTATGAAACCCCTGAAGATCGGAATTAGCGGCGTCCGTGGGATCGTCGGCGAGACGTTCACCCCGGAACTGGTCGTCGGCTTCGCCCAGGCTTTCGCCACCTACCTCGATTCGGGGCGCATCCTCGTTTGCCGCGACACCCGGCAATCAGGCCCGATGATGCGCTCGGCGGTGATGGCCGGCCTGCTCGCCGCAGGCTGCGAGGTAATCGATCTCGGCATCTGCCCGACGCCCGGCCTGCAGCTCGCGGTTCAATGGCTTCATGCTCAGGGTGGCATCTCGATCACCGCGGGTCACAACCCGGCCCCGTGGAACGCGCTCAAGTTCGTCCGGGGCGACGGCCTGTACCTGAATACCGCACAGGCCGAAGAGCTACTGGATATTTACCATCAAGGGGAGTTTACGAAGGCGACGTGGGACCAAATCCGGACCAAAGTTGAGTCGGGGGATGCAATCATTCATCACATCGAAGCGTTGAAGTCGGCTTTTAATACCGAGGCAATCCGGTCGCGGCGCTTCACGGTCGCCGTAGACTGCTGCAACGGCGCGTGTTCGCTACTCACGCCGCGCTGGCTTGAGGGGCTCGGCTGCGAAGTCCTCGCCGTAAATAATGATCCGACGGCGCCGTTCCCGCATAGCCCTGAGCCGAAGCCGGAGACGATGGCCCAACTGCGCGCCGTGGTTAAAGCGGGGCGCGCCGACATCGGGTTTGCGCACGATGCGGACGGCGAGCGGCTGGGGATCGTCAGCGAGAAGAGCGAGCCACTCTCGGAGGAGATGACGCTCACGCTCGCCGCCGAGATCAAGCTGAGCCAGAAAGTCGGCCCGGTCGTCACAAACATTTCGACCAGCAGCGCCATCGATCAAGTGGCGGCGCGCCACGGGGCGAGCGTCGTCCGCACTCCGGTCGGCCAGGCTTACATCTCGGAGGCCATGATTGAGCACCGGGCGGTGATCGGCGGCGAAGGCAGCGGAGGGGTCGCCATTCCGGAAGTCCACCCGACCAATGACAGCGCGGCGACGATCGGCCTGATCCTGGAGCACCTGGCGCAGAGCGGGAAGCGGGTTTCGGAGCTGGCGCAGCAAATGCCGCATCTCACCATGCTCAAGCAGAATATAGCGGTTGAGCCGAACCGGATCTACAGCATGTTGCAGGGATTGCGCCGCGAGGTCGAGAATGAAAGCGCGGCCGCCTCCGACCTTTCCGATGGGATCAAAGTCTCGTGGCCGGACGGTTGGGTTCATGTCCGCGCCTCGAACACCGAGTCGATGATTCGCATCATCGCGGAGTCTGAAGACCCCATGCGGGCGCGTGACCTGCTGGCCTGGGCGCGCGACCGGTTAAGGAAGTGACAAAAATGGATTGTTCCTAACTCGCCGTTGATTACTTTTTTATGCGAGCGATACCGACACTTAAAATCAGCATCTCGGGCGTGCGCGGCGTGATCGGCGATTCGCTGACACCGACGCTGCTGACACGTTTCGCCCAGGCCTTCGGGACCTACGCCGGATCGGGCACGATCGTGATCGGGCGCGATCCGCGGACGTCGGGCGAGATGGTCAGGCAGGCGGTGGTGGCGGGCTTACTCTCGAGCGGCTGTCGCGTCATAGACCTGGGTGTCTGTCCCGTTCCGACGGTGCAGCTACTGGTGCGCCATACGCGGGCCCACGGCGGCATCGCCATCACGGCCAGCCACAATCCGGCCGAATGGAACGCTCTGAAATTCATCGGCCCGGATGGGTTATTCCTGGGCTCCGGGCAGGCACGCGAGCTTCTCGATATTTATCATCAGGGTGAGTATACAAAGGTCGCCGGGACAGAGATGAGAAGCGTTGAGCAGATGGCCGGGGCGCTCGACCTGCATATTGATGCGATTCTCAAGACCACGGGGCCGCTGCCGGCAGGCGTCAGGAGGCTACGAGTGGCGCTCGATTCATGTAACGGCGCGGGCTCGATTGTTGCTCAGCAACTGCTCACCGCGCTCGGCGCCGACGTGATCCCGATTAATGTGACTCCGGATGGCCTCTTTCCACGCCCGGCGGAGCCGGTGGCGGAGAACCTTGGCGACCTCTGCCGGGCGGTCAGGGAGCATGGAGCGGATCTCGGGTTTGCTCAGGACATGGACGCCGACCGCCTGGCCGTGGTTTCAGATAAGGCTCAGCCGATAGGTGAAGATTACACGCTGGCGCTCGCCGTGCTGTACGTACTGGGCAAAGAGCGCGGGCCGGTGGTGGTTAATCTCTCGACCACCCATGCGATGGAGGCGGTCGCCGAGCGTTTCGGCAGCCCCCTCTTTCGCACCAGGATCGGGGAGGCGAATGTCACCGAACGTATGTACCGGGAGGGCGCGGTGATCGGCGGTGAAGGCAACGGCGGCATCATTTACCCGCGAATCAATTTTGCCCGCGACAGCCTGGTGGGGATGGCGCTCATTCTCCACCTGGTCGCCGAACGGGGGCAGCCTGTTTCCGAGATCCTGGCAGAACTGCCGCGCTACAAGATGGTCAAGGAGAAGATGGTGTGTCCTTCGCACAAGATCGGCACAGTGCTGAAGCTGGTTAGACAAGTGTATGCAGGCCGCCCCGTGGACCAGACAGATGGAGTAAAGGTCAGTCTCACAGACGGGTGGTTCCACGTGCGGGGCTCGAACACGGAGCCGATCATTCGTCTCGTTGTCGAAGCGAAGACAGAAGAGCAGGTCAAACAGATCAGCGCCTCGGTGTTCAAGCTGATTCAAGAGTGCGTCAATTCATGATCGAGCGCCCGGCGTATCAGGCGCGGCGGGCGGATCGTAGAGGTTGCCGTGACTGGCGGCTGGATTCAACTATTACTGTGCCGGTGAGTATCGGTGGTCATGGGATTCGGTAATGATTAAAGCCCTTCAGTCTCTCGCCTTGCTGGCAATTCTCGTCACGGCTGTGTGCCCGTCGGGCCAGGGGCCTACTGAGCAGGCATTCATCGTATTGAAGCAGACTCCTGCCCTCGGGCCGCGCATCACGCCTTATCTGAAATACCAGGTGGATCAGGCCTGGGGCCAGGATGAGGCTCGCAGGAACAGGCTGGAGGGCATCCGCAGCGAGAACGATTTTCTTCGGCTTCAGCGCGAGATTCGACAGAAGCTTCTCATGATGATTGGTGGCCTGCCTGAGAAAAGAACGCCGCTGAATCCCCGCATCACCGGAAAAATTCAGATGGACGGCTTCCGGATTGAGAAGCTGATCTTTGAGAGCCTGCCGGGCGTCTACGTCACCGCGCTGGTCTACGTGCCCGACGGCGTCAGAACGCCGCGGCCGGTGGTCCTGGTGCCGTGCGGCCATTCATCGAACGGGAAGGCTCATTACCAGGCGCTCTGTCAAAGGCTGGCCAGGCGCGGCTATGTGGTCATCTGCTGGGACCCGGTGGGCCAGGGAGAGCGGAGCCAATTCTGGGACCCGAAGGCGGCCAGGAGCCGCTACAACCTGATCTGCGCCGAGCACGCGGTGATGGGCAACATGGCCTACCTGGCGGGAGCCAACCTGGCGCGGTGGGAGATCTGGGACGGCATGCGTGCCCTCGACTACCTTCTCACCCGTCCTGAAGTGGATGCCAATCGGATCTCCATTACGGGGACGAGCGGCGGGGGATTTCAGACGGCCCATATCGCTGCGCTCGACGACCGCATCAAGGTCGCGGCCCCCTCCTGCTACATCACCGCGCTGCCGATGCGCATCTATAACCGCATCTTCAAAGACCCGGACAGCGACCCGGAACAAGACCTGTTCGGCATGGTCTCCGGCGGCGTTGACCATCCCGGACTGCTTCTCCTGATGTACCCGCGGCCCGTGATCATCTGTGCCGCCGTCCTGGACTTTTTCCCGATCGAAGGCACGCATAAAACTTTCCGCGAGGTGGCCGCAATTTACCGTATGTTCCATCACCCGGAGCGCATCGCGATGGTCGAGGGCTACCACGAGCACCAGTATTCGCCTGAGAATCAGGAGGCGGCCTTTGCTTTCCTGGACCGTTTCAACCGTATGCCGGTCAGGCACGGGCTCGACCCGGTGAAGGAACTAGACGAAAAGAGGCTGCAGTGCACAAGCTCAGGACAAGTTCTCCTTGACTATCAGAACGGTAAGCCGCTCACGGAGATTATTCGAGAGTATTACCTTGAGCATCAGAACAGGCCGGCTCGAACCATGGCCGAACTCTATTACGGCGATTATTATCCGGGCATCAAAGACTGGCCGGTTGTTCCTTATGAGGGAGAGCCTCCCCGGGCCAAGATCGCCTGGGAGGCGGTTGGGAGTTCATCAGCTGGCGATGCGCTAATCGATCAATACCTGCTGCGCCACAGCGAGCGGCTGACGATTCCGCTGTTGCACATTCACCGGCGAGGGACAGGGAGCGATCGGGTACTTTTGTGGTTTAGCCCCAACGGCAAGGCGACGTCTTCCGATTGGCCCGAGATTAAGAGCTATCTGAAAGAGGGTTACGACATTGTCTCTTTCGATTTTCGCGGTCTCGGGGAAAACCGGATGCCTTATAAGGCGGCCTCGATTGACGACCCCGTGCTGGCCCAATTAGATTTTGATCACGCTTACGTAAGCCCAATCTCCGGCGTCCTGGCGGATTATGTTTACAACTCTCTCTTAACCGGCAGGCCCTACTTTCTGCAGATGATCGAAGACGCCGAGATCGCCGCCCGTTTCGCCGGCGCGAAGCTCGGTTCCAAACAGGTCTCGGTCGCGGCCGTGGGCGAGGCCTACACTCTCGCCCACGGCATCGCCGAGGTGATTCCCGGGTTAAGCCTCCGGCCCCGGCAAGGAGAGCAGGTGATCAAGTGGTCGGAGATCGTCGAGCGGAAGCGTGAGATCTGGCCGATCCAGTATCTACTCCCGGGCGGGGCATACATCCGCCCGGCCCGAGACGTTTATTAGTCTTTCCGGCAGACCGGCTGCTTAACCAGGCGCGGGTTTCATCACCACCAGAGACAAATTATGCGTAGACGCAATTTCATTAAGGCCGGGGCGGCCGCCGCGATGCTGACGGGCTTCGGGGTTGGAGGCGCAAGGGCAGACGTGCCGCCTCACCTATGGGCCGGTTATGACTTTGGGCCCGGGCCCAAAGTTACGGACCGGCTCAACCAGGGTCCATTCGGCGTCGAACAGGATGAGGGCTGGTACACCATCGAGATGACCTCACCTTCGGACAAGCCCGTTAAGAATTTCGGGTTAGGGCTGGTCGGGTATGCATGGGAGGAGAGCGGTCCGTCGCTGGCGGCGCGAAAGGGCGCCGAAACCCTGGAGCAGCACGTGGAGAAGCTATCGGGCCTCCCTTTTGTCGATCTCCTCTATATTAGGTGCGACTGGCGGGATGTGCAGCAGAGGCCCGGCAGACTGGATCTTCACCCGATCTGGAAGTTGACTTTTGATGCGGCCAGACGCCGTAACCAGAGGGTCGCATTCCGCATCCAAATGTCCAATACCGTCGGCCAGCCGGCCCGATTGGCTCTGCCCGACTTTCTTCACGACAAAGTTCCACTGGTCAAGATCGGACGGATCCCTTCCTACGGCGGTTTCGATTTCGTCGAGCCCAGGTATGACCATCCCGTCTTCCAAGGTGCGTTCAAAGAGTTAAATGAACTGCTGGCGGCCGAGTTCGACGATAATCCGTTGATGGAATACGTGGATCTGATGATGTACGGGTTCTGGGGCGAGGGGCATACGAGCGACAAACCCAATCCTTTTCCTGACTACCTGACGGCGGAAAGGACCTTCGTGGAGATGACACGCTTTCAGCTCGACGTGTGGAAGAAGGTGCCATTGGCCGTTAACACCCAGCCGGACATCAGCGGCGTCGGGAATAATGAGGTGCAAGATATGACCGTCCGCGCGGGCTGCTGGCTCCGCTCGGACAGCATCATTCTCGAGGAGCCGGTGCAGATCGAGGAGCTGGCCAACCGGCCGCCCTGGCTGGCCGTCGTGATGGAGGAAGGTTATTACCGCCAGTACAGGCTTGACCCTTCGATCCACCCGATCACCAGTAGGGGGGTGAACGTGATAGAGAATTCGCTGCTCCACGTGCTGGATCTCGGCGCCAATTACTGGTCACTGTGGACCGAAGCAGATAACCTGGCACGTTATAACGAACAGTATCCGAACGGATTCGGCACGCTGCAGCGGAGAATGGGCTACCGCGTCCGCCCCTCGTGGGTCTGGCAGAGGAAGCGTTACGGCACCTCTGAACTGATCGTTGCTTTCACCAACGACGGTGTCGCCGGCATCCCCGGGGTGCTCAGGGTCTACGTGGAAAGCCTCGATGGAAAGGTCAAGGTAGGCGGCTGCCTTGATGCCGGGCACCCCTTTGGCGGCAAATTGAGGCAGGCCTCCTTTATCCTTCCGAAGGGGATGGACGGCCAAAAAATGAGGATCAGGGCCGAGATTGAAACCAAAGGCGGGGTCCGGCGCCCCGTACGGTGGGCCTGCATCGAGCCGGTTAATCCAGACGGCTCACTCGACATTCAATTAAAACGGCATGACGATACGGGATGGAGAAAAGGGGTATGAAACGTTTACTCATCGCGCTCGTTATTTTACTCGTTGCCCTGTGCGGTTTGACGTTTCAAAGCACAAGAAGCCACCCGGCATTTAATGCGAAAGGCGGGTGGCAGATCATTGGGCCGGGGGGCGGCGGGGCGCAGTTTCTCCCGACCATCAGCCCGCACGATCCGAATACCGTCCTTGTGGCCTGTGACATGACGGGCGCTTACATCACCCATGATGGAGGCCAGACGTGGCGTGAGTTCAATTTAAGGACCAGGGTGGACTCCTTCGCGTTTGATCCTGTCGATCCCAAGACCATTTATGCCGGGGCGAGCGGCCTTTTCCGCTCAGAGGACGGGGGAGAGAGATGGCATCTCATCTTCCCTTCGCCGGCCTCGGGCGTGACAGAGCGGATGGTCGGAGACCACAGCGAGCATTCGTTCGTCTCGGGCGATAACTGGCCCGGCGGAGCTATTCAGGCCATCCGCATCGATCCCGATCGACCGGAGCATATCTTCATTGCCATTAAATCCGGCAGCCTGCGCGTCTTCTCCTCTGCAGATCGCGGGAAAAGCTGGAAAGAGGGGGGAGAGGTGGCGGGCCAGAACTTTCGTAAGCTGTATCTAGACCCGACTTCGCCTCGGGATAAACGCCGGCTCCTCATCTTTAGCGATACGGGCGCATACCTGGCAACCGCCGACCGCTCTGAACTGAGTCGGATCAATCTGCCGGCCGGTGTCGAGAAGATCACCAGCGTTGATGGCGGGCTTGATCCTACTTCACAAACACCGGTCGTTTATCTGACGACGCCGGCCACGTGGGAAGGGAGCAGGCTGCGGACCGGTGTGTGGAGGTCAAAGGATCTGGGGCAGACATGGCAGGAGGCGCGTTCCGTTCTAATAAACAACTTGGCCGGCCCCGAAAGCGGTCAAACTCCTCTATTTACTGAAGTCGCCTGCTCCGAAAAGAACGCTCGAACCGTCTACCTGGCGGTACAACGTCACCCGGAGATTACTCAAGGGTCCAACGGAGTCACAAACTACTTCGGGATCATGAAAAGTGAGGACGGAGGCGAAAGATGGGAATGGGTCCTTCGGGCCGATGACCACAAGAATCCATCAAACAAGAGGGTCGGCTGGGTGGGTCGTAACTACGGCCCGGGCTGGGGCGAAGCTCCGCTCGGTCTTGGTGTCGGCCCATCCCACCCCGACATCTGTTATGCCACGGACTACGGCGCGAGCTACCGAACGACGGACGGGGGGCGCCACTGGGAACAGGTTTACTCAAATGACCGTGAGGACGGATCGGTCTCAACGCGCGGTTTGGATGTCACCACCTGCTACGGCGTCCATTTCGATCCTCTGAACAAGGAACACCTGGCGATCACCTATACCGACATCGGCCTGTTTCACTCGACCGACGGGGGTCGGAGCTGGAGACAGGCGATCACGGGCGTTCCGCGGCCATGGATCAATACCTGCTACTGGCTCGTTTTCGATCCGGAGGTTAAGGATCGCGCCTGGTCTGTGTGGGCCAACGCCCACGACCTCCCGCGCCCGAAGATGTTCCGCGGTGGCCATTTCGATCGCTACCTGGGCGGCGTATGCAGGACTGATGACGGCCTGAAAAACTGGCAGAAATCGAACACCGGAATGCCGGAGAATTCCGTATCAACGCACATTGTGCTGGACCCGAAGAGCGCGGCCGGCCGGAGAACTCTCTACGTGGCGGGTTTTGGTAAAGGCGTATTCAAGTCAACCGATGATGGTCGCACCTGGGTGCTCAGGAATAACGGTATCGGCGGAAACCTGAATGCCTGGCGGCTCGTGCTGACTCCGGGCGGGACTCTTTATCTCCTGGTGGCCCGCGGCCTGGAGAATGGCAGGGAAGTTGACGGGGCACTCTACAAGTCAACCGACGGGGCAGAGCACTGGAGTATGGTTTCCCTTCCGCCGGGGGTGAATGCTCCTAATGACATGGTGTTTGATCCGAGCGACCCGCGGCGGATGTATCTGGCTTGCTGGCCGAAGACGGTTGAAAAGGTGGAGCATGACGGCGGGCTGTACATGACAGAGGACGGGGGATCGAGCTGGCGAAATATTTTCGACCCGTCCGCGCATGTTTACGGGGTGGCCGTCGATCCAGACAATCCGGCGACACTCTTTATTAACACCTTCGACAGCGCGGCATACCGGTCTGATGATCGCGGGCGAACGTGGCATCGTCTCGAAGGGTATAATTTCAAGTGGGGCCACAGACCTACGGTAGACCCATACCATCAGGGCATGCTCTATTTAACGACCTTCGGAAGCAGCGTCTGGCACGGCCCATCCCGTGGTGTTCCGGGCGATTTCGAAGACATCTACCCTTTCAAGTAACCAATGAACTATGCGATCGGCATTGACCTCGGCGGTACGAACATCAAGTTTGCGGTCGTCTCCGAAGACGGTGAGCTGCTTGAGCACTCAACCTGTGAAACCAGGGATGATGCCGCCGCATGGGCTGAGAGAATCCCGCAGCAAGTGCGGGAGATTGAGCGCCGCAGGTTGAAGCCTGCGGCATGGATAGGCATCGCGGCGCCGGGCCTGGCAGCGCCTGACGGCCGTTCGATAGTTTCCATGCCCGGAAAACTCCAGGGGTTAGAAGGACTCGTTTGGGCCGATTACCTGAAGGCTTCGCAATCGGTACCTGTGCTCAATGATGCTCACGCCGCGCTCCTCGGCGAGGTCTGGAAGGGGGCGGCCGCCGGCTATCGCGATGCGGTCTTGCTGACACTCGGCACGGGCGTTGGCGGCGCCATTCTTGCTGACGGGCGTCTTCTCAAGGGACACACGGGCAGGGGCGGACATCTCGGTCATCTCTGTCTAGACCCTGACGGCCCGCCGGACATTGTCGGCATGCCGGGAAGCCTTGAGTTCACTATCGGTAATTCTACGCTCGCCGCGCGATCCAAGGGTCGCTTTAGCGCGACGCACCAACTGGTGGAGGCGCACCTGGCAGGGGATGCCGAGGCTACGGAAATCTGGCTGCGGTCTGTGTACCAGCTCGCCTGCGGGATCGCGTCTATTATTAATGCGGTGGATCCGGAAGTGGTTATTCTCGGGGGCGGGATCGCGCGGGCTGGGGAGCCATTATTTGGACCGCTCGAACGCTTCATGGAGCGGGTTGAGTGGCGGCCACGGGGGCACCGCGTACCCATTATACCGGCGGCTCTCGGCGAGATGGCCGGCGCGCTCGGCGCGGCCTACAATGCGATGCGCTTCCGTGCTTAACATGCCGCTCCTGCTGAGCTATCACCGTGATCGGACATCTACCGTAATCTGTAAGGAGAGATGATCAGAGTTGGCAGGTATGCTGCGGTTGGCGTTAATTGGGTGTGGGGAGCATTCGCAGGGCAGCCATGCCGTGCCTCTGGCAAGATATGCGTCCGAGCATCCGGGGGAAATCTGCTTAGCCGCGGCGTGTGATTTGAAGCTCGGCCGCGCCGAGGAGTTTTGCCGGGAATACAATTTCGCCAGGGCTTACGATAGCTTTGACAAGATGCTGGCTGAGGAGAAGATTGATGGGTGTATCTGCATCATGCCGATGGAGCGGATCACGGAAGTCGGGATTAAACTACTGGAAATGGGAATGCCCTGCGTAATTGAAAAGCCGCTCGGCGTATCAATGGAGGAGATACGGGGCCTTCTCAGAGTGGCAAGGGAGACGGGAACACCTCACATGGTCTCGGTTAACCGGCGCTTTATGCCGTATCTCAACGAGGCCGTTTCCTGGGCCGAAGAGAAGGGTCCTCTGCGCTACGTCCGGGGCACCATGATCCGTCACGGGCGACGGGAGCCCGATTTTATCTGGTCAACGGCGATCCACGGGGTGGATGCGTTGCGCTATATCGCGGGCGAGGTCAAGGGATTCAAAGCCGAGATAGAGAGCGGCACAGCAGTCTCCCCACGATGGTATTCGATCAGCTTTCGGTTCCTGAATGGCGCTGTGGGTCAGCTCGAAGTCCTGGCCACCGGAGGCATGGTAGAGGAGACTTACGAGCTGTTTGGTGACGGCTATCGAGCTTCTGTTTTGTCCCGCTCCGGCCGACCAGTCTCTCTGCAGTGCTGGCGAGAGAATGAGATGGTGCTGGAAAAAGTTGCTTCCGAGCCGGATGATGTGGTGAGCGGGGCGTATCACGAAGTCATCGAGTTTGTACGGGCGCTTAAGACCGGCTACCGCCCGCGCCCGTCAATCGAAGATGTCTTCCCGTCGGCCGAGATATGTTTTCAGATTGCGGAGCGTGCGGGGCATCGTCAGGATTCAGAGAGATAAGCCGATATCAAAAAGAGGGGTTCTCAAAATGGATATCCAGGTCTTCGATTCGAAAGATAAGCTGGGCGAGGCGGCGGCTGACCGGGCGGCTGAGATTATCCGGCGGGCCGTTGCCGAGCGGGGGCAGGCTTATTTGATCGCCGCCACCGGCGCTTCACAATTTGAATTCCTGGATGCCCTGGTCCGAAAACCGGGTGTCGATTGGGGGAAGACAACTTTTTTTCATTTGGATGAGTATGTCGGGCTTGACGAGTCGCACCCGGCGAGCTTCCGTAAATATCTCAAAGAACGAATTGTTGACCGGGTCCACCCTGGAACATTCCATTTCGTCGAAGGGGAGCAGCCTGATCCGCAGGCAGAATGTCGCCGTTTAGGTGGGTTGATCTCCCGCTACAAAATTGATGTGGCATTCGTCGGCATCGGCGAGAACGGCCACCTGGCATTCAACGACCCGCCCGCCGATTTTGAAATAGAAGAGCCCTATCTCGTCGTTGAACTCGATGAGGCATGCCGCCGTCAGCAGGTAGGTGAAGGATGGTTTGGTAGCCTAGAGGAGGTCCCGCGAAGGGCCATCTCCATGTCCGTCAAACAGATTATGAAATCGCGAGCCATCCTGTGTATCGTCCCTGACGAAAGGAAGGCGCGGGCGGTGAGAGATTCTGTGGAATTAGAGGTGAGCCCGTGGCACCCGGCATCCGTCTTGCAGCAACACTCTCATACAACCCTTTTTCTCGATGCCGACTCGGCCTCCCTTTTAAAGGGCAGGCCCTCGGCAGAGGGCGCAAAAGAGGCGGGCCATTCCTGACGCGTCTATTTTCCGCGCCGGGTCTTGCGGACGACGATTTCTATTCAAGGCTGCCAAAATCCACATGAGCGGGTAAGCCACTTCCGGTGCCCTAGAGCATGATTCACTTGAATGTATCGAAGAAGGCGAGATGAACCGCAGAGGACGCAGAGGAAAAACCAGAAGGTGAAGAGCAAGAATCTGCTTCCGGTGATCTCCAGTTGGGATGGGGAAGTGTGCGTGAGGTGTCAAAGGTCAGGGACGTGAGTGGTATTGAACATCGGATCAATGCCACGAGCTATGATTATAGCAGGTCGGATGAAAAATATATGCATAGCAAAAAAGGGGGCGGCTGATGGTGGCGGAAGGCAAAGAGCTGATCGCGCCTGCTAACATCGATCTCACGTTTATCACTTCCCTCTCAGGTTGGAATAATAGATCACCGCGGCCGTTGAAGCTTGACGGCTTGCCACATGTACCAGCTCGCCACAGACCTGTACGGGCGCCAGCGCTCACCATACTGCTCAAGCTCCCGAGGCTTGGGCATCTCTTTCAGGTTGTACGTTAACGCGAAGCCCTTCCGCACGGCGAAGTCGCCGATGGGCAGCACGTCCGCTCGGCCTAACCTGAACATGAGAAGCATCTCGACTGTCCAGCGACCGATGCCGCGTACTTCGGTGAGCCGCTCGATAATCTCCTCGTCATCCATCCGTCGCAGGCGCGCGAGCGACGGTACGGTGCCGTCAACGGTTTTGGCGGCCAGGTCTTTGATGGCGGCGAGTTTTGCCCTGGAGAGGCCGGCGCTCCGGAGACTGTCTTCGGAGGCGGTAAGAATGTCTTGCGGGTGAAGCTTACTTGAGCCGAACAGGTCGAGGACGCGCTGGTGAATGGCGGCGGCGGCAGCGGCGTGCAACTGCTGGTAGATGATGTTTCTGGCGAGCGCTTCGAAGGGGTTGTGCATGTGGCGGATCGGCAGGGCGAAGGGTCCGGCGCGCTTCATCAGCCTGGCCAGCCTGGGGTCGATTCGTGAGAGGTGTCGGACGGCCTCTTTGGGATCGTAACAGTAACCGTTCTTCTCTTTCGCGTCCCTTTTTATTCCAGCAGTTGCCATCTCGAAAGCCTCACATATTACACGTCATGCTCTGCCCTTGGCGCCGGCACGATGTTGTAGTGCGATCTATCAAACTTTGTGTTGTATATTATACTTAGTCGCACACTTGAAACAAGCCTTTTCGGCCCTTCCGGAGTGGTCGGCAGCTTTCGCATTTTTCCTCATTACGCGCGCTTGAAACTTTACTTTCGCCGCCTCGTATTTAATGCAGAGCGTGCTCCGGGGGAGCATCGGGTTAGCCTTTTGGCGACCATCTCTCCGGACTCGTGGTGGGGAGGGTATGTGTCATGCTGATGGCCGATACGATGGCGATCTTTTTTGTGATCCTCGGGTTGATGCTGGCATTTCCCGCACTCTGGCTGCTCTGCCGGGGCCTCTGGCCCGACACGGTCGCGGAGGCGGCGAAGAGATGCGGCGACTCACTTTTCTTATCCTTTCTTGCAGGCCTGCCGGTCACAGTAATAATGCTCGGAGCCGCGGTCGTCTTGAACAATCTGTTCGGCCCGGTAGGAAAGGTCATCGCGATCGGGACTGCCTGTGTTTACCTGGTGCTGGCGCATACGGGGGTGGCAGGTCTGGCGACGTGCATCGGCCGGCGACTCACCTCACCCTCGGACGAAGAGCGCCCGTGGCGAGCGACTCTCCGGGGTGGCATGGTCCTCGAGCTACCTTACCTTCTGCCGATCCTCGGCTGGTTTGTCATACTTCCGGCTTCCATCATCACCGGCTGCGGCTCGGCCACGCTGTCGCTGCTCACATTCAAGAAAGCCTCATCGCCGGTGGCCACCACGCCGGCACAACTTTACTCTCCGACTTCAACGACCTCTGAAGTCGCAGGATTTCAGGTTGAAAGCTCTGCCGGTGCGCCGCGATGACACTTTCCCGGCGAGCATTGCTACAGGCGGCGGCGCTCGCCGGTGGAGCGATGTCGCTGGCCGGCTGCGAGCGCGTCATTAGCAGTATTACACGCAATCAGGGGCAAGGGATTCCCGCGACCATCGGCGTCGCCGACGGTAAAGATATTGACCCTCTCTTTCATCTCCTTTCACGCGCCGCCTACGGGCCGTGGCCGGGCGACATAGACCGTGTGCGCCGGGTGGGGGCGGACGCCTGGATCGAAGAACAGCTCTTTCCTGAAAGGTTGGACGAC
This sequence comes from uncultured Blastocatellaceae bacterium, assembly GCA_964383905.1. Lineage (GTDB taxonomy): Bacteria > Acidobacteriota > Blastocatellia > Pyrinomonadales > Pyrinomonadaceae > CAYLJO01. The sequence continues at coordinate 22,456 of CAYLJO010000030.1, forward strand.
ACTCTTTGCGATTTGCGCGCGCGCCGCTTTGAGACACTGCAGCATGATCCGGGCACCTGCTACGAGTACAAGAAGCCTGTTCTCAGAGAGGAGATTACGCGTCACACCGTGCTGCGGGCCGTCTACAGCAGGCGGCAGCTCTTTGAAGTGATGGTCGGCTTCTGGAGCGATCATCTCAATATCAACATCGAGAAGGGCGATTGCATCTATTTGAAGCCGGCCGACGACCGTCTGGTCATACGCGCTCACGCGCTCGGTAACTTCAAAGAGATGATCAGGGCATCGGCGACCTCTCCGGCGATGCTCGTTTACCTGGACGGGAAAGAGAACAAGAAAGCCGGCCCTCACAGCATCCCGAACGAGAACTACGCGCGCGAGCTGCTCGAGCTGCATACGCTTGGCGTTCATGGCGGGTACACACAAAGGGACGTCTCGGAGGTGGCGCGCTGCCTGACGGGCTGGCGGCTCCGGACGGGTTGGGCGAAGGGGACCGTATATTTCGACCAAACTCTGCACGACGACGGCGAGAAAAATGTTCTCGGCCAGGTGATCCCGGCCGGCGGCGGCACGTCCGACCTGGACCGGGTCGTGGACATCGTCTTCCGACATCCCGCCACCGCCCGCCACATTGCCACAAAGCTCGTCCGCCGGTTTGTCTCAGAGGACCCGCCCGCCTCACTCGTCGACCGTGTGGCTTTGGTCTTCACCGAAACGCAGGGCGAGATCAAGCCACTGGTGCGAACGATTCTCACCTCGGATGAATTTAAGGCGGCGAGGGGCGTCAAATTCAAACAGCCGTTTCGCTATCTCGTCAGCTGCCTGAGGGTAGTTGGCGCTGACACGCACGCCCACCAATCTTTGATCGAGTATCTGATGCGGATGGGGCAGGGACCGTTTCAGTTTCCCACTCCGGACGGTTATCCGGACAAGACTGCGCCATGGCTGGGGACGCTTCTGTGGCGCTGGAATTTCGCCTTCGCGCTGGCGTCGAACCAGATCCCGTCGGCCCAGGTTTCGCTCGATCAACTCGCTCAAGCGATCGGGGGCGCGACGGGAAAGGACTTGAGGCCGGCCCGCCTCTTGCCGCACTTCATCGGGCGGGCCGGGACGGCGACTGAGATAGGGGCACTTGACGATTATGTGATCAGCCAGGGTCTCGGGAGTGATAACCGGAGGGCAGAGCTAGTCGGACTGATGCTCGCTTCGCCCGCGTTCCAGAGGTATTGACAATGAAGGCAACGGCGCGACGCGGATTTATTCGACAACTGTTCTTCGGCAGCGGCTCTGTGATACCGGACGCGGGCGCGAGGACTCTCGTCTGCGTGTTCCTGCGCGGCGGCGCGGACACGCTCAACCTAGTGGTGCCATACGGCGACGACCAGTATTATGCCCTCCGCCCGTCCCTCGCGATACCCCGGCCTTCCGTTAGCAGCGAGAGCGCGGACCGGGCTGTTCGTCTTGACGATTTTTACGGCCTGCATCCGCGATTGCGCTCTCTGTTGCCGATCTTCAAGGAAGGGTGTCTCGGCGTTGTCCAGGCCGTCGGCTCCGACAACCCGACGGGCTCACACTTCGAAGCGCAGGACCAGATCGAGCACGGAGAAGATTACGGGAAGACGCTCGGCGGAGGATGGCTGGCCCGGCATCTTCAAACACGGGCCGGCGCGGAAACGCTGGGCCCACTCTCGGCGGTGGCGATCGGGGCGACGATTCCCGAATCGCTCCGTAGCGCGCCTGTGGCCAGCGCCATCTACTCTCTGGACGAAATTAAGATCAAGACGCCGACGGGCGACCCTCGCGCGGTCTCGTTGGCCCTCTCCGCCATGTACGGGGCGGAGGCGGAATTGCTCAGCCAATCCGGGCGCGAAGCGCTGGACCTATTAAAACGCGTCGAGGCGCTGCGTGGGCAGGACTACAAAACAGCGGGCGGCGTGGAATACTCGAAGGACGGTTTCAGCGCGGGGCTGCGCCAGATCGCGCGACTGGTGAAGGCCAACGTCGGTCTGGAGGTCGCGTGTATTGATCTCGGCGGGTGGGACACCCACTTTTTTCAAGGGACGACGGGCGGGGCGCAGGTGGAGAGCATCGATTATCTGGCGCGCGGACTCGCCGCCTTCGATGCCGACCTGGAAGGCTGTCGCGAGAGAGTGACGACAATCGTGATGACCGAGTTTGGGCGTCGCGTCTATGAAAACGGCTCACTCGGGACCGATCATGGCCGCGGCTTCGCTTTTATCGCGATCGGAGATCAGATCAACGGCGGAAAGGTTCACGGCGCGTGGCCCGGCCTCGCCGAAGAAGATGTTCCCGGGCCGGGCGGCCTCAAGATTAATTACGATTACCGCTCGGTGCTCTCCGAGGTGCTGGCCGGAGTGATGGGAAACCGTGACATCGGCAGAGTGTTCCCGGATTTCCGGCCGCAGCCGGTCGGATTAGTGAAGGCTTAGGTACATAAGGGCACGTTATGAATCCCGGTCACACCGTCGCATGCGACGGCAAAAGCCCAATGTTTAGCGGATCATGGTTGAAGGAGATATGCATTTATGACCTCATCCGGCAAAGCGTACCTTATGCATTACGGCAAATCTTAATTGCGATATGCTTACCGCGATGATTCAGAAAGTGACTAGGGCGATCCTCCGGGATAGTCTCCCATCTCGGCCAGCATCTCGCGCACTTCTACACGCGCCGGCAGATTCAATCGCAAGATTCGCTCTGTCACACGACCGACGGCAGTGAGTGGAATGATCTCGCCACCGCGGGCCTCGAAGTGCTCGCTCCATTTTTGCATCCGAGGGTTGAATAGCGGGGTCAACTCGCCGCCCACCGGATCAAGCGAGGCGATGTTTGATCCTTTGAACCGATTGCAGTCAAAACAGGCCAAGGCCAGATTTTCAAGCTTATCCGTCCCGCCATGCTTTTCCGCGATGATGTGGTCTGGCTCATGAGGTAAATAGGCGTCTTCTTCAGCCAGCATGCAGTATTCGCATCTATCGGCAGCCCGTTCGCGCATCTGCCGGCGCAGGGCGGCCGGCAGGTAGCTCACAGTGAGCCCTCGACGTAGAGTTTGGCGCGCGCTTTGACCAGTTGCATGAGGTGTTCGATCTCACCTAAGCGCTCTAGTTCTGATGCCTCCTCTGCCGTGATTTCGTCACTCCGGTTGCGTGCGAGCAAGTAGCGGACTCGTTCTTGAGTTTCGTTTGACGGACGAAAAGCCAGCACCTCGGCTGAGGTGGTTCCTCGCGCGAAGAGATCAATAATCTCGTCATAGCTTTTCTGAGCAACTCCCATTTACATCAGTCCTGATCCATGTAGATGTCTTTTCGCGAGTAAGTCCCTTGATATTCGGCCGACAGATGTTCTAAACCTTCTGCTATCGCGTCCATATCCCTCTCAAATTCTTCCAGCGATGGTGCAGTGGTTGAGTCTCGCCCTGGCTCCAACTCATCAAGTACTGCTCGCAAAAGCTCGTCCACAGAGACACCTCTGGCTCTGGCGAGAGCAGTCAATTTATCAGTGATTTCAGGTCGAACTTCAAGCTGTATCGGCATCAGTATGGCGCCTCGTTATTGAGCCTTACTATACCCTTCGGCAGGTACACGCAGCAAGAGATTTCAAACCAACAGGCTGTATTTACGGATTCAGTTAATAGGTTACTCTGGGCATTACGACAAAAAGGCGAAAGCGGCAGGGATTGTGCTAAGTCCTACACGCCGTGATTTTGAAGGCAACGGGAGATTTTGGTAACGTGGCGAGGCTTGAACTCGTGACCCTCAAAGGCACATACGGCCAGAGCTGGCGCTAAAGTTGGTCGTGAGAGTAAGAAAAAATGAAACATGCATTGACGTACATCTATTGGCACTATAGCTGAGCCGTCGGGTATGCAATTGCTGATCACTTCTGACTTGGCTATAATTTATGCCTTGCGGCGGGGTAGCTCAGCTGGTTAGAGCGACGGACTCATAACCCGTAGGCCGAGAGTTCAAGTCTCTCCCCCGCCATTCACCCTCTCAATTCTGCTATGTGTCTTTCCCAAGAGTAATCTTTAGCCCACCGAATGTATTTTTCCTGCTTGTTTACTGTAGGGTCGATGCGCAGTGATGCTGACCCCTTCGCGGCCTCAAAAGGCATTCCGTATAGCTCACCCAACTGTGGGCAGTAAATAGCGAAATAATCCACCTCGCCTTTTTCATATCTTCTCATTGTTCTGTCATAGCTTGCATTTCTTCGCCTGGTCCTGCAAAGGATACAGCCTTTCTCGAAAGTGGCGGTCTTGACCTGCACTTTCACGATCCTGGTGCCGGTATCGACTGCTAAATCGTAAGGCCCGCCTGTTCCGAACGGAATGCAGACCCTCAGTCCAGCTTTGACATAAGGTCCCAGCACTATTCCTTCCGCTTCGTTGCCAATATCGAACGTGGTTCGCATTCGTCGCTCCTTCTATTTTTCGATCGGTACATTCTCATTCCCCGACGCCTCCCCGAAGGCTTGTATCATATAAGCGGGATCAATTGTAGCGGAGTTTATAGATTGCCTACGTTTGCGCGTGCGGGCGGCGGGCGCGTATGATTCGGGCGTGCTGGATTTAGGCGGAGGAGGTCGCCGAATGTCTAATCTTATTCACCGGCCGCGACGGCTGAGAAGGCGCGAGCAGGTGCGTGCGCTGGTGCGAGAGGCGCGGCTCGCGCGTGAGGATTTTATTCTCCCATTCTTTGCTTGCCCGGCTGAGGGTGTGCGTCGTGAAATCAAATCCATGCCCGGCGTTTACAACCTCTCGGTCGATGAGGTTGCGCGCGAGGCTGCGGAGGCTTATGAACTGGGTATCCGTGGGGTGCTGCTGTTCGGCCTGCCGGAGAAGAAGGATGAGACGGCCACGGGCGCGTATGCCGAAGACGGGATTGTACAGAAGGCCGCACGGGCCGTCCGCCGGGCTGCCCCGGACCTCGTCGTGATCGCCGACACGTGTCTCTGCGAATACACCTCGCATGGGCACTGCGGCGTGGTGCGCAACGGCGAGGTGCTGAATGACGAGTCGCTGGAGCTGCTGGCGCAGACGGCCGTGAGCCAGGCGGCGGCGGGAGCGGACATCGTCGCGCCGTCGGCGATGATGGACGGGCAGGTCGGGGCGATCCGCGAGGCGCTGGACACGGCAGGCTTTGAGCACGTGGCGATTATGTCTTACGCGGTGAAGTATGCTTCGGCTTTGTACGGGCCGTTTCGCGAGGCGGCCGACAGCGCGCCGGCATTCGGCGACCGCCGCGCCTACCAGATGGATGCGGCGAACGGGCGTGAAGCTCTGCGAGAAGCCGAACTGGATTATACGGAGGGCGCAGACATCATGATGGTCAAGCCGGCGACGCTCTACCTCGATATATTGAGGATGGTTCGTGACCGGTTTGATCTGCCGCTGGCCGCCTATCACGTTTCGGGCGAGTACGCGATGGTTAAAGCGGCGGCGCAGAAGGGCTGGCTGGATGAACAGCGTGTGATGCTCGAAACCTTAACGAGCATTAAACGCGCGGGCGCCGACATCATCATTACTTACTATGCGCGGGAAGCTGTGCGCGCTTTAATTCAATGATGGTGAGATGCCGAAGCATTTAGAATCTTCTGTCGCCCACTCCGTGGGCTTTTTTCATTAGCGCACCTCAATCTCGATGGGAGTAGCGCCGTGTGCATCGTAGCCTTCTGGGTAGCCGGAGATGTTTGCGCCGAAGGGATCGTCGGAGGTTACTTTCACGGCGAAGCGGATTGAGAGCGCCCGGCCCAGGGCGGCGCGCAGGCGCACGGCGAGGGAATCGACCCGCCATTCCTGCGTCAAAGCATTTTTTGGGTCTTCGACAGGGATGAGACGCGAGCCGCAGTCTGTGCCGTCAATCAAAAGTGTGACGCGGGTCTGCTTGATAATCTGTCGCGGATCATCGATGACGGGTTGGATGTGGGCGCGCACGACAAGGCTTCCGACCTGCCCCCACTTGTCCCGCGCGGGCACGACGTAATCAAATTCTCCCACGCCGGCGCCCCAGATGTAGCCGGCCCCGCCGCCCAGTTTTTCAAAACGCGCGCTCACGGCCGTCTCAGGGTTGAAGCGGTAGAGCAGCGTCCCATCATCATGGATCTTTATCTCGGGTCGTGTGGCCGGATCGTCGGGCCGCCGTGTGAAGGCAAACTGGTGCGGCACGAGATGATGGCCGGCATCGAGCAAGCGGCGTGGCGGAGGCTCATTTTGGAGTGAGGCGAATAGGCGGGCGGCGCGGGCGATCTCCTCGCGTACGCTCTGATCGCGCGGCCCTGTGTACGCGATGCCGTAACCCCGGTGTGGGTCGGGCGTCAAGATCCAGAACATCGCACCACCCACACCGGCGTGCGCCGCACTCTCAAAATAGGAGCGAAACCAGGTCTCACGCGAAAAACCCTTGAAGCCTTCGGGCGCCATGCCGAATTCGCCGAAGACGAGCGGCTTCCTGAGCGAAAAGGCGGCCGCCGCGCGGTTGTCGATGAACCAGCGCAGGTCGTCGGGCGAGTCAACAGAGGTGTCACGATCGTCGCGCGGGTAGTGGTGCGCATCACAGTAATCAACGGTTGGAAGCCGGTGCTCTTCGAGCCACGCGCGCCGCTCGACGGCCATGCGATAGCCCCACGTGCCCGGCGTGATGAGGTGGTTCGGGTCGAGCAAGCGCACGTAGGCGCTCATTTCTGCGACCCAGGCGCGGCGCTCGGCCCAGCGGCCTGGGATAGCCTGGGCCTCGTTCATCAACTCGTAGCCCATAATGGTCGGGTCGTCGCGGTATGGCACGCCCGTCACACTGTTGCGGCGCGTCACGATCCTTTCCACGTGTTGGCGGTAGAGACGGCGCGCCCCTTCGTTCGTGTAGAAGAGCATGGCGCGCTCGAGGTTGATGCCGTAAGGGTAGCGGGTATCGGCGGCGTCTTTGATGCCGGCCCAGTAGAGATACTGTGTGACGCCGCCCGTGTCACGCCACCAGTTGACGAGCGTGAGCTGCACACGCAGGTTATGGCGCGCGGCCTCGGCGAGCACCCGATCCAGATGGACGAATGCTTCTTCATTCCATTCATCGGGCGTCGGGCGGAATGGGTGTGTGCGCGGCCAATCGTTGCGATCACCGCCGACCGGCCCGATGTCATTCGGGCCGCCCTCCCCGCTGGCCCACACACGGACCACACGCACGCCGTCAAGCGCCGCCTGACGTAGCGTCTCCGGCATGCGTGCGCGGTCTTCGTCACGGTACATCACGGCGACGTTTGCGCCGACGAAGCGGAACGGGCGCCCGTCAACCACAAAGCGCGGGCCGCTCGTTCGCACAAACCCGCGCCGTCCGGCCACGCCCCTTCCTTCACGCTCAACCTGCGCGACAAAGAGAATGGCCGCGCCCGCAACTAGTGCGAGCGCGGCCACAATGATCCATTTCCTACTCATCAATCAAGAGTTTCAAAGATGCCGAACTGCCGGCAACCGTCTAGCGTGGGCTTGTAAGCCGCACGAATCCCATGACGGCGCAGACCGACCCGAGCACGATGAAGATATTGAAGAAAGCGCCGACGGCGAGCGTGAGGTCGGGGTTATCCAGCACGATCCCGAGCGCCAGCATCAAAAATTGCAAGTGATACATGATCAAACAGACGGAGGCGAGGGCAAACCAACGCACCGACGGCCCGAAGGCGCGGGCGCGTGCAAAGCCGAGCACCGCCGCGATGAGCCAACCGACCGCCCCGGCGATGAGGAGAAAGAGCACGATCGGAACGAAGTAAGAGGGCTGGGTGTAGCGCGTCTCAATCTGCGCCAACATCAAGAGCGAAGCGATCAGCATTAAGGAGTCTCTCCTCGAGGATAACTTTACGGAACACGCGTGCCTGAAACAAATCAAAGCGCCGTCTTGCGCGCGAGCAGTCCCTTCGCGGCTGTCGCGCAAACGGCGCCAAAGTCACACTTTTAATAAATTACCAGCAACGGCTGCGGCTTCGTTGCGAGGCGCAGCCGACCTTTTTATTATGAACTGCCAACACACCCTCGTGAAGTGAGAAGACAGCTCTTACTGCGTAATGTGGATCTCCTCTTCCTTGTTGACATGACCGAGGAAATAAACGAGCGCGCAAGCGCAAGCCACCACGGCGGCCCCGATCGCCAGCCACAGGTGCATCATGTCTCCTTCGGCTCCAGGAGTGGCCTTGTACTTGAAAAAGAACTCGTAGATCGCGAACACGATCGCGGCCAAGCCCACAATCACGGCTAGAATGTCTTTCGTTCTCATGTTGAACCTCCGGCGTTCGTTAGAGTTAATAATTATAATGGCTCGGAGAAAAGCCTTTCACGCCTGCTAAAAGTTCAGAAAAGAAGTGCCGGCCAACCGCTCCTGCTCTTCAGAAGCGGGCTTTTGAGTCTTTATGCGACAGTATGTTACCGCCACCATATGTAAGAACGCAAGCAATTTGTCAAGGCCAAAGTAAAAAGGTAAAAGGTAAAAGGGGACCGTTCAATACTTTAACTTTCAGCTTTGGCTGAAACTATGATCGCGCCGATGATGCGCATCAATTCTTCAATTTCGCTCTGCAGTTCGGAGAGCCGGGATGCTGGCTATATTTTTGTCGCAGCAAGAAGGCGTAAGCAGTAAAGTGTCTCACGAACTTCCTTCAGGGCAATGGCATTCTTACTGATAAAGTCGGCCTTGCTCTGCCCCGCCTGCGCTTCCTCCACGTTAGCGCCGATGGATGTGCCGGCCCGTAACAACTTCTTACCAAGGATGCGCCCGACCCCCTATTTCTCCTCCAGATATTGATACAATTTTACTATCCGAACGGCAAAATCAAATGTGCGCTCGCAAATATGCATTATCTTCACTTTTTTGCCTTTTACCTTCCTTTTTCCTTACAGGATGAGCCGGCGGTCGCCGGCGCGGCGGGTGATGCGCTCGCGATCGAAATACTCGAGGAGCGGGATCGCGTACTTTCGGGAGACCCCGGCCAGGTCTTTAAATGCGGCGACATCAATGAATCGCTCGGGCTCGTGTTGAGCGGCGTAGCCACGTAATTTCGCGATGAAGCTTTCGAGCACTTCGCGGTGGTAAAGGAGGTCTCCCTGAACGCGCACGAGCAGACCGTTGTCGATCAGCATCTGGAGGATCTTGCGCTTATGTTGGAGCGTGGCGGTCGCATTTCCGGCACGTTCCATCGCCTCATAGATGGTCGGGGGCTCAAGCGCGTCATCTTTGTAAACAAGCTCCAGCCGGTCACGGAACGTTACGTCGGCGGGCGAGAGCGAGAGATTATGGGCCGCCGCGCGTACGATCTCTTTTTCGGAAACGAGTGCGCCCCGCTTCTCCAGGTCCGTGATCACGGCGCGGAACACTTCCAGCGGCGCGTGCGCGAAATGGCGCTCGCGTAAAGTCTCGCGCAGGATTCCACGTGCCAGCGGCTCGCGCTGGTGGTGCATTTCGACCTCGGCGAGGGCGACCCGCGTTAACCGCTCAAAGCTGGCGCGCCCGAGATAGACCCCGTTGGCGTCGGTCACCGAGCCGTTTTTTACGGCGTGCTTCGCCGACTCTCCCAGAACATCGTCGCGCCACCCCGTGCGTGCGGCCACCTCCGCCAGCCGCAGGCCGCGCTCTCCCGCCCCTTCGACGAACAGGGCAAACCGCGTGGCCCGATCCCCTGTCATGAGGCCATCAAGCCGCGCGCGCGCCAACTGCGCTTCACGCCGCCGATGCCTAGCCGCGAACGGATCGAGCACGCGCCCGCCGGCAATCGTGTGCGAAGGAGAATACGAACGAATAATAAAACGCTCGCCGAGCAGCGCCACGACCGCGGATTCGAGGCGCAGTTGTGCGAAGCCGCCGTCGCCGGGCGCGATCTCGCCCGCCTCTTCGAGAATGCGTACACGCGCCAAAACCTCCGCCGCTCCCAGATGAACACGCACACGCGAGCGCGAGCGTAAGGCGCGCGGCGCGGTTTTCAGCACGTCCAAATGAACATCTATTGCCTGCGTCGGATGAAGCCGCCCGGCCGGGGCAAGCACCATCCCACGCTCGATCATTGACGCCTCAACACCGCCGAGATTGACGGCTGTTCTCTGCCCGGCCACGGCCCGCGGAACGGGCGCGCCGTGTACCTGCAGGCCGCGCACGCGCGCGTGCGCGCCAGGCGGCAGCAACTCCATCTCATCGCCTTCGCCGATCTCCCCGGCCACGAGTGTGCCCGTGACCACCGCCCCGAACCCACGCATTGTGAAGGCGCGATCCACCGGCAGGCGCGCAAACATTTCCGAGGAACGCGCCGGCACCTCGAGAGCGACCTCACGCAGCGCTCTCTTTAACTCGTCGAGGCCCGAGCCCGTGCGTGAGCTGACAAGCAGCATAGGCGCGCTCTCAAGAAATGACCCGGCAACCAATTCTTCCGCCTCGGCGCGCACGAGCGCAATCAACTCTTCGTCAACCGCATCGGTCTTGGTAATGATGAGGAGGCCGCGGCGGACATCAAGGAGTCGGCAGATGTCAAAGTGTTCGCGTGTTTGCGGCATCACGCCTTCATCGGCGGCGATGACGAGCGCGACCACATCAATGCCGTGCGCGCCGGCCAGCATGTTCTTGACGAACCGCTCATGGCCGGGCACATCGACAAAGCCGATCCGGACGTCACCCAGATCCAGCTCGGCAAACCCGAGATCGATCGTGATGCCGCGCCGCTTCTCCTCCGGCAGGCGGTCGGCATCGACGCCCGTCAATGCACGTACGAGAGAGGTCTTTCCGTGGTCGATGTGCCCGGCAGTGCCGACGATGATGGAGCGCATAAAGATAGTTTCAAGTTTCCGGTAAAAAGTTTCAAGTCGGAAATCCGACGGTGGGCTTGAAACCCGGGGCCCGGAACTATTTGATGATTTCGAAGTCTATCCATCGTGTCGCCGTGTAGTATTTCTCTTTGGCGGGCGCGTCCGCGACCACAACTTATGGAACGTATCCGCCGGGCGTCTGGTCGGTGTCGAGTTGCGAGGTCGTGGCCGGTAGGTGAGAAATAAGCAGGAGCGAAAGGAGAGGGCATGTGTCCATTTCCGGCACCTGGTAGGTTAATTGAGGGATACAGGGGTGTACGGCGATCAAAGCGAATTCTTCGCAAAATCGATTGCTGGCATTTGATAGCTTAATATGAGATGCTACACGAAAACAATTCCTGACCGGGGGTGAATAATGGCAGAGCCGGCGAAAAAAGGCGATACGGCGCGGGTCCACTACACCGGACGTTTTGAGGACGGCGAGGTCTTTGATTCTTCCGCCGGTGGCGATCCGCTCGAGTTTGAGATCGGCGCGGGCCAGGTTATTACGGGCTTCGACGAAGGCGTGCGTGAGATGAGCGTCGGCGACAAGAAGAGGATCGAGATCGAGGCCGACGACGCCTACGGGCAGCGTCGTGAGGAACTGGTGCAATCGGTGGCGCGCTCCCAGCTTAATCTCGAAGTCGAGCCGCAGGTCGGAATGAGTCTCGTCTTAAAGCTACCGGACGGCAATCAGATCCCTGTGAACGTTACAAACATCAGCGAAGATTCCGTGACCCTCGACGCCAATCACCCCCTCGCCGGGCGCAAACTTATCTTCGATGTCGAACTCGTCGAGATAAGGTAAAAGGCAAAAGGAAGGCGGAAACCACCTTCAATAAATTTATCTGTGATTCGCACCTTTGCCTTTTTACTTTTTCCTTCTGCCTTTTATTCGTCTTCGGGCGCAACGCCGAAATAACGCATCCAGTCATTTAGCTCTCGATCATTGAATGGTCTATCCGCCTCCGCCTGTGAAGTGCGTGTCCTTTGCGCTCTTAACTCGTCGACCAGCCGCCTGAATTCTCCCGCCCGCAGGACTTTTGCGCCGCAGCGGCGGACGTAATCAGTGAGGGCACGGTCGGAGGTGACGACCAGCAGTTGACGCCGCTCACGATCCGCCTCCACCAACTGCTTAATGCGCTCGTCCGCGTTGGAGCCGCGTGCGGCATAAAAGATACGCACTCCCCTGTAGCTCGCGCCGTCGGGGAAATGCGCCTCCGGCGCTCCGTCGAACACGACCGTGACGCGTGCGTGTTTGGCGAGCGCGAATTGTGCGAGATCGTCGAGCAGCGCGCGCCGCGCCGCCGGCTTATCCTTATGCCAGCCGACGCGCTGGCCCATCACGTTATTGCCGTCCACCAGATAAGGCATACGCGGGTCTTAAATTATTGACTGTCCGTAATCACAGTATTCGACGATCGGGCACCGCTCGCACAGCGGATCACGTGGGCGGCAGAGCGTGCGACCGTGGCGGATCAGGTTAACGTGGAAAGAGTAGAACTTTCCCCGCGGGACTAGACGGTCCATGATCTCGTGGGCGCGCTTATCGGTGCACTTTTGCGGGATCAGACCGACGCGCCGCAAAATACGGAAGATGTGCGTGTCGAGCGGAAAGACCTCCTTGCGGCAGGCGAAAAGGAGGGTACAGGCAATGGTCTTCGGGCCGATGCCGCGAAACTGCGAGAGATAGCGCCCAGCTTCGGCGGCAGAAAAATCATGCAGGAAGCCCAGGTCGAGGGTGCCATGCTCGTCTTTGATCTGGCGGAGCACGCTCTTGATGACGGCGGCCTTCTGGTTGGCCAGGCCGCCCGAACGGATCGTCGCGGCGAGGGTCGAGACGCGCGCGCCGAGCGCCTCATCCCACGTTTTGAAACGCGCTTTCAGCGCCGCGAAGGTGCGACGGCTGTTCGTGTCGCTCGTCGCCTGCGAGAGGATGACGCGAATCAACATGTCAAGCGGGTCGGACGCACGCTTGTTCTCGGGCACGCCGTAGGCCCGCTCCAGATTCTGGATAATGTAGCGGATCGGCTTTTCCCCGGCCGCCCCTTCCGCCTGCCGGTACGTCGCCTTACGCGGCGATGACGCGCTCATAGAATTCAATGTACCGCGGAATAATCAGATCGGTGCTGTAGCGCGAAACGGCCGACGCGCGCCCGCGCCGTCCCATCTCACGCCGCTCATCATCATCTTTCAAGAGGCGCACGGCGTCCGCGCTCATCTTCTCAACATCGCCCACTTCGCTCAAGAAACCGGTCTCGCCGTCAGTCACAACCTCCGGGGTGCCGCCGACACGTGAGGCTATAACCGGGACCTCGCACGCCAGGGCTTCGAGCGCGACGAGGCCAAACGACTCCTGTTCCGAAGGCAATAGCAGCACGTCGGCGGCGGATAGGTAATCAGCGATTTTCGGCTGCTTGCCGACAAAGACGCAGTGTTCGGCGATGCCGAGGCAACGCGCGCGATGCTCTGCCAGGGAGCGCTCACTGCCGTCGCCGACCATGACCAGCCGAGCTTTGACATTCCCGGCAAGAACGCGCGCCAGTATCTCCACACAATCGACCGGGCGTTTGACCGGGCGAAAGGTCGAGATATGGACAAGTAGCGGCTCGCCACGGGGCGACAGCGCGGCGCGCAACTCCGGCACGGGATGCCTTTGATAATCGGAGGGGCAAATGAAGTTCGGGATCACGGTAATGTTGTCGAACTGAAAAGTCTCCACGGTCGCCCGTTTAAGGTAGTGTGAAATGGCCGTCACCCCGTCCGAATGCGCTATCCCGTAACGCGTAATCGGCAGGTACGAGCGGTCAGCACCGACGAGCGTGATGTCGGTCCCATGCAGCGTTGTGATGATGGGAAGCCGGCGATTGGGCCGTAGGGACTCGCGCGCGAGGATCGCGCTGATCGAGTGTGGGATGGCGTAGTGCACGTGCAGCAGGTCGAGCTTCTCGGTCTCGGCGACGGTCGCCATTTTCGTAGCCAGCGCCAGTGTGTACGGCTGGTGCTCGAAGAGCGGGTACGTCATCATCTCGACTTCATGAAAGCGCACGCGCTCGCTGAGCTCGGTCAGGCGCGACGGCAAGGCCGAGGCGATGAAGTGAACCGTGTGGCCGCGAGCCGCCAGCTCTTTTCCCAGCTCGGAGCCGACAATGCCGCTCCCGCCGTAAGTCGGATAGACCGTGATACCGATGTTCATAAACAGTAGTCCAAAGTCCAGGGTCGAAAGTCCAAAGCCAAGAGATTAGAGCTTTTAGACAGGATTTACATAATTAACAGGATGAAAAAATGTTTTGGGTTTGATCATGTCTTTCCGATTGTAGCAGTAAGGGGCGTGCGAGTCTTGGGGCGGATGAAATCAGACCTTAACCGGGGCGGCCACCGGACAGAGGAAGAGGCAGGCAACCCTCGCAATTGCCTGCCTCTTGTCTCAACTTGCACACCTAGTTAAAGGGGGTCAAGCGAGGTCTATAAGTGTAGACCTATCTCGCGCTTTTGGCAACATATTTTTCGCCGATATAGGCACAATCTGATCTCCAAAAATATGTTAAAAATTCTACGCTAAATGGCCGGACAGCGCGCTCATATTTTGTAACATCTAAGTAACATGCTTATTACATTGTAGATACGCCTTTGACGCGCCGCGGCGGCAATACATTCAATGGCCGGAAGAGTATAATGTTAGTGTTAGCAATAAATATTTTACATGATGACGCGCGCCGCCTCCGGGCAGCCGTCAAAATGCCATGGAGATCCGGGAATGCCTAAAATAAGTGATATTGAAGAGACGCCAAACCCAAATGCGGTCAAATTCATCCTCAAAGAGCCGGTCAGCAGCGGCACCGTCCACTCTTTCAATACGGCGGCGGCGGCCGAAGGGGACGCGCTGGCAAAGGCCCTTTTTGAGGTCGGCCACATCGTCTCCGTTTTTTATATGGATCGGATGGTGACGGTTGAGAAGGACGAAGAAGGGGACTGGGACGAGCTTTTGCCGCAACTTGCCGTGCCGATCCGCGCCGCGGAGTCGGCGGTGACGGGCGGGGCGGCTGCCGCAGCAGCGGCCGTCGGCGGCTCCATCGCGGCGGCCGTCAGCGACGACCCGCGCCTCATACGGATCAACGAGATACTGAATGAAAAGGTGCGCCCAGCGCTCGCCGGTGACGGCGGCTGGCTGGAAGTGCTGGGTTTGGAAGATCACACGCTCTCGATCAGATACCAGGGGGCGTGCGGCAGTTGCCCGAGCTCGCTCTCCGGCACACTGATGGCTATTGAGGGGATGCTCAGGCAGGAGGTCGATCCTGAGATCGAGGTCGTCGCCGCTTAGTTTCGGGTCCTGAGTTTCAGGGTTTGAGTTCAGCCAGACGCCGCACCAGATTTTGAAATCGGGCGGCGTCTTCGCGCATCCGCACATTGTTGAAGAAGACGTAGGACGTCTGCCCACGCGGTAACATTCCCAGTAGCTCTTCCAGCTCGTCGTCTTCATAAACATACCTGAAGCCCCGCCGGCCGTGGAGGCGGAAGTAGCAGAACTCGGGCGTCGTTGTGCGCGCCGCGAAGGGGTCAACAACGTGCGCCAGATCGAGCTCTTCGCAGAGCCGGCGTACTAGATCATTCGGCCAGTCGCCGCGCGGCTCCCACAGGAGTTTTAAGTCATTGCTGCGTTCAATCGAATCGAAGAATTTGCGCATCTGCTTGACGTGCGCTGTGGTGGACGTGAAACGCGCCGGGCATTGAAAGAGTACGCAGCGCGCGGCCAAAGCTTCGGCGCAGGCAAGCGTTGTGGCCCAGGCCTCTTTGACCGGGGGAGTCCACCGGAATGCGCCGCACTGCTCGCGCTCGCCCTCGGTCAATTCTGTTTTGAGTCGCCGGTAGGTCGGACTGCTCGCCTCGTGTGTAATAAGCTGCCAGGCCTTCAAGGTGAACTCGAAATCATCCGGCGCTTCCGCGCGCCAGCGTTCGAGGGTGGAGACCTGCGGCGGCTGGTAGAAAGTATGCTGCACTTCGACGACGGGAAAGAGCGCCGTGTATTCCGACCGCGCCATCCGAAAGCCACAGCAACCCGTCTTAACAGACATAAGTTTCGAGTGTCAGGTTCCGAGTTAAGACCGGTTACTGAACTCCGAACCCGAAGTCTATTCGCTAGGAGTAAATATTCATCGGCCGGGTCAGCAGTGCGACGGGATCGTCAACGTTGAGCGCCTCGCGCACGTAATAAGCTTCGCCCGCTTCGGTACCGATGAGCGAGCCGTAATAGCGCATACGCCACTCCAACTGATCGAGAAAGCCCTTCTCGCTGATACGCGTCTCCGGCTCGTTAGAATCGGCCCGGTAGAATTGTGAGACGTGTGCGCGGATGGCTTTCCGCTTCCCTTCGATGAAGTCCGAAATATCAACGATGAACGACGGGATAACATTTCTTGAATAGACGGCGTGGGCCACGGTGGGGATGCGTACGGCGTCCTGCCCCGTCGCCTCGTCGTAGCGTCGCATACTGGCGAGCCGGGCTGCTTCACGGACAATGCGGCACGTGTTGGCGTGATCCGGGTGCGGATCGTCCCAGTGCGGCGTCAGAATCACCCTCGGCTGGTGCGCGCGAATGACGCGCACCAGTGCCGTTCGCGCCTCCTCCGTCGGCCAGACGTGACCGTCCGGCTGCTCAAGATTAAGCCGCACGTCGAGTTTCAAAATCCGTGCCGCTTCCTGTGCCTCCTGGGCACGCACTTCGGGCGTGCCACGCGTGCCCATCTCACCGCGCGTCATGTCGAGTACGCCCGTCCGGTAGCCCAGTGATTTCAGTTTGAGCAGCGTGCCGGACGCCGTTAACTCGGCATCGTCCGGGTGCGAAAAGACGGCCAGCGCGTCAAGCTCTACATCCGCTCTTATACTCATGGTTCTCCGTCATTGTTTCCAGAGTGTTTATACTTTGAGGTTTAACGCAACAGATACGTGGCGGTCAAGTGAGCGTTTGACGTTTGCCGACCGCCGGGGTTCAATGGTAACAGGAGTGATCGCGATGAAACTCGTGGTACTCGGTTCTGGCACCTCCGTCCCACATCCCCGGCGCGCGGCTTCGGCCCACTGGCTCGAAACACGCGGGGGGTCAATGCTGATGGACGCGAGCGCGGCGGCGGTGCATCGCATGGCACAGGAAAATCTGGATTGGGTCAATCTCGACGCGATCTGGGTCAGCCACTTTCATCTGGACCACGTCGGCGGCCTGGCGCCTTTCCTGTTCGGCACCAAGTATGCACCGCAGACACAGGCGCGACGAAAGCCGCTCGCGATCTTGGGCGGATACGGGTTGAAGAAGCTCTTACGCGCTTTTGACGAGGCCGGTAATTACAAGCTACTCAAGCAGCCCTTTCCCGTCGAAGTGCGCGAGGTCGCTCCGCGCGCAGAGTTTGAGATCATTCCCGGTCTACAGGCGCGCTCCTTTTCGACGCCGCACACGCGCGAGAGCCTAGCCATCCGGCTGACCGAGGAGCGTGGCTCATCACTGGTCTACACATCGGACACGGGCTACACAGAAGCCCTTGGCTCTTTCGCGCAAGGCGTTGAGCTTTTCATGATGGAATGCTCGTTCCGGCGCGATAAGCCGGTCGAGACACATCTTGAGCTGGCGGATGCGATGCGACTGGCGCGGCGGGCTGCGCCTCGAACCGTCCTGCTGACACACCTCTATCCGGAGTGGGATGACGTTGACGTCTCGGCGGAAGCGGTAAAGCTGTGGGACGGACGAACTATCGGCGCGACGGACGGACTGCGCCTTGAAATTGGGCAATGAAGACGGAGAAACGGAAAGGCTAAAGGCGATCTCCCGTATCGTAGGGTTGGTCATCGGCAGCATCCTACCGGCAGGTGCAGTTGCCGAACCGGTGAGAGGCAACAGCTTTAATCTTGTGAAATGCAGTGCTCGGTCAAACAGTAGATATGGTGAGCAGGCGTTGCACGGGCTTGACCAGCCCGCTAGTGCAGTCCTTCGGTGCCTTTGACGACCGGTAAAACGATGCGGTCATAAACTTCAGAGAGAGGGACACGGCAGTCAATAGAAGCCAGATACAGACTGCCCGAAAGATCATCCACCGCGGCGGAGGGCCACGTGCTGTCTGGCCGGCGCGCAAAATGTTCAAGTAAAGGCTTGCTCTGCGAGACGAGGACGTAGTCCTGGAGCGTCGAAATCTGAGTCCGGTAGCGCAGGAACTTTTCTCCCCGGTCATAAGCTTCCGTTGAGGATGACAAGACCTCAAAAATGACCGTCGGGTTCACCAGCACATCGCGGCGCTCGTCGTGAAAGAGCGGCTCGCCGCAGACGACAGCCAGATCAGGGTAAGCGAAGAGCCCCGAAGGGTCGGTCCGAACTTTCATATTGGGTGAAAATCCCCGGCAGGGCTTATCACGGAGTTGGCCGTGCAGTAGTCCGGCGAGATTAAAGCAGATCGTGCTGTGCTCAGGGCTCTCGCCGGCCATCGCGTAGACGAAGCCGTCCAAATACTCATGCCTGATCTCCGAAGCTCGCTCGAGCGCCAGGTACTCGTCCAAGGTGAAAACCGGTAGCGTCGGTGGCAGTCCCACCATATTGGCCTCCCTAAGGTCTCAATTCTACTACGGTTAGATGCTCGTCGCCGCAGAACGTACGAGGAGGACAATCATACTCGTACTGAACCAGGCCGCCCCTGTACTTCTGTTCTACGGTTAGACGCTCATTGCACCCTGGGCTATATTATCCTGTAAACGAGCACCAACCTCTTTTTTGGTGTGTAATAGTATGAGGTTGCTCCGCCAAGGCTATAGCAGATCTTAAACGCGTTCGATGCGGTGGATGCGACGTATGTCCGCGGTCAGGGACATTCCGTCGGCCGAGCGCCGGTAGATGTCGCTGAACCTGGCCCCCCATACTATTTCTTCGGCGATATACGACGAGCGGGCGTGGACGGTCTGCGAGAACGTCTCGTCGATGCCGGTGAGCAGCACAAGAAACTCCGCGCCCATGCCGCGCAAATCCTGGTCGGTCAGTCCCGCGAGCGGGCTTGCTTCGTCGATCGGGTGCACGACGGTCCAGCTGAGCGGGAAGAAGGCCACTTTGTCGCGCTCGAGTGAGAGAGGGTAGAAGCGGCGCACCCTTTTATCACCGACCTCTTCGAAACGCGCCAGGAGCACCTTGGCGCCGAGCTCGATCAACTGGTTCCTTCGCCCGTTACTGATACGAAACATAAAGGCCGTTATGCCGCGGTACGGGGCGATCACGGCCGTGTCGCTGAAGATCACCTTCGCCGTCGGGCGGGAGAAGCGGGAGAAGAGGAGCCCCGTCGCGAGCGCAAAGCCGAGCAGGCCGACGAGCGATTCCACCGTCACGACGATGTTGGCGGCGAGACCGACCGGGCTGACGTGGCCGTAGCCGATGGTGGCGAACGTTTGGACGCTGAAGAAGAAGGCCTGCATGAACCGCGGCGTGGAGGTGTCGCTGGCCGGGAGCGCCAGGGCGCCTTCACCACACAGGACGTACGCCAGGGCGAAGAGAAGATTGGTGATGACGTAAAAGAGGATGATGACGGCAAAGAAACGGCGCCACGACATCGTCAGCAACGTCTGGTAGAGGCTCAGGCTCGACCAGAAGCTCAGCCCGTCGCGCTCGACGTTGAAGCTGCCGTCGCGGTTGAGCAGGCGCTCCCGGCTCTCGCTCGCCACCACCGAACCGAAGCCGAGGTCACGAGTCTCATCCACGCTGAGGGTGCTTAACGGCGCTTGCGTGCTGGTGCTCATAGTGTCTCTCGCCGGTCATCCTCTCACGTCAGCGGCTCGTCTTGGAGGCCGTGTGCAGGCGCGCGCGCATGCGCACCTGCCAGCGGCGTTGAGGCAGCTCCTCCTGCTCGATGCGCTTCATCAACGGCCGAACAGGTCTGTTCCAGGATATCGACGACCCAGCCGA
>CAYLJO010000031.1:0-40083 GCA_964383905.1 uncultured Blastocatellaceae bacterium
CTGATGCTCAAGCGTGTTGTCGAAGTCGCACTTCAAAGTTCATAACAGGCTCTAGGCCAGCGCCGCCGAAAGCTTCGAGCGGTGCTTTAACATCTGTCGCTCATCGACAACGCGGCGCAGCTTTCTGCCTTCGCGCAGGCTGCCCGGCGCGAAGGCCATCACGCGCAGATCGTAAAGCTTCATCTCGCGGTTCTTCCAAAAGTCCGGAAATCGCTCACGCAAACAGGCGTGGACGGCTTTTTCCACCTCACTCTCGCGCGTGGTGTCATCCAGCTCGACGTGCAGCTCGACGACGTCCCTTTGCCCCTCGTGCAGTACCACCGCCTGCCAGTCCTGGCCGACGCCGTCGACGTCACGCAAAATCTCTTCGAAGACCCACGGGCCGACATTGCCCATCCCGCACACGACCATCTCGTCGCATCGCGCGCGAATTTTTCCGAGCCGCTTGGCGAAGAGTCCGCACCCGCAGGGCTCCTCAACCAGCCGCGTCACATCGGTCGAGCGGTAGCGGATGAGCGGCATCACGTCGCGTGTGAGCGTCGTATAGACGAGTTCCCCGTAGCCTTCCGAATCGGCGTCAATCACCTCGAAAGAGAAGAAGAAATCATTGCGGTGATAGCCGTCCTTCATCTTACACTCGGCGCCGAGCGCGCCGAACGACTCCGTCTGCCCGTAATTGAGGTAGAGCGGGGCGTCCCACACCCGCTCGACGATGTGGCGCGCGCCCTCCGTAATATTTTCGCCGCCCGCAAAAAGAAACTTCAGGGGCCACGCACCGCCGCGGCTCCTGGCAATCTCCGAGAGCCGCACGATCCACGAAGGCTCTCCGAAGATTACGTCGGGCCGGTAAGCGCGTGCGCGCTCATAGAATTCAAGCGGGTCGATCTTGCCCGCCTCGACGTGAAAGCAGTTGAGGTATTGAATGCCGGAACGGAGCACCCACGGCGAAACCCAGAACGAGCAATCGAACGCGCTCAACACGCTATCCTCGCGCCGCAGTCCCAACAGGTACAGGCCGATGGCCGTCACCCGTCCCATCTCGTCTATTTCACGCTGCGAGAAGTAGACGCGCTTCGGCACAGACGATGTTGTGCCGGTCGTCTCAAAAGCGGTATCCGCGCGGCCTGTCAAAAACCGTTCCGCGCCATGAGCGCGCAAGTCTTCGCCCGTCGTATAGAAATCTCCGAGCTGCGACGGGTGCTCGACGCCGCGTACATCTATGCCGCGCCGCCGGAACTGCTCGCGGTAAAAGGGGGAGCGCTCGGCGGCGAGCCTGAGCGTACGCCGGAACCGCGCCCTCTGCATCCGCGCCAGTGTGGACGGCGGCAGAGCGCCCAACCAGCGCACGGCCCGCTCCGGCTCACGCAAAGCTATGCGCTCAATTTGTTCGATGATCGTCGACAGCATCAACTCAAAATGATGAACGCGGAACGATGAATTAAGACAATGAATCAGTCATTCAACCATATGATTTTCAATTCAGCGTTCATACTTCATCGTTTCCTCACAGCCGATCAGGAGCGCAGCGGCGAATAAGCTGCTCCAGCAGTTCGACCGCGATATCGATCTCCTCCTCCGCCATTTCAAAGCACGGGGCGAGGGTGAAGACGTTTTTGTAGTAGCCGCCGACATCCAGCACGAGGCCCATCTTTTGGCCGCGCGCCTCGAGGTCGCCTTTCATGCCCTCGGCGAAAATCTTGTCGGTCAGCTCACGATCAGGCTCGTACCCATCCGCGCGACAGATCTCGACCCGTAGCGCCATCCCCATCCCGTCCGTATCGCCGATCACTTTCGGGTAACGGCGCTGGAGCTCTCTGACCTGCGCGAGAAAGTATGCGCCTTTGCGCCTGGTGACCTCTTCGTAATTATTTTCCTCCATCATCCGCACCGCTTCGAGGCCGACGGCCGTCCCGAGCGTGTGGGACGAGAAAGTTGAATGGGTCGAGCCGGGCGGAAACTTTTCCGGGGCAATTAATTCTTCGCGCGCCCAGACGCCGCTCAGCGGGTTCAATCCGTTGGTCAACGCTTTACCGAACACAATTATGTCCGGCTCGACGCCAAAGTTTTCGATGGCCCAGAACTTCCCGGCGCGATAAAAGCCCATCTGGATCTCGTCATCGACGAGCAAAATCTTATACTGATCAAGAACCTTCCTGAGCGCCGGAAAATATTCCGGCGGGGGGATGACGTAGCCGCCGGTCCCCTGAATCGCTTCAACGTAAAAAGCGGCGAACTCCGCTTCGCCCGCCTTCGGATCCCAGAACGAGTTGTACTCGGTCTCGAAGTTCTTCTCGAACTGCTTGACGCAGTACATACCACAGTCCTCCTTCTTCTTCCCGTACGGGCAGCGGAAGCAGTACGGGAAGGGGACGAAATGCGCCCGGTCGGAGAAGTGGCCGAAGCGGCGGCGGTAGCGGTAGCTCGACGTGATGGCGCTGGCACCGAGGGTCCTGCCGTGATAGCCGCCCATGAAAGCGAAGACCAGATTCTTGCCGGTCGCGTTGCGCACGATCTTGAGCGAGTCTTCGATCGCCTGCGCGCCGCCGACGTTAAAATGTACGCGGCCCCGTATACCGAACTTCGATTCGTTGAGGCGCCCGATGGCGGCCGCCAACTCGACCTTTTCCGGGTGCAGGTACTGGCACGCCAACTGCGGCAGCTTGTCCACCTGGCGTTTAAGTGCATTGTTCAAGCGCTTGTTCCCGTAGCCGAAGCTCGCCGCCGAGTACCACATCTGCAGGTCAAGGTACGGTGTGCCCTCACGGTCGTAAAGATAGTTGCCTTCGCACCGGTCGAAAAATTTCGGGGGGTCAAGATAGTGTACGGTGTCGCCCCACGAACAATACTTGCGCTCAAGCTCGAGCAGTTCCTGCTCATCAGCGATGCGTGTCAGTGATACAAGGTCGCGTGTTTCTGTGCTCATGCGGTAGGGGGTATCCCTTTCATTACTCTGCGGCTCTCGTTTGCAATGCTAGGCGCCGGCCGACGCGGTCACGTTGCGGCCGACAGAGGTCCTGGCGCGTAGCGTCGCGTCGAGCCGCGCGGCGACTTCACTAAGATTGTCGTATAAAACATAGGGGATTAATTGGTCCTGGCAGTAAACCTCAAGGCTGTTCTTGGCCAGGACGATGTCGGCGCCGCGCGCCGCGTACCTGTCGGAGAGTCCGTCGCCAACAAATATGACCGGCGCGCCCGCCGGATTTAACGCACGCATTAACGCCGGCTTGCATGTCGCGCAGCCGTGCTCGCAAACCTGCTCCGGGTGCGGAAAGGCGACACGCCAATTGCCGCCGTCACGCTCGAGGTGGCTCGAAAAAATTTGTACGTCGCGTAGTAGTGGCGCGAGACCGAGGGCGGGGCGCGAGAGTATGCGGTGAATACAATAATCGAAACCGTCACTGACGATGTGTGCGGCCACGCCATACATCGCGCATGTCTCGAGCAGCGCGGCGAACCCTTCGTCCACCTTTATGGAAGCCAGTAGCGCGTCGAGCTCATCCGGGGTGGCGCTCACCAGTTCCATCTGCCGGCGCAGGCATTCGCGTGAGCCGATACGCCCGGCCTGCCATTCCTCTTCAATCGCCAGCCACTCCCGGTCGGCATACGTTTCGAGAATGGCGTCAATGGCATCGCGCCGCGAGATGGTGCCGTCGAAATCAAGAAAGATCAGGGGGGCCTTCTCCTGCTCACCAATCATCTCAATCATAGCGGGGCTGTTTCCTTTTGCGTAGTGGATGCCCTTTCGCGCTAAGAGCAGTTCCGAGAGCGGCGCAATGCGCAGGCCGCGCTTCAATAGACCGTCAATAATCAAGGGCAGCGCGGCCACGGTTTTGCTTCGCTCATTTCTACCCGTGCTGTCGCCGTCATGAAGCAGAATGATGGAACCGGCACGCGCATCTTTAAGGGCCCGCCGAGCAATCTCCAGCCCACTCAGTCTCTTCCAGTCGAAACAGGCCACGTCCCACTGCACCGTACGCAGGCCCAACTTTCGAGTCGCCGCGAAATAAGCGGGTGTTCGCACCCCGCACGGCGGGCGGGCGAACCGCGGACGGACGCCAACCGTCTCGGTAATAATCTGCTGCGCGCGCTCAAGCTGCCGCATCGTCTCGCGCGGGCTTCGATAAAGGTAGATCGGGTGCGAATAAGAATGGTTGCCGATCTCGTGCCCGGCGGCGGCGACACGACGCGCCGTCTCCGGATGACGCCCGACATTCTGGCCGATCATGAAGAATGAAGCGCGAACGTTGTAACGGTCCAGCACGTCGAGGATGCGGTCGGTGTCTGCCGTCGGCCCATCGTCGAAGGTCAGCGCCACCGCCCCCGTGTCCGTGCGACCGCGCCAGTCGGTCGTGCCCAGCCACTGCGAACGCACAACGTATGTCGCGTAATAAGCACTCGCGGCCGCGGCCGCGGCGGAAGCCGCGCCTGCAATCACCGGTAGGGCATGAGCTATCATCATCAGCAATCAGTACCAGCCGTTAGTAAAAAGCACTGTCACTTATTCATCACCCAACTTCCCACGCCATCGCCAATTTTTCATTGACCGGCCGGGGGCGGAGGACCGTCTGCAGGCTATTATCGTTGAGCCACCGCGCAATGCGCATCGCCGCATCAGTCTGGCGGTGCGCGCGCGCCTGCTTGCGCATCGCATCGAGCCCTCGCGCATCATCGAGCAGGCGCGCGACCCATTCGACCAATTCGTCGAGCGTGCGCACGGCTCGTCCGATCCCCCATTCGTTGAGCAAGCGATACTGTACGCACTCCGACCCGGGCGGCGGTTTGAGCGCAATAAGCGGCAACTCGGCCGCCATCGCCTCGTCAAAGGTGTTGCCGAGCTTTGAGACCATCAGGTCGGCCGCGCGCATCAACTCGGGCATCCGGTTAGTCCACCCGAGCACGCGCAACCTCGCGCCACCTTCACCACTCACCAGTCGTTCGCAGCGCCGGCGCAGGCCTTCATTACGCCCCGTCAACACAATTAACTGCGGCCTACTATTCTTCAGCCGCAGCAGGCGCTCAGTTGTCTTTTCGATCCGGCCCAGCCCCTCGCTGCCGCCGGCGATCAACACCAGCGGCACCTGCGGGTCGAGCGAGAGCCAGCGGCACACCTTTAAGCGTTCGACCTCACGCGGGCGCAATCGGGCGAAACCCGAAGGCGCCGGCACCCCCCAGACGGCGACTCGTTCGTCCGGCGCCCCGTGGGCGATAAGTTCCCGGCCGGCCTCTTCCGTCGCCGCGCAATAAAGGTCCACTTCCGGACACACCCACGCGCGGTCAGCATCGTAGTTTACGTTGACCGCGGCAAGCGGAACGCTGAGCATTAGATCACGTTTGATGAGCGATGCGATCTCGCAGCAACCGACTTCCGTGGCGACAAGGGCCGACGGGCGCAATTCGCGCGCCAGCTCAAATAAGCGATGACACCCGCGACGATAATACCATTCAGGACTCGTCTGATCCTGCCCCTTTTGATAACGGTCGATCCGGCCCCACACGGCGGGCGCGTGTTTGACGAGCCATAGGTAAGCGGTGACGTGTGTAAAACGTGCCATGCGTGTCATGTAATCCGCGACATCGACAATGAGTGCGGGTGTCGACCGCAGGGCGGCCGAACTGAGAGCCGACGCAACTGCTTCTGCCGCGCGCGTGTGGCCGGCTCCATTGGCGATCGTTAGAATCAGCACCGGCCCGCGACTGCCTGACGGGCCGGCGCCAATTCGTGGGCCGCTACGCGCAATCTCCTGCCGCCTAAGCTGCATACTCAAGCCGTCATCCTTCTCGCCGTGGTTGTCCCCTGTTGCGGCGCATGCCCCAGAGCAAGCTGCGCAATCTCGGCAGCCGCGTGCGGGGGGGCCAGCTTTTGTGCGCCCGCAGACATCGCGCGGCGCGCCCGTTCGTCGTTGAGCAGCGACATGACGGCGGCGGCCGTTTCGCTCACGCCGTCCGTGATGACGGCCGCGCCCGCGCCTGCGAGCCGCGCGGCATTGCGCCTCTCCGGCCCCGGAATCGGATCAAAGACGACAACCGGCAGCGCACACTGCGCGGCCTCCGCCAGGGTAAGCCCGCCCGGCTTTGTCACGAGCACCGAAGCCGCCTGCATCAACGCCGCCACGTCATCTGTCCAGCCAAGCACACGCAAAGACAGAGGGGGCGCCACGTGTAGCCGGGCCAGCCTCCGACGAACGCGCGAGTCGTGGCCCGTGAGAGCAATGATGTTCATGGGGGTTCCGCTCTCAAGAAGCCGGCGGGCCACCAGGTCCATGCGCGTCGGGCCCATCCCGCCGCCCATCAATAGCACGAGGGGAATTCCGTCGCCGATCCCATACCTCGTGAGCGTTGTGCCCCGCTCATGCTTCACGCCGAAGCCCGCGTCTACAGGGATGCCGCTCGTCATGATGCGATACGCGGGCGCGCCCCATTGGATCAACTGCGCGCGCACCTCCTGGTCTGCGACGACAAAAGCGTCTACCTCCGGCTTGACCCAGACGGGTTCGGCCTCGTAATCCGTAACCACGCCGATGATTCGCGCTTGCGTCAGGCCGCGGCGCCGCGCGATGACGGACATCTCGCACGCCGCCACTTCGGCGGCGATAATTGTATCCGGCCTAAAACTCTCAACCAGATCGAAAACTTCCGGGCAGCCGAAGCGAAAGGCCCACCCCGGCGCAGTCCCCTGGTCCATCCGCGCGACGCGCGCCGTGAAGAAACGGTCCCATAGCGCGGGCGCATAACGCACCATCAGCCAGTAGGGCCACACATAACCGGCGCGAAACAAAAGCCGGCAGTTCTCGAGCGCATCGCAAACCCGCACATCCGTTCCGGGCGCTCGGCGCGCTAACTCCTGGGCGACAGCGCGAGCAGCCCGTACGTGGCCGGAACCGAAAGACAATGTCAGAATTAATACCCTCATCCCGAACGGCAGGAGGTCAAGGGAATAAACCTTGTTACTTCTACCTTTAATCAGTCCTCCTCCACTACCGCATCAATCTGAAGCGCGGGCGTCAGCGTCACCCGTCCCCTTACGCCCCTGGCGTTTCGCGCACAGGCATAGTCCGCAGTTTTTCGACTGGACGGGTCTGCTGGTTGTCGGTTGTGGTCGTTAAAGCGGACAAGCTTTCGGCCCTTAGGTGAATTGCAAGAAATCCATGGCGTTGCGTATCGCAGTAAAGGGACTGTTGCGATACGACGAGACCTCATACGGGCAGCCGATCTTGCAGCCCTGACAGAAATCCCACATCTCCGTCGACTGCGCGATGATCCCGCTTACTTCGGGGGATTCGTAGATCTCGCGCAAGCTCATGTCTGGAGCGCCACGATGCAGACTAACGAAGGCGCACGGGAATTGAATCGAGCCGTCGGGACGCATATTGACGAGATGTGAAGCGGAACGGCATGGAAACTTTTTTGTGAAACCGTCGTTACGATAGAATTCATAATAATCGCGGTAGAAGCGCACGCACTTGTACTCTTTCCTGAGTTTCATGACGAAGTCGGCGACCCGGTCCAGCTCGTCGCGCCGCATCTCCACGTTCTCCGTGTTCCATGTCGTGCGCACAACGTTGTGGACCGCTTCAGTATGCAGGAGCATCCCGCGCTCCGTGCAATATTTGGCTAAGGCCGGGAGATCTTCGAGGTTGTCCAGATCAACGGCCGCGTTGATCTGGATCGCGTGATGCTCGTACTTGCCCTGAAGGTAATCGAGCGCCGCGAGGATCGTGGGCAGCCCGTCAATCCCGCGCCGTTTGGCGAACTTTTCGCGATCGAGAGTATCGATGGAGACTTCGAGTTGGTCCAACTTGGCGCAGGCTTCGGCGAATTTCTTCAACGCCAGACCGTTTGTCGGCATCGAAGTATAGAACCCCTTGCGCGACGCATAATCTATGTAATCCGCCATGTGCGAGTTCATCAGCGGCTCGCCGCCGGAAAAGCTCCACGCGAAGACCCCGAAGTCGGCGGCCTCGTCCATCCGCGCAAAGACTTTGTCACGCACGGCGCGGTCTTCCGGCTGCTGGTTCTGCCAGATCGCGCAGTAGCCGCATTTCATGTTGCAGTGCAGCGTCGTCTCGAACATCACCATGAACGGTCGATTAAATCCGTGGCGAATCTGACGCAGCGCATTTCTGAGCATCAACCTTTTCTTCACTAAGCTTTCTCCAACCGGGTCATGCGTCGAAAAGCATTCCGGGAGCAGGCCAAACCTTCGAGGTGCACGGCTCGCGCGATAGCTCAGTTTTATCCGGAACACAAGTTAGCTGATTAGGAGACAGTTCAGCCAGGAGACGGCGAAAATATACCATAAGCCGATACCTTTCGCATCTGTGGATGATTGGGGCGAAGGCCCCGGTGCGGCATAGACGGTCGTTCAGTCTGACCGGGCTTAAGCTTCCAAATGCAATAGCCGTCAACACTTTACGGCCAAAAACAACCGTCTTCTGAGCATGACCAGACAGCAAGCGATTGAGGTTGAGCAGGTGGTGTAAGGATTTCATGGCCCAAGCGACTAATAACACAGGAAGCGGTTGAGGGGCGCAGGGGCGTAAATTTATCCGGCCGTTGGCGCAACCATTTGTCGCTTACCGGTCTCGAACGGATGGTAAAAACTGGACAGCGTTCGCCATCTTCTAAAACCGAAATGAGCGCTTGCTCGTAATTTTATATAGAGGCGATCACCGAAATAGTGGCCGAATTGTTGAGGAGTTATGCTGGTTAAGAAAGCTGACGGTATTAAATCGAGCGAGGTTACAGATAAAAAGGTATACCTGAACCGTCGCCTGTTCATGCGCGGAGCGTTGCTCGCCGCAACCACCGCCGCGACCGCGTCGCTCTACCGCGGGCTTAACCCGCCGCCGCCCATCAAGCGTGCCGCCGACGCCGGGCAAAAGCTTCCCGACGTTCGGCCCGCGCCGAAGGGAGCGGACATGGCGGGGGGCGAAGCAAGGACGTCGCTGGAGGACATCACCAATTACAATAACTTTTATGAGTTCTCAACCGACAAGCGCTCGGTCGCCGGCGCGGCGCAGAATTTTGTGACACGCCCCTGGACGGTCTCGGTCGAAGGCCTGGTTAACAGGCCGAAAGCTTACGACCTTGACGACCTGTTGAAGATCAGCCAGCTGGAGGAGCGCGTCTATCGCCACAGGTGTGTCGAAGGGTGGTCAATGGTCATCCCGTGGGTCGGATTCCCGCTCAAGAACCTCCTCGATCAGGTCGAGCCGACGTCGCAGGCGAAATACGTTGCTTTCGAAACCCTCTACGACCCGAAGCGCATGCCCAACCAGCGGACGGGCGTTCTGCCCTGGCCTTATGTCGAAGGGCTGCGCCTGGACGAGGCGATGCACCCGCTCACGATCCTGGCCAGCGGCCTTTATGGCGAAGCGCTGCCGCCGCAGGACGGCGCGCCCGTCCGCCTCGTCGTGCCGTGGAAGTACGGTTTCAAAGGCATTAAGTCAATAGTCAGAATCAGGCTCGTCGCGGAGCAGCCGCCGACCACCTGGAACATGTACGCTCCCAATGAGTACGGCTTTTACTCAAACGTCAACCCGCACGTGAACCACCCGCGCTGGAGCCAGGCGCGCGAGCGGCGCATCGGCGAGTTCGGCATGAGAGACACACTAATGTTCAACGGCTACGCCGACCAGGTCGCGCAGCTTTACAGCGGGATGAACCTGAAGACCTACTTTTAAGCGGGGCGTGACCTTGAAGGATATAAAATTTAACAAGCTCGTCTTATTCATCAACGGCCTGGTGCCGCTCGTGCTGCTCGGTTGGGACGCCTACCATCATAACCTCGGCGCGAACCCCGTTGAATTCGTCACCCGCACGACGGGAGTTCTAACCCTCGTCTTTCTCCTCCTCTCGCTCACGATTACACCGTTGCGTAAGCTGACGAAGGTACAATGGCTCATCAGGTTCCGCCGGATGCTTGGGCTCTACGCCTTCTTTTACGGGTTTCTACATTTCATGACGTACGTCTGGTTCGATAAATTTTTTCATCTGAAGGTGATTGCGCGGGACGTGCTCAACCGCCCTTTCATTGCGGTGGGGATGGCGAGCTTTTTCCTGCTGGTCCCGCTGGCGATCACTTCGACGGACAAGATGATCAAGCGGCTTGGCGGGAAGCGCTGGAGCCGCTTACACAAGGCCGTGTACGTTTCGGCAGTCGGCGGCGTCTTTCACTACTGGCTGATCGTTAAATCCGATACGCGCATACCACTCACATTCGCCTTCGTGCTCGCGCTGCTGCTGGGCTACCGGCTGTTCGCGGCATACTTCAAGCAGAAGGTGCCGGCGCGGTCGCTGATCCCACCGAGTTAAAACATCGCGCATTACTGCACGCGCCCTGACCACTGCCACGCAACATGTATGGGCAGCGAAGGCCACACACATCGTGCCACAGATGGCTCGGTCTGATGCCGGTTATTGTATCCGATAAAATCCG
Source organism: uncultured Blastocatellaceae bacterium (assembly GCA_964383905.1). Lineage (GTDB taxonomy): Bacteria > Acidobacteriota > Blastocatellia > Pyrinomonadales > Pyrinomonadaceae > CAYLJO01. The sequence goes on from CAYLJO010000031.1 coordinate 10,439, forward strand.
TAACTGCCTTTGCCCTTAATCAGTTGCCGCCCAGGGCGTTTGCAAAGTCAGTCGTGCGGCCTCACGATCAACTGTAACGCTTGTGCGGCGCACGGAACCTCACGGAATCCAACGAATTTCCATGATTAAGGATTAACGGGTAGCGCCCACCAGATTATTTGCGATGTTTGCGTCTGAGGGCGCGAGACGCCTTACCGGTCAGGATGCAGGACACTATTTTTAGCAGCTCTTTGAGCCGGTGGGGTATTAATCTTGAGTAAAGATGACGGGCAAAGGTGCTCGACGACGCATCCGGCGCAAAGAGGGGTGCGCGCCTTGCACACCTTCCGGCCGTGCGCGATCAGCAGGTGTGAAAAATCGATCCAATCCTTTCGTGGCACAAGCCCCATCAGGTCGCGCTCGATCTTCTCCGGCTGCCGGTGCGCGGTCAATCCCAGCCGGTTAGCTAGGCGCGCGACGTGCGTATCGACGGCCACGCCGGAGGCGATACCGAACGCGTTGCCCAGCACCACGTTCGCCGTCTTGCGCGCCACACCCGGAAGCTGTAGCAGTTCTTCCAGCGTGCCGGGTACGCGACCTCCGTACCGCTCGTCAATCATGCGGCACGCCCCCTGAATCGCCTTGGCCTTGTTGCGAAAGAAGCCCGTCGGGCGAATGTCGCTCTCAAGTTGGCTCCGCGACGCCGTGTAATAGTCTTCCGGGCGGCGGTGTTTCCTGAACAGACCGGCGGTGACGACGTTGACGCGCTCGTCCGTGCACTGCGCCGAGAGGATCGTCGCGATGAGCAGCTCGAGCGGGTTCGAGTGATTGAGACTGCACCGCACGTCCGGGTACTCGCGCCTGAGCAGGCGAATGATCTTGCGTGGCCTTTGTTTACCCTCCCCGTTCGCCGAACTGTTACTCACCGTCGCCGGGTTGGCGGTTCTTAGTCGCATGTCTTCGCTCTACAGTATCATCGCCGGCGAAAGGCCGGTTACGTTGGTGTCACCGCTTCGGTAGACATACCCATGATTAAAGGCCGGGTCTGAAAGTCCGGGCACGAGGATTCGACGCATCGCCCGTCGTGTGCTTAAATATCTCACGAGGAATCCATATGCCGCATAAAAACATACTCGACCCGGCGCATACAACGTTCGCCATCATTGACATGCAGGAGGCTTTCCGCGCCCCAATCTCCGATTTTACCGAGACCGCGGCGCGCATCGCGCTCGTCGCGCACGCCATGCAGCTCTTGAACGTCCCCATTGTCGTCACGGAACAGTACCCTAAAGGCCTCGGGCACACGGCGGGCGAGATTAAAGCCGTTTTGCCCCCGTCGCTCGAGATCATCGAAAAGACCGCGTTTAGCTCGTGCGGCGCGCGCCCGTTTGAGGCGGCGCTCGAACGCGCCGGCGCTCACCACGTTCTCGTTTGCGGCATCGAAGCCCACATCTGCGTCAACCAGACCGTCCACGACCTGCTCGCGCGTGGCTTCCAGGTGCATCTCCTGACAGACTGTATTACCGCCCGCACCGCGCTCAACAAACAGGTGGCCCTGGCCAAGATGCAACAGAGCGGCGCGATCCCTTCCGCCACGGAAATGGCGCTCTTCGAGTTGATGCGCGACGCACAGCATGAACAGTTTAAGTCAATTCAAAGGCTAATAAAGTGATCAGTAGTCAGTAAAAAGGATGCTATCGTCACTCCTTCAAAAGGTAAGGACCGTTGACGCAAAGCAATTACTGAGAACTGATTACTGACTACTGATCACTCATTTATGGATCAATTACTATCTTCTCTCAACGCGCAGCAGCGCGAGGCCGTGACCGAGACCGAAGGCCCGCTGCTCATCCTGGCGGGCGCCGGCTCAGGCAAGACGCGCGTCATAACGTATCGCATCGCCTACCTGATCGCGGAACGCGGCGTTGCGCCCCACAACATTCTCGCCGTGACCTTCACGAACAAGGCCGCCGGTGAGATGCGCGAGCGCGTCGAACAGCTTCTGAAGGGCTTGAGCCTCACGAGCGCGCCGCTGATCTCGACCTTCCATAGCCTCTGCGTGCGCATCCTGCGCCAGAACATTGAGGCGCTCAGCGAGGGCTACACGCGTTCGTTCACGATCTACGATCAGGATGACTCTGTGCGGTTGGTCAAAGCGTGCATCAAGGATCTCGGTTACGACGACAAGCAACTGGGCCAGCGCGCGGTGCAGGCCGCAATCAGCGGCGCAAAGAACCGTGGCGATGACACCGAATCCTACGCCGCACGCGTCGAGCACGGCGACGAGAAACGGGCCGCCATCGCGCGCGTCTTCCGCCTTTACGAAGAACGCCTGCGCAACAATAATGCCCTGGATTTCGACGACCTCCTCATCAAGACCGTTCAACTGCTGCGCCGCGGCGCCGAAGTGCGCGAGCGGTACAACGAGAAGTTTCGCTACATTCTCGTTGACGAATACCAGGACACCAACACGCTCCAGTTTGCGCTGATCCGCTTTTTGACCGAGAAGCAGCAGAACATCTGTGTGGTCGGCGACGACGATCAGAGCGTCTACCGGTGGCGGGGCGCCGACATCACTAACATCCTCAACTTTGAGCAGCATTACCTGAACACGAAGGTCATCCGGCTGGAACAGAACTACCGCTCGACGCAGAACATCCTCGACGTGGCCGGCGCGGTCGTCAAGCGCAACACGGAGCGTAAGGGCAAGACGCTCTGGACGGCGAACCCGGCGGGCGAGCGCATACGCTACTACCAGGCGTTTGATTCGGAAGCGGAGGCCCGCTTTGTCGCCACGAAGATCGAAGAGCACCGCCGCGCCGAGCCTGACGTACGCGCCGCCGTGCTCTACCGCACCAACGCTCAATCGCGCGTCTTTGAAGAAGCGCTCAGGCGGGCAGGTCTACCCTACAACATTGTCGGCGGCTTTTCGTTCTACGAACGCATGGAGGTGCGCGACATCGTTTCCTACCTCAAGCTCGCGCTCAACCCGCACGATTCCATCGCGTTGATGCGCGTCATCAACAGTCCGGCGCGGGGACTGGGCAAACAGACCCTTGACGAGATCGAGCGCCGCGCGAAGGATTACGGCGTATCCTACTGGGAGACCATCGGGATCATAACCGAACAACCGCGTGGCTTCGCGCCACGCGCCGTGGCGGCACTGAAGAATTTTCGGAAGATCGTCACGGAACTCGTGCGGGTCGCCGGCGCGTCGAGCGCCTCCGGCTCCCCGGTCTCAGACGTGGTCAAAGCCGCCATTCTCGACACGGGTTACTCGGACGCGCTCAAGGCTGAGAACTCGGACGAAGCGGAAGCGCGTTTGGAGAACTTGCAGGAGTTGGTCAACGCCGCCGTCGACTATGACGAACAGGAACAGAATGGCCTGCGCGATTTTATCGACCATGCCGCGCTCGTCTCAGACGCAGACCAGTACGAGCGTGATGCTCCCGTCACGCTGATGACCGTCCATTCGGCAAAGGGGCTGGAATTTCCGCTCGTCTTTATCGTCGGTCTCGAGGACGGATTGTTCCCGCACGCGCGCGCGGCGACAGACCCGGCGGAGTTGGAAGAAGAGCGGCGACTCTGTTATGTGGCGATTACGCGCGCCGAAAGATTTCTCTACGTCACGCACGCGATGAAGCGGCGCGTCTACGGCGAGGAGATGGCTTCGGAGCCTTCGCAGTTCTTAAACGAGATGCCGCTCGATCTGATGGAGGACCTCTCGCGAGGCCCCTCATGGCTCTCGTTCGCCCGCAGCTCCTCGACGCTGGAAAATAAGCACGCCGCGCGCGCCCTTCGTGATGATTCCAGGGAGCGAACACGTTACAGCGGCAAAACCTATAACAGCGTTGACTCGATCGCGGAATTTTTCCGCAAGCGCGGCCAGCAGATGGGCCGATCAGAAGCCAGACCGCAGAGTGAGCCGGCGATCAAGCGTCGCGCCGCGTCTGCCGACGCATCGCCCGCCGCACCTGACTCCTCAACTTCGTCCGGCGGCGACTTCGCCCCCGGCTCACACGTGCGCCATCCGAAATACGGCCGCGGCCTCGTACTCCGTCGCGAAGGCTCCGGCGACGCGACGAAACTGACGGTGAGCTTTCCCGGCTTCGGTCAGAAGAAGCTGATTGAGAAGTACGCCGGACTGGAAAAGGCCTGATTGGTCCGGCCTCAGTCTTGAAGGAATTTGCCTTGAAACAGGGGCTGGCCCGCCAGCGAGGTGTAAAAGCCGTAGGCGGCCAGAGCGACTATCACGACGAGAGCGAAGATGGCGGCGCCCGCATACCAGACTGAAAAATCGGGTGTGATGGGGAATTGGTAGCTCAGACTGCAAAATAGTATGACGCACATTAGCGCAAGAAGTCCGAAACGCAGTAGAGTGAAAGTGATGATCGTCGCTGCCAGCCCCGCAAAGAACCAATCTATCGCCGGATTGCTGCCTATCAAAATGAAAATAAGAGCCAACAATAACCAGCTGACGCCGACCGTCAGCCATTCTCTTCGCAGAACAATGGACAACAGCAGGAGCAAAAACAGGTAGTAGAAGGCGTTCAGTACCGAAGTTACCAGCCCGCCGATAGCAAACCATTGCAACAATCCGCGTATGCCGAGCAACGTGCTGAAGGCGATGAGACCGGGCCTGCCAGGAGGCATGCCAAGCCACCTCGGCACAAGGCCCCAGAAGTAAAACGTAAGGGTGAGGCATATTCCTAACAGCCCGCCGATCAGCACAATCCTGCCGATCAGTGGATCGCGGAGATCGCCGGTGAGGAGCCGGCTCCAGCCAATAATCCTGTGCGGCCACCGGCGTCTAACGAGCGGCTCGAGCGCAATGTAAACCAGCCAACTGAGACCCGCCAGCAATAATGAGGCCGCGAGATTTTGAAAAAAGAGGTTTGACTCCTCCTTGAACGCCGGGATGTGATGGGCACCGAAGATCCAGCTCACCGTATATACCGAGAAAATAAAGAGGGCCAACCGGAAGGCCCCTTTCCGATCCCCGTGTCCGAGAAGAAGATTGCGCCGGGCAAGCAGTACGCCGACGAGCAAAATCACCACCGCTAACACGAGAACCAGGGCGTTAATAAATCTTTCCGTGGCACCGGCCTGATTCTGCTCCTCTCGCAACGGCCTATCCCAAGGATTAACTATTTGGAAATAAACAGGTTTGCCGTGGTAAGCGGCCGCCTCAATGCGGATCGGAATCTGCTGCTGATCCGGATAGACTCCATCCCATGCCGCACGTGCATCACTGTAGTGTGGCGGAGTCCACCTGGGCTCAGTCGGCTTAAATCTCGCCAAGTCGAGCCCGGCTTCGGTAAAAAGAGGTGACCAGTCAGGATGGGCGCCACTTGCTCCCTGTGCGTCATCCGTCTGAGGCGGAACACCGTCGAAAAAGAGCAACCGCCCCCGCGTGTCGAGCCGCATGCTCGTCATACCGGAAATGACCTGCGGCGGGTCGTTTGGTTTTACCGACTCTTCATCATAGGGTTCCAGATAACGCGGACTTTGGCGATACCAGAAATAGATCACCGCCGGTTGACCGGTCGCCAGCTTGTCCCAGCGCGCCGGTGACGAATCATTGTCTCTGATGTACCGTAGGTAGCTCGCGTCATAAGTGAACCCATATGCGGTGTCTGTCGGCGGGACTGTGTAACCCAGTTTCTTAGCAATCCCGCCCGCGCGGTCTTCGAGAATTTCAGGCGACTTTTCGAGCGGGACGCGGCCGTGCAGCATCACCTTGTTTGAAAGATAAATGATGACGCCGAGACCCAGCAGAAGGGCGGCCAGGCATTCCATTGCCACCGCCGGGCGCAGGCTTCCTTCTTTTGGCGCCGCGGCGACCATCTCCGGCGAAGGAGTCTCGCCCGCGGCCAGTGCTGCTTGCAGCGGATCGCCACCCGGCAGGGCGGCTGCCACCTGCAGCGCCGAGGCCGGCCTCTCTTCCGGCTCCTTCTCAAGGCAGCGCAGGATCACGCGCTCCACCAAAGGGTCCAGATCCTTCACCAGTGTCGAAGGGTTAGTCGGCATCGTATCGCTCTTGCGCAGCCGGATCAATTCCGGCAGGGTGCGGGCTTCAAACGCCTTCTTCCCGGTGAACACTTCATAGAGCACCAGGCCGAGCGAGTAGATGTCGCTCCTGACCGTCAGCTCTTCCCCGTTGAGCTGTTCCGGCGACATGTAGCCGGGGGTGCCTTCGACCAGCTTTTCGCCGCGAAACTCTTCGGCCAGCCCGGCCAGACCAAAATCGGTGATCCGCACATTGCCGTTCTCATCAATCATGATGTTGGACGGCTTCAGATCACGGTGCAGCACACCGTTGTCGTGAGCCGCCGCCAGCCCGGCGCAGACCTGGCGTGCAATCTCGACGGCCTTATCAGCCGGCAGGCGGCCGATGCGCCTCAAGAGCGAGGAGAGCTCTTCCCCGCGGATAAACTCCATCGAGAGGAATTGCTGCCCGTCCACTTCGCCGATGTCGTAAACGCGGCAGACGTTGCGGTGTGTGACCTGGCGGGAAGTCCGCACTTCTCGATGAAAGCGCGCCAGTGCGGCCCCGTCACTCGAGAGATTTTGCGGAAGGAATTTGAGAGCAACCGGCTGTCCAAGTGTTAGATCATCGGCCCTGTAAACCTCGCCCATCCCGCCTTTGCCGAGAAGGCCGATGATCCGGTAGCGGTCGGCGAGGGTCGTACCCGGAATAAATCTGGCGTTATCAATCGAGTCGAATGGGGTGGTCGAATGCGTGGCATGCGTAGATGTTTTACGGACCGACCTGCTATCGGCGGTTGATGCCGGTGGCGGAGCATCACCGAGGCGGCGGGTCGCCGCAAAAGAATCATTAATCTCCACGCCGCAGAAAGGGCAGGATAAGCTCTCGTTAGGAATTTCCTTTGAACAGGAGGGGCACTTCGTCATGGGCAGCAAATTTTACCACCTTCGCCGATGATAGACGAATGTGAGCCGTTTGACAGGGCCACCCGGGCTTAAAGCGCGATGCGGCAGGGGGAAGACCTCTCAACCTCATCGCCCTGTGGCTCTGAACGCGGGATCAAACCCCTGGTCTTATCCCCGGTCAACTCGTTTGCTACTTCATTCGCACCGTAGACTTTCCGCAGCGCTTCGATCATCCCCCGCGAGTCGACGGCGACGGCACGGTTTTGCGTTTCGTCGAAGATAAAATCGCCGACCAAAGACTGAATATTACCGTCGAAGATCAGACCGACAATCTCCGCATTCTCGTTAATGACCGGCGAGCCGCTGTTACCGCCGATGATGTCGGCGGTCGAGACGAAGTTGAGAGGGGTCTTGAGGTCGAGCGTGGACTTTCGCTCGACCCAGCGCTCGGGTAACTGGTAAGGGTACTTGTTGCCGTGCTCCGCCGAGTGCCGGTAAAGGCCCGCAAAGTCTGTATACGGCGGAATGAACTTGCCATTCTCTTCGTAGCCTTTAACGACACCATAAGAGAGCCGAAGGGTGAAGGTCGCGTCCGGGTAGAGCTTCGTGCCTTCGATATCAAATAGGGCGCGGGAAATCTTCGCGTAATTTGTCCGCTCAACACCCAGTACTTCGTCCTCGTAACGCTTGCGCGCGGCGCGCGACTCGGCATCTATCGAGCGGGCGAGCACAATCATCGGATCGGTCGAGTTTTCAATGGCCTTAATCCCGCCGGCGGCCACCTGTTTGCGATAGGCTACGCCCTTGAGCTTTGTGCCGTTGACGAGTTCGGCGGCGCGCGCTTCGGGCGTTTCGCCTTGAAGGACTTTCCTCACCGTGGCGTTGTTTGCGCCCAGTTCGTCGCGCATGAAAGCGAGAGAGTCGGCCAGTTTCGCGCGCTCGAAATCGTCGTAGATCGGCGCGGGCGAATAAAGTTCTAACTCAAGCGACTGCCGCGCCGCATCCGTGTATTCGCGCAGGCGCTCCGCATTCGGCTTGGCGTCCTCGTCAGCGAGGCGGACGAGCGTGCGTGCGATGTCGAAGTAGGTCGAGTTGAATCCCCACGCGCCTTCGAGAAACCTTCTTTGCAGCTCATAAGAGGGCAGGGCCCTACGCTCACGTGCAATAGCGTCCCACGCGCCGCCGTATGCTCTCTGTTTCTGCGGGTCGGCGGCGATCAGACGCCGCAGGTCCTGTTCGGCCTTCAGTTTTCTCGCCATCAGCGCCTTGTCCCGCAACCCTTCGAGACCGCCCCGGCGGGCCTTTAAGCTATTTTCAATACTGAATAGATCTTCCTGCGCGCGGCGCGCCTGCTCCGGGCCTTGTGAGCTATATTTCTGCAGCATCGCGTGCTGATGCTCCAGGTATTTCAGAAGCAAGGGGAACCCGAAGTCGCGCAAATACTCCAGGTGGGCGACCGTGTCGAGGCGCGAGGTCGCACCCGGATTCCCGGGGACGAACACCAGCTCGCCGTCGCGCGAGCCGTTCTGCGACCACTTAAAGTAGTTCTCTACGTGAACCGGTTGATTGTTCTCGTAGACGCGGAAAAGGGCGAGGTCGAGATCATAGCGCGGGTATTCGAAGTTGTCAGGATCACCGCCGAAGAAAGCGATGGTGAATTCGGGCGCGAAGACGAGCCGCACGTCCGTGTACTTTTTGTAGCGGTAAAGGTTGTATTGCCCACCCTGGTAGAGGGTGACGACGTCGCTGCGTAAGCCCGTCGCCTTAGCGGATTCATCCTGAATGGCATTGATCTCGGCGTTACGCGCGGCGTTGGCCTGCGCCGCCGTCATCCCCGGCTTGACCGCAGCGTTAACACGCGCCGTCACGTCCTCGATGTTCATCAGGACGTTTAGCTCGAGGTCGGGCGCTTTGACCTCTTTGTCACGCGTGGGAGCGTAAAAGCCGTCCTTGACATAATCCTTCTGCGGCGTGCTTATCTTCGAAAGCGTGTCGGACGCGATGTGGTGGTTAGTCATGACGAGCCCCTCAGGCGAAACGAAAGAGCCGGAGCCGCCATTATTAAAGCGTACGGAAGCCGTCTGCACTTTCCTGAGCCAATCATCGGTGACGTCGAAGCCGTAACGACGCTTGATCTCCGCCCTGGGCACGTTGTTGAACGGCCACATGCCCTCATCGGCACGGGCCGTCGTAATCAGTCCCGGACTGATAAAAAGCGCAACCAGCAGTGCGCACAGGAGCCTTCTTAATCTCATTTGTTAGCCTCTGAAGTCTAAATTCAACGGGAGGGAATTTAGACTATTTTGCCGTCAGATTAGATGCCTAATAAGTAGCGGGCTGGGATGTATAATGTCAAGGCGATGCGTTTAGTCAAGTGGAGGCGCAAACAAAACCTATGGACAATGAAGCGATCGCGGAGCGGTTCAACAGGCTGGCCAACCTGATGGAGATTCGCGGCGACGACCGCTACCGCATCCGCTCCTATCGCAACGCCGCCGAGACGATCGAGACCTGGCCCACTCCGCTGAAGAAGATCGCTGAGGAAGAAGGCGTTAAAGGGCTACAGACCATCCCCGGCGTCGGCAAGGCGATCAGCAGCAAGATCGTCGAACTGCTCGAGCGTGGCACATTTGACGCGTGGGAAAAGCTGACGGCGGAGACGCCCGCCACTACGCTCGACCTGCTGCGCGTGAGCGGCATTGGGCTGAAGACGGCCGCCACCCTTCATCAAAAGTTCAAGATCACTTCGCTCGATGATCTGCGCCAGTTCGTCGCGGGCGGGGGGCTGGAGTTGGTTGACGGGATCGGCGAAAAGAGCGCCGAAAGAATTAAGGCGAGCCTCAAAAACCTATAACCGGCACGCGGGTTACGTACGAGGCCTATTCGGCACCTTATCGCTTCGGCATCCTTTTTACTTCAGCCCGCCTGTGGTGCGGCTTGCTCCTTCGGCATTTCGCTTGACGATGACGAGCGTAATATCGTCGGCAGCCGGCGTGCCCCGCGCAAACTTTGTTAAGGCGGCCTCGATGCGGTCGCGGATGCCCGCGGCGGAAGCGGCGAGGTTATTCGCGACGACTTCGTAGAGGCGCGCCGCACCAAACTCTTCGCCCTCCGGGCTAACGGCCTCCGAAACACCATCCGAATAGATGACGAGCACATCGCCGGGATGAAGTTGAGTGCGGCCTTCGCGATATTCCGCGTTGGGGATAATGCCGAGCGGGAGGCCACCGGAAGCCAGATGCTCCACCGTGCCTGACGCGTGGACAATCAGTGGCGGGTTGTGCCCGGCGTTGAGAAACGCCAGCCCCCCGCTCTGCGGGTCGAGTTCGGCATAAAAGAGCGTGACGAAACGATTAGCCGGGATGTTTTCCGCCAGGTAGCGATTGACGGCGCTGATTGTTTCGACCAGTGAGTTGTGTGCCGAAGCTTGTGCGTGCACGGCCGCATGGAGCGACGACATCAAGAGCGCGGCGGCCGTCCCCTTACCCGACACGTCGCCGAGCGTAATGACAAGACGGCCGTCCGCGCGCCCGATGAAGTCGTAGTAGTCGCCGCCGATCTCATAACACGGGAAGCTGATGCCCTGCAGCTCATAGCCCGCAACTTGCGGCGGCGCAGACGGTTGAAAGCGCTGCTGAATTTCACTCGCCAGTTGTAACTCGTGCTCAAGCCGCTCGCGCTCCATCTGCTCCTCCAGCAGGCGCGCGTTCTCGACGCGAATGGCGGCGACGGAGGCCAGCGTCGTCAGCACTTTCAGGTGGTCTTCGGTGAACCTCCCCTCGGCAATTGGCGAATCGGCATAGATGATGCCGAATACTTTTTCGCCGACGCCGAGCGGCACGGCCAACACGGAGCGTATGCCCTGCAACGCCATTGTGCTGCTCATAAACTGCGGATCGTGCAGGGCGTCGGCGGTCAAAACGGATTTGCCCTGGCCGACGACTTCGTCCATGATCGTGCGGCTGATGCGAATCTCCCCGACTTCTCCCTCACGGTCACGCAGTTGCGCGACGCTCACTTTGAGCTCGGTGCTCCCCTCATCGCGCATCATGATCAGGCAGCGGTCGGCGGGCACAGCCTCAAAGACGAGCGACGCGATCTGTTGCAAGGTTTCGTTGAGTGTGGCGGAAGCCAGCAGCGTAACCCCCACCTTGCTGATTAAAGCGAGGAGGTCACTTTGCCGCGCGGCGATTTTGGGCGTTTCGCGTTCCGGCTGGGTGCGCGCGCCTTCGATGGCTTCGAGCAGACCGGACGTCGTGCGATCCGCCGACCGAACCGAGATTGTCGCTTCAGGCGGCGGCGTCGAGTTATGATCCGTAATCATCGTCGCGCCAAAACCGACGCCCGATCCATCGTCGAACAAGATTTCCGTTTCGCCGATCTGAATACGCCCGCCGGAGACGAGCGGCACCGCGCCCTGAACGGCCGCGCCGTTGTAGAGTGTCCCGTTAGCCGAGCCTAAATCTTGCAGAATGTACTGGTCGCCCTCTTTTCGCACTTCCGCGTGCACGCGCGAGGCAAACGGATCCGGAATACACAGATCGTTGCGCGCCGAGCGGCCGATGGTGATTCGCAAGCGACCGAGTTGAAAGTTGTCGGGCGCACGGTCAGGGTATTTGATGATCAGCTCAGGCATATCACTAAATTATGAATTATGAACGCGGAACGTTGAATTAGAAAAGCCTTTCTCTTTTTTATCATTCAGCATTCATCGTTCATCGGTGGTTTCTGCGGCGGTCATACTCTTGGCCGAGTCGGTCAGCATATTTGCTCGCCTCCGCGCCGTGCGAACCTCTCCGCGCCAGTAGGAAATATTGGAGCGCTTGGACCAGTTCGGCTTGCTTTAACGTTCGCATGTCACGCCCATTAACGATACCCAAAGCACGATAGAAAAGGGCATCCGGATCGCTCTGTGCGGCGCGACTGCCGGCGGACGTCGCGGCAGAAGGGGTGGAAACCGGGCGCGGCGTAGGGGACGGCGCGGGCTCGGCGGAGGTGTCGTGTCGTACCGCAGTTTCCCCGGTTGAACGATTGCGCGCGAGCTCTTCGCGAGCAGGGCGCGTGCCGTTTACGTTCGCCTCGGCTGTCTGCCGTAGGGGCTCAAGCTCGGCAAGCCTCTGCTTGGCGGTACGGGCCAGATCATCGGAGGCGGAAGTAGTCACTCTTTGATAAGTTGCGCGTGCCTCTTCCGTGCGACCGGCGAGACGGAGCGCATCCGCGTATTCGAGCCGTGTATTATCGTCTAGATTGTCTTCGCCGATGGCCGCGACCAGCCGACGATAGCTCTCGACTGAGTCGCCGAAGCGGCCTTCGGCGACTTGCGCGGTAGCCAATTCATGCCAGGCCACCGTATTGTTCGGATCATTTTGCGTCGCCGCGCGATAAGCTTCTATCGCTTCGGGGCGCGCGCCGCTTTTTTCTAACGCTTCACCGAGTCGTCTCTGAGCCTCCGCGTTGGCCGGATCGAGTTTGACCACAGAGCGCAACCGTTCGATGGCCCCGCTCGTGTCACCGGAAGCAAGCAGAGTGGAGGCTTCGGATAGCTGATCTTCAACGGTCACCTTGTGATCGCCGGTTGGCGATGGCTGAGCGCTGTTCGCGTTGAAAGAGATCGCGCCGCCAGAAGACCTGAAAAGAAAATAAGCAAAAACTATCGAGGCAATAAAAATCACGGAGAGGAGACCGATAACGCCGATCGGCCCCCCCATGCGACGTGCGTTGACAGTTGACGGGTTGCGAGTCGCTGCTGTGGCGGGCGGCAGCTTGAGCTCAGAAGTGATTGGCGCAGCATAATCCGCGGGCACCGCAGGCGGGCTGGCCTCTAGCGCAAGCGATATGCTACGGGGATGGGATTCCTCCGGCACGAGCGCCTCATCTTCAGGCGATTCAACCAAGCTCGCACGTCGCAGCATATCCTCCATCTCGGCACGACTGACTCTGGAAGTTTTTGAAGCGGGGTGATGCGGTTCCTCGACCGTGAGGCCGCCTGTGGCGCTTCCTTCATCGGTGAGCGGGATGGTTCGCGCGAGCGGAGATATCAGTCCGTTATCCGCGCTCACGGCTTTGAGAGGCACTCCGCACTGCCGACAGAAACGCGCTTCCGGCGCGGCATGTGATCCGCAGCTTGGACAAGACCTCGCAGTCATTCTTCTCTTCCTTACTGTTGCGAGCTGTGGCGACCAGCGCGCGTTCCAGGCACTTCGTCGCGGACGACGACTGTTCCGGCGATTATGTCATGTAGCGCACGCCCCTGAGCACTGAAGGCGGCGATGAGAAATCCGAGGCCAAGTGTAAGGAAGGAAAGCGTATAGCCCACAAAATGGCGCAGTAGCGAATGGCCCATACCAAGTGGTCGCCCGTCTTTACGCTCGATGCGCAGGCCCGTGGCCCATTTGCCTAGTGACCGCCCACTCAATCCGGTCAGAACGACGAAGTCGAGCACCGCGACTACCAGAGCAATCAAAAAACCGATCGTTTCGGTCATACCGCCCGCCGCCCGCGCCCCGCCGCCGACGCTTCGCGCCGGCAGCGTGCTGAACGCGACGATGCCCGCCAGCACGATATAATCAATCAGTATGGCGCCGCAGCGCAAAGAGAAGGGGGCGCTAAGTCTTTCGCGGCGGGCTTGCGCCGGCGCGCGCCGGCGGACGTCAGTCTTAACCAAAGTTGTTCGTTCCAAGCGGGCAGTCATAATAAAAATAATCGGTGGCTAGTAGTTAGCAGTACATTCCTGGCCTTAGGCCGATCACCGCTTTTCACCCAACTAAAAAATGGAGCGTCGTTTCCCCGAGGCGCAGTTTGTCGCCGCTGGCGAGGACGCGTGGCTGTCGCGGCGCGAGTCGCACGGCGTCGTTGATCACAGTCCCGTTGACCGATCCCAGGTCTTCAACAAGAAATGTTTCGCCTTCGCGCCAGATGCGTGCGTGGCGGCGCGACACTTTGGTCTCCGGATCAAAGTTCGAAAGGTCGACTTCAGGGAAAATATTCGAGTGCGGATCAGTGCGGCCGAGAAGGTTATCCTCTTTTTGCAAGAGAAACGAGGCGTCCTCAATCTTGTTGGTCCCGGCGACGATCAGCTTAGCGGTGGCCCGCGCGGCGCGCAGGGCTGCGCTCGACCCGGTTCCGGCGAGCGGCTGTCGTGCCCCGCAGTGCGCGCAGTACACGTCGTCGGCGGCGATGCGGCCTCCACAAAAACCGCAAAACACGGTCTCTACGGCGACGGTTTCACCACCCTGTTGGTGAGCTGGAGTTGCGCCGTAACTGACGTTGCCGACACGCACTTTCTCAAGGTGAGAGGCCAGAGCAGCGCGCAGTTCCGCTGCCGAACGGAAACGATTCTCCGGTTTGTATTCGATGGCGCGCATCAAGATCCGCTCCATCTCTGATGAGATCGCCGGATTGATCTGGCGCGGGCGCGGATTCTTGGTAAAGTCGAAAATCAACAGGGGGTTGTCCTGCGGGTCGGAACCCGTCAAGAGATGGAACATTGTCGCGCCGAGGCTGTAAATATCTGAACGCGGCTCGACTTTCCCGCTGAAGAGTTCCGGTGGCGCATACCCCATCGTGCCCACCGCCGTGACCCCTTTCTCTTGCGCCGCGACCCAGCGCGCGATGCCGAAATCAATGAGCATGACGCGCCCGCTGTTGCCGTCAATCATCAAGTTCGCCGGTTTAAGATCACGATAGATAATCGGCTTGGGCTGGTTATGCAGGTAATCGAGCACGTCGGCGATCTGCACCGCCCAATCCGTGACGGTCTTTTCGTCAATGCGGTTGCCGGGTGCGTTGCGCAAGCGCGCGGCAATGTCGCCACCCGAAATGTACTTCATAACGAGGTAGAAACGACCCGCCGCCCCGTCATAAAAATAGTCGTAAATGGTTGGGATCGAAGGATGCTCCAGCGACGTCAGGAGCAGCGATTCGCGTTTGAAATCACCGATCGCTTTTTCGTGCTGTGCGTCGTCAATATGTGATTCGATCATCTCCTTAACGGCGCGCGGCGCATCGCCTAGGTTATGATCTTTGGCTAAGTACACGGCCCCCATCCCGCCGCCGCCGATGCGGCGCACAATCTCGTAACGCCCCATCAACACCGTACCCGGTTCGAGCTGTTTGCTCGCGGCAGGCTGACGACCTCCTGTGGCTCCGGAACGGGCGGTTGATTGACGGGGGCTTTCGCCTCTCCTTACCCCGCCGGTTGATCCATCAAACGAAGGCGCGGCGGGCGTTTCCGCGGGCGGGCGGGCCTCAGATGGGTCCTCGGTGGGAGGCGCCGGCTCGCGGTAATCAGTTTTTGAAGATGCCGCCGGCGCGGCCG
Organism: uncultured Blastocatellaceae bacterium; assembly: GCA_964383905.1. GTDB lineage: Bacteria > Acidobacteriota > Blastocatellia > Pyrinomonadales > Pyrinomonadaceae > CAYLJO01. The sequence goes on from CAYLJO010000031.1 coordinate 25,629, forward strand.
CTTGGCCGCCGGACTTACCGGTAAGAGTTGCGCCGGCAGAGCCGGACGGCTGCGCTGCTCCGCAGTTGCCGCAAAAAGGATGATCGGGCGCCACGTGTGCGCCGCATTCATGGCAGAAAACCATCTCTTTCGATGACATTTCGCTGAAGTTCAAAAAAATTATTTCGAATGCCGCCCGACTTGCGCAGTTGCGTAGGCGAGCACGCGCCTTCTTTACCCGACGACGTGGAAACGCAAGAACGTCTTTCCGACGATAATCTCATCGCCATCGCGCAGAGGCTGACGGTCGCCGGGCAATAGGCGTCGTCCGCGATTAATAAAAGTGCCATTAGTAGAACCCAGGTCTTCGATAAAATACTGACCACCACGGCGCATGATTCGCGCGTGACGGCGCGAAACTTTGGCTTCAGGATCATCCGCATCAAGATCTACGTCAGGGAAGACACCGCCATCGGCATCCCACCGCCCGATCTGGGCCTCGTCGTCGTTTAAGAAGAACTGCTTACCGGCCGAACGTCCTCGCTCAATGACGAGGCGTGCGTGCGCTCCTTCCATGTGGGAAACTTGAGTGGAAGAGACGGCAAACGCCGGGGCCGCCTGTTGGGTCGCGACCTTCGGTTTGATAGGAATCGGCGCGCCAGTTTCGGACAAATTCTTGTCCGTCGCGTTTCCCGAATCGCCCGTTCTGGAAGACTTTTTGGCGCGGCCGGTGGCATCCAATGGCGCGCCACACTCATCGCAATACTGCGAGCCATCAAGATTTTCTGTATTACACCGCTGACACGTTGTCATATGATTACCCCTCGTGCGATTACGCCAGTGGGAGAAAGCGCCGGGTGCGAAGCAGTCAATTCAACGCCCTCCCTCGCGCGAGAAACGCCATTTCATTGTAGCGCGAAATGAAAATACGCGCCAATGGCTTCGTTAAACTATCAACAACCGGCGGTTTTCCATCGACATTTAGCTGAGGGTTGAAAGCTGATTGATGAAACTGTTACTACGTTTTTAACGTAAAAAGGTCTTTAGCGCGAACTTTTGCGAGTAGCGCCTTGTTTTTGGCAGGAGAGTTGAAATTATGGCCCGACTTGCGTCAATATTCCCTTTTCAATAAGGAACAAATAGCATGGCTTTGAGCCGAAAAAGAAAGATCATTATTGCCGTCGCCGCGGTGGTGGTTCTCGGACTAATTATTATTATTAGCGTCTTTGCCAGTCGCAAGGATGAGCCTGAAGTCACCATCGTCAAAGTGGAAGTCCGCCCGGAACTGCGCCAGACCGTCACGGCCTCTGGCGAAGTGCGCCCCATCCGTTATATTAAGCTGACGAGCGAGGTGCCGGGCCGCATTGAAGAGATTTATGTCAATCCGGGCGATGTTGTGATAAAGGGCAAGCCGCTGGTGCGCGTTGACCCGACGCAGCTTCAGTCCAGTCAAGAGGCGCAATATGCGGCTGTGCAAGCCGCGGCCAGCGATGTGCAGAACGCACGGACGCAGGTACTAGCCGCCGAAAACGCCGTTGCGCAGGCGCAGCAGGCCCTCACGGTCGCCGAGGCTTCTGTCGCGCAGGCGCGCCAGCAAGTGGTCTCCTCGCAGACGGCAGTTGACCGCGCTCAGGTTGACGTGAACACGGCGCAACGTGAACTGAAACGCACGACGCAACTGATCGAGTCCGGCGTCGCCTCGCGATCAGAATACGACGCCGCGCGCGACCGCTATGATCAGGCGGCCGTCTCGCTGCGGACGGCGCAAGCCAATCTCCAGGCGCAACAGATCGCCGTGCAGGAGGCCATCGCGCGCGCCAATCAACAGCGCGTTGCCGTCCGGGACGCCCGCACCGGCGTTCAGCGGGCGAGAGAGAGCGTTCAGGCCAGTGAAGCGCGCGCCAATCAACAGCAGGCCCTCTTGCGCGGCCAGGCGAGTCAGCGCTCAAAAGCCACGCAGTATTCGCCGATCCCCGGCGTTATCGCGGATATTCCGACACGCGTCGGGGAGTTCGCTGTCGCCGGCCTTTCGACGACCCCGTTGATGACCATCGCCGATATGTCGACAATTAACGTCGAGGTCAATGTTGACGAAACGGAGATCGCCAAGGTCGAACTAGGCCAGCCGGCAAAGATTAAAGTTGATGCCCTCGGCGAGAAGGAGATTCAAGGTGTGGTCACCCAAAAGAATCCTCTCGCCGTCAGTAAATCCGACACCACGGGTGGCGGCCTGACAAATCGCGTCAACGTGCAGGAGGCAAAAGAATTCAAAGTTGTGATCGAGATGCGCGGCATGCCCGACGATGTGCGCAATAATTTGCGCCCCGGCATGAGCTCTACAGCCACTATCACTACTAAAGTGAAAAACAATGTAATAGCTGTCCCGCTCCAGGCCATTATCGAGAAATCGCCGACCCCGGCCGCCTCACCGACGGTGGGCGCAAGTTCGCCCACGCCAACCCCTGTTGATAAGCCGAAAGAGGTGACTAAAGGCGTCTACATTTTGCAAGGCAATAAGGCCAAGTTCGTTGAGGTCACGACCGGTATCACCGGCGAATCCGACATCGAGATCACGAGTGGCGCGCAACAGGGCATGGAAATCGTGACAGGGCCGAGCCGCGTGCTCAAGACATTGAAAGATAATGATACTATCAAGCGACAGACGCGCAAACCCGGCGAAGCGGTGAACGCCAATTCTAACCAAGGCAAATGATGAATGATACCGCACTAATGTCTCCGCTGGAGGCTGTCATCTCGGGCGAAAATGCCCGGCCGGTCGAACCGCAGCGCGGGCCGACCGGGCTGATCACCATGCGTGACATCTGGAAAATCTACCAGATGGGATCGGAGGAAGTGCACGCGCTCCAGGGCGTCTCGTTCGAAGTGGCGAAGGGCGAGTACCTTGCGATCATCGGGCCTTCGGGTTCCGGTAAATCAACCCTGATGAACTTGATCGGCTGCCTTGACACGCCGAGCCGGGGCCAGTACTGGATCAACGGCAAGCTCGTTTCCGATATGGAAGATGATGAGCTCGCGCGAATACGCAATCAGGAAGTCGGTTTCGTCTTTCAAACGTTCAATCTGCTCGCGCGCGCGACCGCGCTGCACAATGTCGAGCTGCCGCTGATTTATGCCGGGGTTTCCGCGGCCGAAAGGCATGAGAAGGCGAAGCAGTCACTGGCCGCCGTTGAACTCGCCGATCGGATGATGCACAAGCCGAATGAGCTCTCGGGCGGGCAGCGCCAGAGGGTCGCCATCGCCCGCGCCCTCGTCAATCACCCGTCCATCCTCCTCGCGGACGAACCTACGGGGGCGCTCGACACGCACACAAGCTATGAAATTATGGGCCTCTTCGAGCGTCTTCACGCTGAAGGCAATACGATCATAGTCGTCACACACGAGCATGATATTGCGGCGCGCGCTCATCGCGTCATCTCAATCCGTGACGGACAAATCGAGAAAGACGAACGAATCAGGTGACGGGACGCGGGGGCACGAGGGTGTGGCGGCGCGGCGATGGGTTCTCCGTGTCGCTGCGTCTCAGCGTCGCCGTGTCGCCGCCCTTTGGGAGTCATTTCAGGTTGCAGCGGCAAGTTTGCGCGCTAACAAACTACGCACGGCCCTGACGTTAGTCGGCATCGTGGTCGGCGTGGCGGCTGTCATCGCAGTAGTGACCATTATCAAGGGTCTTGACCAAACGGTCGCCTCGACCTTCTCTTCAAAGGGGTCAACGGTCTTCACGATCTCAAAGCGCCCCCGAATCATCACCTCGCGTGAAGATTTTCTAAAATTCAACAAGCGCAAGGACGTCACGCAGGAAGATGCCGAAGCAATCTTTCGTCTTTGCACGTCGTGCTGGCGCACGGGCATCGCTGCCGACGCCCGTGAAACCATTAAGCACGGTGATCAGAAGTCAGACAACGTGACGGTGCGCGCGGTGACGCCCGCGGCCATGTTTGATATTGACGGCGTGAGCATTGATGCGGGTCGTGTTTGGACGGAGAGTGAGGGTGCCGCGGCCCGCGAAATTTGCGTGATCGGCGCAGACATTCTCGAAAATCTCTTCGGTGGCGCACCGCCGGATCGGGTTGTGGGCCAAGATGTCCGCATCGCGGGCCGCCCCTACGAAATCATCGGTGTCCTCCGGCCACTGGGGAAAATATTCGGATTTTCGCGGGACAACCTGGTATATACTCCTTATTCGACCTATCGCAAGAATTTCAGTTCGCGTAATTCGATCGTTGTTTTCATACAAGTCCAGACGCCGGAGCGGATGGAAGAGACACAGGACCAAGTGCGCGTCGTCATGCGTAATCGTCGTGGCAAGACGTTTAAGGATGAAGATGACGGCTTTGCGCTGGAGACGGAGGATGTATTTCTGGATCTGTATGGCAAAGCAACGTCCAATATCTACATCGTCACCATCGGCGTGGCGGCGATATCACTAGTCGTCGGTGGTATCGTCGTGATGAATATTATGCTTGTGTCCGTCACCGAGCGGACCAAAGAGATCGGCATCCGCAAGGCCATCGGCGCGCGGCAAAAAGATATTCTCACGCAGTTTTTGATTGAAGCCGTGACGGTCACAGCGATCGGCGGCTGTATTGGTGTTATTACCGGGTTTGGTCTGGCCTACGCGCTCTCTTCCCTCATGGGCTTCCCGCTGCTGATAAGTGTGACCTCCGGTGTGCTTGGTGTCGGCGTCTCTTCCGTAGTGGGCATTATCAGCGGCTCGTGGCCCGCATGGCGCGCCGCGCGGCTCGACCCGATTGAAGCCTTAAGAGCAGAGTAGTAGTCAGCAGTCAGTAATTAGCAGTCAGCCCAAAACTGACTACTGATCACTGATTACTGACTACTGATTACTATCTATGACTTTCGATGACGTAAAAGAATCTGCGTTGATGGCCGTGGACACCCTACGGGCGAATAAGCTTCGCTCGGCACTGACGATTCTAGGTGTCAGTGTCGGCGTCATCACGGTGATCTTTATGGTCTCGATCATACAGGGTTTGAATCGCGCCTTCGCTGATCAGATCGAGTCGTTGGGATCGAACACCATCTTTTTCTCGAAATTTGACCCAAGCTTCGGGCGTCCTCCGGGGCCCGAGGAACTTCACCGTAAGGACCTCACAATGGATGATGCCGATGCCATTCGTCGCGAAGCGTCGTCCGTTGTCGGCGTCTCGCCAATTCATCGCATGATAGCATCGACCCTTCGCTACGCCGACAAACAAACAGACACGCCGATCCTGCTCGGTGTGACGCCGTACTATGAGTTCGTGCATTCCCAATACGTGGAGCGCGGCCGCTTCATTAATGACATCGATATGGGAGCGCGGGCCAACGTCTGCGTGGTTGGCGTGGACGTCGCACGCGCTCTTTTCCCTTTTGAGGACCCGCTCGACAAGGACCTAAAAATAAATGGCAACCCGTTCCACGTCGTCGGTGTGATGGAACCGCTCGGCAAGTTCTTCGGCCAGTCGCGCGACAATTCTGTATTCATCCCGATCAAGACTTTTGATAAATATTATCCGGACCGTCCCGCGCCGGAAGTAGTCTTTTTCGTTATCGCGCGGCCTAAATCGAGAGCCTACGTCAAATCGGCCATTGACGAGATCACGGACATCCTGCGGCGCCGGCGCCACGTCCCTCCGGGCGCGCCGAATAACTTTGGCATCTCGTCGCAGGACTCGCTGCTCGACATCTACAATCAACTGACCGGCGCGACAGCGCTTGTGTTGACGGCTGTCTCGTTCGTCGCGCTGATGATTGGTGGCATCGGCGTGATGAATATCATGCTTGTTTCGGTCACGGAGCGCACGAGAGAGATCGGCATCCGCAAGGCTGTCGGGGCGACGCGCATCAATATCCTCTCGCAGTTTCTGATCGAAGCGGTCGCGCTAACAGCCATAGGGGGCGGTGCCGGACTTATGGTCGGCGAAATCGCGAGCCTGCTGATGAACAAATACTCGCCGCTGCCGGCTTTTGTGCCCCTGTGGGCTATCGCCGTCGGCATCGGCATCTCGGCGGCCATCGGCATCATCTTCGGTTTATGGCCGGCATGGAAGGCGGCGCGACTCGATCCGATTGAAGCTTTGCGCTATGAATGAGGGCGTATTTTGGAGGCCGGAGGTTAGGGTGGAGCATCCGGCATCTTGCATTTGACATCCAAACAGCCGGTGCAACTAAATTACGTCGTTCCACGTAATAACGCGCAGTGAAATTCATTGAGACCCTAAAACTAGCCCTTTCTGCGGTTTGGGCGCACAAACTGCGCTCTGCGCTGACGCTGCTCGGCATGATCATCGGCGTGACGGCGGTCGTCGTCGTCGTCTCTCTCATACAGGGTTTCAACGTCTACATTGACGAGAAGATTGCGGGCATCGGCTCGAAATCCTTCACCGTTCAGCGCTTCAATCCCTTTGAAGATTTCAAGGATACGGATACTATCGCCGCCGCGCAGCGCCGCAATAAAGAGTTAACTTTGGATGATTTTGACTACTTGCGTGATCACGCGACGCTGATCGGCAAGATTGGCGCGAAAGCTCGCGGCACTCCGGTAGAGGTCAAGCGCGGTACGGAGGTGCTCCAGGATATTTTCGTCAGCGGGGCCACGGCCAACATCGCCGAAATTGAGAACGCTGATATTGCGGATGGGCGCTACTTTAGCGACGCGGAAAATGACGCGGCGATGCGTGTCGCCTACATCGGCGCGGATGTTGCCAGCAAACTGTTCCCGGTCGGCAGCCCACTCAATCAGGAGATTACCATCGCTGGCCTGCCTTACCGCGTGATCGGCGTCGCGACTGCAAAAGGCACCGTGTTCGGCGTGCCGCAAGACAATTTTATACAAATCCCGCTCAAGACCTACGCCAACAACTTCGGTGGCCTCATCCGTCAGCGTTCGCTCTATTTCGTCGTCACCGCGAAAACAGACAATATGTTCAACGATGCCGTCGAAGAAGCGCGATTCTGGATGCGCCTGCGCCGCCATCTTGGATCCCAGGAGAAAGATAATTTCGGCATTGTCACGCCCGACGCGATCACGGGCCTACGCGACCGCCTCTTCGGCACGATCTTCATTGTTGCCATCGCCGTTCCATCAATCGCGCTGGTCGTGGGCGGAATCGTGATCATGAACATCATGCTGGTATCGGTGACGGAGAGGACGAAGGAGATCGGCATCCGGAAATCCCTGGGCGCGCGTCGGACCGACATTCTAAAGCAATTCCTGGTCGAAGCGATCACGCTTTCCGCCATCGGCGGTATGACAGGCGTGATCATCGCGTGGATTGTTGGGCGCGTGCTGACCGCTATTTTTTTCCCGACATATCTTTCCATCGCAGCCGTCATCGTCGCCGTCACTGTGTCAGGAGCCGTCGGCGTGCTGTCGGGCATTTTCCCCGCATGGAAGGCCGCACGGCTTGATCCGATTGAAGCGTTGAGAGCCGATTAAGTAATCAGTAGTCGGCTTCTACTGATAACCGACTACTGATTATTGATAACTTTTTGTGAAGCTAATACGCAGCGACATATACGAGAACCTGATGATGGCGCTCTCGACCTTGCGCGCCAACAAGCTGCGCTCGTTCCTGACGGTGTTCGGCGTCGTGATCGGCGTGTGGACGGTGATGGCCATCGCTTCCATCATCAGCGGGATTGACGAGTCCGTCAAGAAAGAGATCGAGTCGTTCGGCACGCGCTCGATATACATCAGTAAATACAATCCGGGTATTCACATCGGGCGGCTTTCGCGCGAAGAGCGGATGCGCAAGCACCTGACGTACGACGATGCAATCGCCATCTCGAAATTACCGACCGTCGAATCAAGCGTCCCCTTTCTAGATATCACCAACAACTATTTCGGCCAGAAAATTATGGTCAGTGGCGGCGGTAAGACTTCCGCCGCGGTAAACCTACAAGGCACACTGCCTGATTTCGAGAAAGCGGGCACACAGGTTATCGCCGAAGGTCGCTTCTTCTCGCAATTTGAAAATGATAATAATGAGAACGTCTGCGTCGTCGGCTCTACTGTCGCGGATAACTTCTTTCGCTACGGCTCGCCGGTGGGCCAAACGCTAAAAATTGCCGAGCAGGAGTTTCGCGTCGTCGGCATGCTGGAAAAGCGCGAGCAGTTTCTCTTCAGCGGCGGCAGCGACGATCAGAATAATGTTGTCTACCTTCCGTTCAATGTTGCGCGCAAACTTAAGCCGAACGCTGAAGACATCTATATTCTCGCTGTCGGGCGCCCGGGTCTGATGGATGAGGCGAAGGATCAGATCACGGACCTGCTGCGCGTGCGGCGACAGGTGCCTTTCAGCCAGCCGAACAATTTCGGTATGGAGACGGCAGATGCGTTTCTCGAAAACTTCCACTCGATCACGGCCGGAGTCGCGATCGCGATGGTGGTGATCTCCTCGGTCGGGCTGATGGTCGGCGGCATCGGCGTCATGAACATCATGCTAGTCTCTGTCACCGAGCGCACCCGTGAGATCGGCGTGCGCAAGGCCATCGGCGCGCGCCGCGCCGACATCCTCTGGCAGTTCCTCATCGAGGCGATGACCTTGACCGGGGCGGGCGGGCTGATCGGGCTCGGGGTGGGGTGGGTGACGACGCTGGTGATCCGCTACTTCGTGCCGTCCTACGTGCCGCTGTGGGCGCCGGTCGGGGGGTTCGTCGCCAGCGTCGGGATCGGGTTAATCTTCGGGTTATGGCCGGCGTGGAAGGCGGCGCGTCTGGACCCGATCGAATCCCTAAGGTATGAATGAGGGTTAACAGTACTCTGCCTTTGATCATCAACTGGCAGTAAACGGCGCCCGAATAATTGTTGACCGTTTGCTGCCAATCGTTTACGCAACAAAGGTTGGAAACAGAGCGGCAGCGCCGAGCGCAAGCAACATACCGAGTCCCCACAGTAGCAAAGCGATGGCCCAGGCGGTGGTAGTGTTCACCTTTTCGCCGGTGTTACGAAGGCCCGTCGCAATTAACCATAGACCATAGAGCGAGAGAATGCCGATGAAGCTTCCAATAGTGTAAAGATACGGATGCTCAGCAGAGGAGAATATGACACCCAGGTCTGCGCGCGCCAGTCCCCGCTGGCCCTTGATCGGATCTATTTCATCGGGTGATTTGATGTAGAGCAGAACAATACTAAGTAGATACTGAATGACAGATGGAGGAAGTGATGCGTAGGTTGCGACCGACAGTGCCTGCCAATAATTCATGCGCCCTCCGAACATCATCACACAGAGAAGAAAAAGTCCGGCAAGAAACAGCATGAAGATAAAGAGACCGCCGATCTGATTGAGAGGGGTGGCAACTCTGGCAACGGGTGACTTTGCCGCCTCAATCGTCTGTTCTCTGACCTGCGCTGCTCTATCGGCCGGAATCCATCCGCCTTCGATAGCCTTGTCGATTGGCGCAACCGCCACCACTTCCGGCGTCAGGCGTTGCGTAAACGTAATTTGATATGTCATCGCGCAGAGCGCGATGACGAGGAAGGCTGCCAGCCAGCGGGGGTGATAGCGCAAGTTCTGAAAGATTCGTGCCGGTTCGTAAAAGATGCCGCTGATTCTCTCGAAAGGCGAAAGCTGTGGTGGTGTATCCGGCTCGGCGGCGGGCCTAACGAAGCTTAGGCCAAATACCAATGCGCCAACCAGCAAGCCAAAAACGCCGGTCGAAGCGGCTCCGGGCAAAACATGCAAGATTGAGAGAACCAGAACCACTAGCCCGATAACGAAAATAATCACGCCAACGATGCGACGCATAAGGGGGATCCTTTCTTTGTAAGCGGTCAGTCTTCAGCAATCAATGCCGCTGGGTTACCCTAATTGGATAGAAGTTAGCCGAAAACACGCAAAACGCTGGTCGCCGAATGCTCTTGTTAGATACGTCTGGCGTGCAGGTGATGTTTCAGCTGAACGGCCCTAGATAAATATCAGGCGGCAGTCGGCGCCTCACTCCAACCCGGCACACGTATGCAAGCAACCGTATGACCCGGCGAGACCTCGCGTAAGTCCGGGTCAATCCGCGCACAATCTTCGATAGCCATCGGACACCGGGTGCGAAAGCGGCAGCCCGAAGGCGGGTTGATGGGCGTCGGCACATCGCCCCGCAGGATGACGCGTTCGCGCTTGCGCTGCGGGTCGGGGATCGGGATCGCAGAGAGTAGCGCCCGCGTATACGGATGGAGCGGTCGCGCGTATAGCTCCGCGCCAGCCGCCACTTCGACGATGCGACCCAGGTACATCACCGCGACCCGCGTTGAGATATGTTGGACCACGGCGAGGCCGTGTGAAATGAAAAGGTACGTCAGGCCGAATTCCGCCTGTAAATCCTGTAACAGGTTGACGACCTGCGCTTGTACGGAGACATCAAGGGCCGACACAGGCTCGTCCGCAATGATCAGTTGCGGATTCAGTGCAAGCGCGCGCGCAATCCCGATCCGCTGGCGCTGGCCCCCAGAGAATTCGTGCGGGTAACGGCTCATGTAATGAGGATCGAGGCCGACTTTTCGTAAAAGCTCGGCGACACGGGCGCGCCGTTCCTCCTTCGTGCCCAGCCCGTGAATCAGCAGCGGCTCGCCGACGATCTCGCGCACCTTCATGCGTGGATTCAAGCTGGCGTAAGGGTCCTGAAAGATGATTTGCATCTCACCACGCAACCCCCTTAATTCCTTGCGCCCGAGCCTAAGTACATCGCGATCGTCAAAAGTGATTTCGCCCGCCGTCGGTTCAATCAGGCGCAGCAGGCAGCGCCCGACGGTTGATTTGCCGCAACCGGATTCGCCGACCAGCCCCAGTGTTTCACCACGAAAAATCTCAAACGTCACGCCGTCAACTGCGCGTACTACGTCCCGGCTTCCTTCAACCGGAAAATACTTCACGAGCCCGCGCACACGCACGAGCCCGCCAGCCCTCTCCGCATCCGCCTGTGTATCAGGAGAGCGTGCCGCGGCTACCTCCCTTTCGGGCACGCCGGCACCTATTTGTTGCTCTAAACTCACCGCATTATTCTGAATTTCAGATGATTTCAAGCCTCAGACGGCATCAGGGTGACTGATCTCCGCCTGATGATCGGCTGCGACCGCCGCCGCAAGATCATAGAGCACGCAGCGCACACGCACGCCGCCTTCAAGATCATAAAGCGGAATGTGCCCTTCGGTGCAGCGGGGCATCCGGTGCGAACAGCGCGGCGCGAAGTGGCAACCGGGGGGAAGCGCCGTCGGGCTTGGCACAACGCCCTCGATAGTCTCCAGGCGCTTGACCTTCGCCGCGTGCTCCGCCGTGAGCTTCGGCACCGAACGCAACAACCCCTCCGTGTACGGATGTTTCGGACGCGCGAATAACTCATCGACGGCCGACTCTTCGACGATCCGCCCCGTGTACATTACGGCGACCCGGTCAGCCACCTCTGCGACCACGCCAAGATCGTGAGTTATTAACAGCACACCGAGTTCCCGCGTCCGTCTCAGCTCGCTCAAGAGTTCGAGAATCTGCGCCTGAATCGTCACGTCCAGTGCCGTCGTCGGCTCGTCGGCGATCAGTAGTTTCGGGTCACAGGCCAGCGCCATCGCGATCATCACGCGCTGGCGCATTCCGCCCGACAACTGGTGCGGGTAATCATCCACGCGCCGCGACGGATCAGGAATCGCGACCTCCTTCATCGCTTCTATGGTTGCCTCGCGGGCCTCCTTGCGCGAAAGCCTGCGGTGCAGCCTGAGTGCCTCGGCAATCTGCTCTCCCACCGTGTAAACGGGGTTAAGCGAAGTCATCGGGTCTTGAAAGATCATCGCCATGTCGTCGCCGCGAATCCCGCGCATGCGCTCTTCCGACGCCGCCAGTAGGTCTTCCCCTTCAAAGATGATTTTACCACCGACGACCTTCCCCGGCGGCGCAATTAAACGCATCACCGACAAGGCGGTAATTGATTTGCCGCAACCGGATTCACCGACCAGCCCCAGCAACTCGCCCCGATCCACATGAAAGCTCGCGCCGTCAACAGCACGCACTAATCCGGCGCGCGTCGGGAAGTGCGTTTGCAGATTTTTGACTTCGATTAAATGCGACATGCTCTCGGAAGAGTATCTGAAGATAGCTCCGATGCCAAGAAGCGACGCGGATCGGTCATGATGAAGATTGGGATGGGTAAAGGTTAATGTTTTCTGGCGAAGCGCCTGGCAATACTGTACCGGAAGTGGTGGCGCTCGTACCGGCCATCCTTCCGCGCATCTATTTTATATCGACACGGACTCGCGGTATTCGCCCCAGACGCGGCGCAGGCGATTGCTGATCTCGCCCACTGTAACATGCGCTTCAACACAGGCCAGGATGCGGGGGAGGATGTTTTCCGTGCCGCGCGCCGCCGCCTCCAGCCTGACGAGCTCGGCTTCCGCGGCCTCGCCATCACGCCGCTCCCGCAGTGAGCGGACGCGTTCGATCTGCGCCTGTTCGATGGCCGGGTCAACGCGGAGGATTGGTATGGTTGAGTCTTCCTCGATCTGAAAACGGTTGACGCCGACGACGATGGCGTTTTGTGTCTCAATCGCCCGCTGGTAATCATAGGCCGCGCGTTGAATCTCGCGCTGCACGTAGCCCGTCTCGATGGCGCGCAGCATCCCGCCCGCCGAATCTATCTTCTCGATGTAGTCGGCGGCGCGGTGCTCGATCTCGCCAGTAAGGTGCTCAATGGCGTAAGAACCCGCGAGCGGGTCAACAGTGTCGGCGACGCCGGATTCGTAGGCGATGACCTGCTGTGTGCGTAGCGCAATTCGCGCGGCCGTTTCTGTGGGTAGGGCGAGCGCTTCGTCCATACTGTTGGTATGGAGAGACTGTGTACCGCCGAGGACGGCCGCCAGGGCCTGGATGGTTGTGCGTATGACGTTGACTTCGGGCTGCTGCGCCGTAAGTGTTGAGCCGGCGGTCTGTGTATGGAAGCGCAGCATCATTGAGCGCGGATCGCGTGCGCCGAAGCGCATGTGCATGATGCGCGCCCACAGGCGGCGCGCGGCGCGAAACTTCGCGATCTCTTCCAGAAGGTTATTATGCGCGTTGAAGAAGAAAGAGAGGCGCGGCGCGAACTCGTCGACTTTCAAACCGGCCGTGATGGCTGCTTCGACGTAAGCGATGGCGTCGGCGAGCGTGAAAGCGACTTCCTGGACGGCGGTCGAGCCGGCTTCGCGTATGTGATAACCGCTGATCGAGATCGTGTTCCAGTTCGGGACGTCGCGCGCGCAAAAAGCGAAGGTGTCCGTGACGAGACGAAGGCTGGGCGCGGGTGGATAGATGTATGTGCCGCGCGCGATGTATTCCTTCAAAATGTCGTTCTGGATCGTGCCGTTCACTTTTTCGAAGGGGACATTCTGTTTTCTCGCGACGGCGAGGTAGAGGCAGAGTAGGGTCGAGGCAGTCGCGTTGATCGTCATCGAAGTCGAAACGGCATCGAGCGGGATGCCGTCCAGGAGCCGCAGCATGTCTTCGAGTGAATCAATCGCGACGCCGACCTTGCCGACTTCGCCCACCGCGAGCGGGTCGTCTGAATCGAGCCCGGTCTGCGTCGGGAGATCGAAGGCGACGGAGAGGCCCGTCGTTCCTTGCGCGAGAAGATATTTGTAACGGGCGTTTGATTCTTCAGCCGTCCCGTACCCGGCGTACTGGCGCATCGTCCAGAAGCGACCGCGATACATATTCGGTCGTATGCCGCGCGTGTACGGGTATTCGCCCGGCGCGCCGAGATCTTTGTCATAATCCGGCGCATCGACGTTTGACGGGTTGAAATCCACGGGCAGCTTAATGCCGGAGGATGTTAGAAAGCGCTCGCGTCGCTCGGCGCTTGCTCTCGTTGACATGATAGTACGTCCTGGTCAGTATGGAAGCAGTTTACCGTAAGCGTTTCGGCGAAGTGATTGAAGCCTAACATAGGGCGCGCGGGCGTCGCAATTCTGCGCCTTCACAGCTCCATGTAATGGGGCGGACGGTTGACCGTGGGCCTGTGATTCGCTTAGCATTCCTTTGTAGCGCCACCCGCAAAGCCAAACTCATCAGCAGGCCCGGAAGGGGCCCGGTGTACCTTGGATATTAATGACGAAGCCAAACAGATCGTTCAAGATCTCGGCGCGGCCATCAATGAGGCGGTTGAAAATTCCCCGCAAGTGGCCCGGGCCATCGAACACTTGCGCGAGGCAGGCTATGAGATGGAATTAACGCTACGCCTTGAGATCGGTTTGCGACCACACGAAGAACTGTCGACTGACGACGCGCAGGAAGATTCGGCCTTTGATTTGACGGACGAGGACAAGCGTACACTTCGCCGTATGAAGATTCGCATAGATGAAACCGAATAGCGCAGCATCGCTTCAGCCTTCCTCAACCGCTTAACCGAAACGACAGAAGTACTGGATTTTCTTGCCTCTGCGTCCCCGCCAATCAATCCTCATCTGGTGCGCTTTGCAGAGGCGCGCTTGGTATGGTATGTTGTT
>CAYLJO010000032.1:0-32943 GCA_964383905.1 uncultured Blastocatellaceae bacterium
CCCGTCAGTGGATGGCGCAGGGCACCGTCGGCCTTTTGTGACCTACAGGGGCTGCAAGGCGGAGGCCAAAATAACAGCCGGTCACTGCCGAGGTCGCCGGCTTTCGTTCCTCCGATTAAGGGGTGTGTGAGCTTATGGGCGCTTTCCACGAGGTGGAGCAAGGCGCGGCGAAAGCGGGCCGGGCCTGTTAGTGACATTACGTTGCAGAGATGGTTTGGGCGTCGCGTTGGGATTTTTGTTGGGGCGGTCGAGCGCGCGCTGCTGATTTCTCCGGTTCTGCCGGTTCCTCTGGTTCTCCAATTGTCTCAATTGTTGCGCTTCGCGCTGCTCCTGCTGGAGCCTGCGCACAGTGTTAATCTGCTCCGGCTTAAGGACGCGGCGGATAGCTAATTGCGTGCGGATGCGGGCATGCGCGGCCTGCGCCTGCGCCTCTGACAGCTCGCGCGTGCGTTCTTCAACCACAGCATCGTCCGGATTGTCAGCATAGATCGCCTCTTCGAGCGCGAGTTGCGCCCGCCTGAGGCGTTGATTAGCAGCCTGCTGCTCGGCCCTGTTTTGCAGGCGGATCGTACGAATTTGTTGGCGCTGTTCGGGTGTGAGATTCAGTTGTTCTATTAAATCACCGCCCTGATTGGGCATACTGCTGGTCGCCTGATTGGCGGTGGACTGCTGCACACCGGTACCGCCTTGCGGATACGCCGGCCGGGAAGAAAGAATGAGGAGAAGCAGGCACAGTGCGCTTAATACTACTGGTACTGTTGGTCTGCCGGTAAGTTTGTTCATGCTTGGTGACCTTGACGAACTATGGCGCGTGGCTACAGTGCGCATCAAACTTTGTCAGCGACACCGATAATTCGCACCCTCCATCGCTTTAATTTGACTCGGTATCGACAAGGCTGGGAAGGAGGCGCAGCGAATCCTCCTCATCCCGCCTCGGAACCAGCCGTAGATCTTCGGCCAATTGCTGGCGCTCTCGCGCCGTAAAAGGGCGGCCCGATGGCCGTATTGCCGGCTTCTGATAGCCTGCGACGGCGGCGTAATATGCGGCTTCTTGCGTACGCCGCTGAACAGCCTTACGCGGCGGGATATTTACCGCCACCGTAGGCGACTGAACTGCCTGCTCGAAAGCCTTGTCCCTCTGGCCTTTCGCCGCGATGCTAAGGGCCGTTTGATCTGCATCATAGGCCCCGGCGCCTGGCTTTTCGATCATCACGAATTTCGGCTCGTCCAACAGGTGGGAAACGGCGATGACCGAGAGCACGCAAAACGCCAGCGAAGCACAGGCCGTCGCCGCGCGCATCCATGCCGGTGAGAGCGTAAAGAATTCGCGCAGCGCGGCGAGGGCCGAACGCTTTCTAGTGTTAGTTGCGCTGGCAGTATTGACGGCAGCCACGCCGTTTGCCGCCCTCGCCGGAGATGCTGTCAAGCCGAGCGCCTCATTGCGCCACGCGCCGATTGCTTCTCGCACCTCGCC
The DNA here is from genome assembly GCA_964383905.1 of uncultured Blastocatellaceae bacterium. Taxonomy (GTDB): domain Bacteria; phylum Acidobacteriota; class Blastocatellia; order Pyrinomonadales; family Pyrinomonadaceae; genus CAYLJO01. Next base: position 1,475 of record CAYLJO010000032.1, read on the forward strand.
GAACGTAGCAAGCTCGGCCCGGCAGGAAGCGCAACGCTGGATGTGACCTTCAAATTCCTTCGCCCCCGATTCGCTCGCTTCGCCATAAAGATACGTGACCAGATCATTAGCCCGAGCACACGATGAGGTCTGCGACACCTCCGGCGTCTTTTCCCAATTTTCTTTCTCTTTCATCTCAGGCGACCTCGGACGCCATATTTCTCAAACGCATCTGGAGCTGCCGCAGCGCCGTGTAGAGCCGGCTCTTCACCGTACTCAAGGGCAAGTCGAGCGCCTCTGCTATCTCCTGGAACGTTAGCTCTTCAAACTCCTTCATCACAATCACCTGCCTCAGCTCTACCGGAAGCGCATTGACCGCGCGCCGCACAATCTCTGTCCGCTCACGGCTTTCGGCAATATTCGCAGGAGATTCGTTAACCGGCGCGGCAAAGGCTCCGGCGTCCCTTTCCTCCTCGTCTTCCAGCGCCGTTTCACCACGCACCTTAGCGCGACGCTGCCGCGTGATGCACTGGTTGACGGCGATCCGGTGCAGCCACGAAGAGACCTTCGCCTCGCCGCGGAAGCCGCGCAGGTTGCGAAAGGCGGCGATAAAAGTTTCCTGCGTTGCGTCGCGCGCATCCTCTTCACGCCCCAGCATGCCATAGCTGAGCGCGAAGATGCGCCGCTCCCAGCGCCGCACGATCTCGCCGAAAGCCTCTGCATCGCCCGCCAGCGCGCTCTCTACGATCTGCTCGTCGCTCGTAGCCGTGTCCATCCTCTCGTGTCGCGAGCCTGTGCCTGTAGCGCATTCGGAACTGCCGGCGCGACTGATGCCCAGTGCGCCCACAGATTTAGACGCGCCAGATCGCCTTTCAGTTTGCATAATTATCTACAGATATTGACCATTACGGGCGGGTTGTAGGTTCAGGGTAATAAAAGTCGGGTGGATTACCCCAGATCGGCCGAAAATGTTTATCAAACAGTCCCTTCCAGGACTATATATATTGGTTTAGCCTAATAATGTCAATGGTTTAAAACAAGGCAAAAATCGTTGACAAGCGGTTCTTAAGCACGTACTATAGTCATTGAAACCCGCTTTTGCGGGGGTTCGTCTAATTAGGACTTTTTAACCTGCCTGAGAGTCTGCTAAACGGCCCATCTGACTGCGCCAGTCTAGTTATACGTAATGCTCGAACACTTCAAGCGCGTGCGCCTGCTCTACATTGTCCTCGGGACGCTGCTGGTGGTGGGTCTCCTACCTCTCGGTCTGGCGGGCATGATGCTTTCCGGGCGTAGCGCAGACGAGTTGCGGTCTGTGGAAGGGCGCTATCAGGCGCAGCTCGTGCAGGACAAGGCGCGGCAAATTGAGCTGTACGGCCAACGTTACCGGGAGGTGGTGACGGGACTGGCCAGCGCTTTCGAGCTGGCCGGCGGCGTTCGCGCGTTCGGCGAAGAGACGTCCAACGGGCGTTTGCAAAAGACTTTGCAAGATGATCCAAATCTGATCGCCCTCGCGATCTGGCCCGTGCATGGTGAATTGCGCAGGGCCTTTCAGCCGGATCTCATAAAGCGCGAGGAGATGGACGAGCGCATCAGCGAAGTGCTCGCGCGGATGAGCGGGCGCGGGCTGGTCGTGAGCCGGCCCCAGCTCATTCGCTCGGCACAGGAGATGGGGATCACGATTGCCGCGCCGGTCATGGGCGGCACGGACGAGTCTGAAGTCGTTGCGGCTGTGGTCGCAATAATCTCCTTTCAGGATGTTTTCAAAGCCGTTCAGCAGCCCACGTCGAAGACCGAGCGCGAGTTGCTTGACGCCGGTTTGCCGGTCGTCTTCGTGGTGGACCGGGACGGCCGCGCGGTGGCCCACCCGGACGCGCGCGTCGCTTTCTCCGGCCACCCGATGACGGACCTTAAAGTTGTACAGGACTGGCAGGAGGCCGGAGCGCAGGTCCAGTCGGCTCTTTCGCCCTTTACGGCAGAGCGCAACGGGCGAAAGATCGTCATGCTGGGGTCGTATGCGACCGCCGACCTTGGCAGTAGCTCACGTCTGGGCGTGATCGCGATTCAGGATGAGACGGCCGCCCTCGCCTCGGTTTCAGACATGCGCCGTCAGACCCTGATGATAAGTCTGTTGGCAGCCCTCTTCGCCCTGGTGATCGGCTTCTCCTTCGCCAAAATGTTGACACAGCCCGTGCGGGAGCTGGCGGCTGCCGCACGCCGCATTGCCTCCGGCGACTTTTCTCAACGGATCGCTGTGCGAAGCCGCACGGAGCTCGGTCAGCTGGGCGATTCTTTCAACCTCATGACCGATCAGGTCGAACGCTTTATCCATGACTTGCAGCGCTCGGCCGATGAGAACCGCCAGTTGTTCCTCGGTACGGTCAAAGCGCTGGCCGCTGCCATTGACGGCAAAGACCCGTACACGCGCGGCCATTCGGAGCGCGTCTCCCGCTTTTCAGTCGCCATCGCGCAGGGGATGGATATATCCGATGAGGAGATCGAAAAGATCAGAATCAGCGCCCTGCTGCATGATGTCGGTAAGATCGGCATTGACGATAACATTCTGAAGAAGCCCGCCGCGCTGACACAGGATGAATTCGAGGTCATGAAGGGTCATCCACAGAAGGGCTACAAGATCATGTCGCAGATCCCGGCGATGCGGGAGTTTTTGCCGGGCATGTACATGCACCATGAGATGATTAATGGTCAGGGTTACCCGCAGGGGTTGAAAGGCGACGAAATCCCCCTCATGGCACGGATCGTTTCCGTCGCCGACACATTCGATGCCATGACGACCGACCGGCCTTATCAACGCGCCATGAAGTTTGAGGATGCGCTCGCGCGGATCAAGAGCTTTGTCGGCACACGCTACGACGAGCGGGTCGTCGCCTCGCTGGTGGCGGCCTGTGAGTCCGGTCAGATCCGCCCCGGCTCCGTTCGGCTCAAGCGCCGGCCGAAAGAGGCCACACCACCGCCCGTCACTCGGGTCCCCCCGGATCCATCCTCGCCCTTATCGGCGACATCTACCGTGGGTTAGTCCAAAAGAGTTTGATCCTCGCCGTTTATCAACCCTCCTCGCTTTTCTCCCAAAGGCAGTGACAGATGAGTGCTCAGGCTGAGACATGGCAGGTCATGGTTGACGGCCAGACCTTCGAGGCCGATATGGAGACCCTCAAGTAATGGATAGCCGAGGGCCAGCTCCTGCCGACAGACAAAGTGAGAAAGGGGAATCACGGCTGGGTCGAAGCCAATCTGGCGCCGGTCTTGCGTCGTCTCTTTCTCGGCCAGGAGCCGTTACCACCCGCCCCGGAGAATAAGGACGCCACGCCTCCGCCCCAACCGGACCAGGCTGCGATGAGCCGGCCCCCAGCCGCTCTGCCCCCGGCGGGTGGATTCAGCCAGTCCGGGACGGCCGCGCCTGCGGCGTCCCCCGCGCTCAACCCGGCCTGCCATAACCATCCGGAGATAGCTCCTCGTTATGTCTGTCGTGTGTGCGGCGCGACGTTTTGTGTGCAATGCCCTAAGTTCGTCGGTACCAGTAAGATCGCTTTATGCCCGCTCTGCGGTGACCTGTGCAACCTTTATCAACAGGTCGTCCAGAAAGCCCAACGCAAAGAGTATCAGGGCTCCGGCTTCGGTTTCGCAGACTTCAATCTCGCATTACTCTACCCGCTGAGAGACAAACTCGCCCTGCTGTTGGCCGCAATGTTTTACGGGTTCCTCCTGATCGCCGGTTTCAAGGGCAAGGTTCTGGCCTACGTGATTCTTTTCGGCTGCATCTCGCTCGTGATCAGGCAGGTCGCTGACGGCAAGCAGAATTGCGGCTTCATGCCCGACTTCAGCGCCTTCTCATGGTGGGACGATCTCCTCGCCCCAATCCTCTTGGGGATTGCCATTTTCATCGTGACCCTCGGCCCGACCATCCTACTTGTACTGGCGCTTTTATTCGGCTGGTTAGGCGGCCCGCGCCCGCCCGCGCCGAGCGGCATCCATATGCCAGAGGGGCAAGGCCAGTCTCGGTTGACGAGGGAAGACTTACAGGCCGTCATGAACGGCAACGATCCCAAAAAGGATGAAGCTGTCGCGCAGAAATTTGAACAGCTGAAACGACCGCAGGTTTTGCCGCAGCCGGCCGACGCGGAAAGTGATTCGAGCATGGTGATGAATCTCCTCAAATCATGCATCGGCTCGCCGGGGGTGGCGGTCCTGTTGCTGTTCTTGTCGCTCGGCTGGGCCGTCTTCTACTACCCGATGGCACTAGCCGTCGCCGGATACAGTCAGGAGTTCCGATCAGTAATCAACCCGCTGGTCGGGCTCAATACCATCTGGCATATGGGCGCGGTCTACCTCAAAGTTTTTTTGATGTACCTCGGCGTCGAAATCATTGGCCTGGGAGTTAGCATTGTGATCGCCATGGTCACGGCCCCTTTCAATCTGCCACTCGTCGGCAACCTCCCGGGCAGGTTCCTGGACGGGATGGTAACCTTCTATGTGAATCTCGTAATCGCCTTTCTTCTCGATCTCTCGCTCTACAAGTGCGCCGATAAGCTTGATCTACAGGTGGATTAGACTCTACCCAGCCTGTTTTCCTGGCAAGATTTTACGCCGCGCAGCAAAGGCACAGCTCCTTTCTCGCAATGTTTGGCTCCTGCCGCACCTCTTGTGCTTCTTCTTTGTTTCCTCTCTCCCTCCTCTGTGCCCTGCGGCGTCCTCTGCGGTTCAAGTTTTTGGTTGCGGCTCATCTGTGCTATGTTCTCTGCGCCTCGTTAGGGTTATCCTACCGCTTCCTGATTCCCGATATGACTTCTGTGCCGCCCTTTGGCACCTCAAGGGTAAACTCCACCTTATCACCGGGTTTGATTGATTTTAAGAGCGATACGCCCGCGCAACCGACATGTTTCGCACGATTTTAAGCCTCCTCATCCTGACAATTTAGGGGCCGGTGTAAATGTAGCATTGCCTGCGAACCTCCCGCAGCAGGAATCCACGATTAGAGCGATGCGGTCTTTACCCTTCCTATTCTCATTGGGCCGCAGTCCCTATGGCGACTCTGGCTTATTGATTCAAACTCGGCTAGAATGCCCCGGCTTAGCTAACCTTATTGGCCTGTAGTCGCCCGCTTCTGTATTGTCTACCCAAGGAGAAGAGCATGCGTAGAGTCCTGCTGGGAATGGTCGGGCTGGCGCTTTTCGCCGTGACAGCCTCGGCGCAGACCGCCGAGGAGATCGTCGCCAGGTACATTAAGACCGTCGGCGGCATGGAAAAGATCCAGGCCGTGAAGACGCTCCGCCGGGCCGGTAAGTTCACCGGCGGCGGAGGCTTCGAGGCCACAATCATCGAAGAGAACAAGCGCCCGAATATGGTGCGGCAGGAGTTCTCATTGCAAGGGCTGGCCGGTATCAACGCCTACGACGGGAAGACCGGATGGAAGATTGAGCCGTGGCAAGGCAAGAAGGATCCTGAGCCGCTCGGCGAAGAAGAGATGAAGCAGATTCTCGAGGACTCCGATTTCGACGGCCCGCTCGTCAATTACCGGCAGAAGGGGAACAAGGTCGAGTTCGTCGGCATGGAGCCGGTCGAGGGCACCGACACCTTTAAGCTTAAGGTGACGCTCGCCAACGGTGATACCCGCTACTACTACATGGACACCGATTATTACGTCCCCATCAAGATCGAAACCAAGCGGATGATCCGCGGCGCCGAGCGCGAATACGAGACGACGCTCGGGGACTATAAGGAGGTGGCCGGCTGGTATCTGCCGCACTCGGTCGAGAGCAACGTGAAGGGCAGCCCGAACAAGACTGCGGTGACGTACGAGAAGATAGAGGCCAACGTGCCCATCGGCGACGGCCGCTTCGGTTTGCCGTCCGTCGCGCCGCAGCAGGGCCAGTCGCCGGACGCTTCGAAAACCCAATTGAAAAAGCCGGGCGGCGAGCAGCCGCCCCAGAAAGAAGAGGCCAAGCCGCCCAGGAAATAAGAGGGCCGGGACAAATGATTCCGCAACCGGGAAGGATTCGAGAGCGATGAGTACAAAACTGATGCGTTGGCTTTCGGCGTTGATCTTGAGCCTGGCGCTTGTGGAAGGCCTTGCGGCACAGACGCCGCAGGCGCAGACGGGCCCACAGCCCTCCGCAGTGAGGGTGGATTCCGAGACGATCTCCGGCCTCGGCGCCCGCAACATCGGTTCGGCGGCGATGAGTGGCCGCGTCGCCGCCGTCGCCGCCGTGCAGGAAGGGCAGCGGCTCACCGTCTACATCGGCGCGGCGAGCGGCGGCGTGTGGAAGTCGGTCAACGGCGGCACGACCTTCAAGCCGGTCTTCGACAAGCAGCCGGTACAGTCCATCGGCGCGATAACGATCGACCCGAAAAATCCGAAGGTGATCTGGGTGGGCACGGGCGAGGCGTGGACGCGCAACAGCACGTCGATCGGCGACGGCGTCTACAAGTCGACCGACGGCGGCGACAACTGGACCAACGTGGGCCTGAATGAGTCCGAGCGCGTCGCCAAGATCCTGGTCGACCCGGCCGACACGGACACCGTTTACGTCTGCGCGCCGGGCAAGCTGTGGAGCGATAGCGACGAGCGCGGCGTCTACAAGACGACCGACGGCGGGAAGACCTGGGCGAAGATTCTGAGGGGTTCCAACGCTTCGACGGGCTGCTCGATGATGTCGATGGACAGGCAGAATCCCAGGACGATCTTCGCCGGCATGTGGGACTTCCGCCGTAAAGGCTGGACCTTCCGCTCCGGGGGCGACGGCCCCAATGACCCCAGCGGCAGCCGCCTGTTCAAGACGACCGACGGCGGCGCCTCCTGGGCCGAACTGGATGAAAAAAGCGCGAAAGGCCTCCCCTCGAAGCCGTGGGGCCGCGTGGCGGTCACCGTGGCCCCTTCGAAGCCAAACGTCGTCTACGCGTTTATCGAAGCAGAGCCGCCGAAGAACGGCCTGTATCGCTCGGATGACGGCGGCCAGACCTGGGCCGCGCTCGACCGCAGCCAGAACATGATCTGGCGGCCCTTCTACTTCGCCAACCTGATCGTCGACCCGAAGAACGAGAACAGGATCTACAAGCCCGATCTTTCGCTGATCGTCAGCGCCGACGGCGGTAAGAGCTTCAGCAATATCACGGGCGGGGCGCACGGCGACTTCCATGATGTCTGGATCAACCCCAACAACACCGATCACCTGATCACGGGCGACGACGGCGGCGTCTGGTACTCCTATGACGGCGGCAACCGCTGGTGGAAGGCCGAGAATTTGCCGATCTCGCAGTTCTATCACGTGAGCGTAGACATGGAGATGCCTTACCACGTCTACGGCGGGCTGCAGGACAACAGCTCGTGGGTCGGCGACTCGCAATACCCGGGCGGGATCACCAACAGCCGGTGGGAGAACGTCTATAACGGTGACGGCTTCTGGGTGTTCGCCGACACCGCGGACCCGGATTACGTCTACGCCGAGTATCAGGGCGGCGAGATCTCGCGCATCAACCGCAAGACGCACGAGTCGCGCAACATCAAGCCGCTGCCGCAGTACAAGGAGGGCAAGCTTCGCTACAACTGGAACACGCCGATCCATCTGAGCCCGACGCAAAAGGGCACCGTCTACATCGGCGCGCAGTTCCTGTTCCGCTCGCGCGACCACGGGCAGACGTGGGAGCGCGTCTCGCCCGACCTCACGACCAACGACCCCGAAAAGCAGAAGCAGGAGCAGTCCGGCGGTGTGACCGTTGACAACTCGGCCGCGGAGATGCACACCACGATCTATTCAATCGCCGAATCGCCCGGAAACGCAAACACCGTCTGGGCCGGCACCGACGACGGAAACCTCCAAGTCACCCGCGACGGCGGCAAGACGTGGACGAACGTCGTCGGCAATATCCACGGGTTGCCGAAGAACGCATGGGTGTCGTCAATCGAAGCAGGTCACTTTAGCGAGGGCACGGCCTACGCCACCTTCGACCTGCACACGTTCGGCGACATGCGGCCGTACGTCTACAAGACCACCGACTTCGGCCGGACGTGGGCGCCGGTGGTCGCCCGGACGAGCCCCGTCCGCGGTTACGCTCACGTGGTGAAAGAAGACCCGGTGAACAAGGACCTTCTGTTCCTCGGCACCGAGCTCGGCCTCTGGATTTCGCTCGATGGGGGCGGGCAGTGGGCGCAGTACAAGGGCAGCGGGCTGCCAAGTGTTGCCGTTCGCGACCTGGCGATCCACCCGCGCGATCACGACCTGGTGATCGCCACCCACGGGCGCGGAATCTGGATCGTCGATGACATCACGCCGCTGCGCACACTGACGCCGGAGATGCTCGCCAAAGAGGCTGTCTTCATCCAGGCAAAGCCCTCCGTGCAGCGTATCCCCGCCTCAGGCGGGTGGGCCAACGGCGATGCCGCGTTCGCCGGGCCTAACCCGCCCGACGAAGCGGTGATCACCTACTACCAAAAGAAGCGCCACATCTTCGGCGATCTGAAGATCGAGGTCTTCGATCAGGGCGGCCATCTGTTGGGCGCGATTCCGAGCAGCAAGCGCCGCGGGTTGAGCCGCGCGACGTGGCCGATGCGCCTGAAGCCGCCCAAGGTCCCGCCGGCGGCCAGCGCCGCCTTCGGTGCGGCCTTCGGTCCTCGCGTGTTGCCGGGTACGTACACGGTGAAGATGACCAAGGACAAGGGTATTTATACTACGGAACTGCAGGCCGTGGCCGACCCGCGGTCCAAGTACACGCCCGAGGATCGCCGGGCGCAGCTGGACCTTTCAATGAAGCTCTACCAACTGCTCGGCGAGATGACCTTTGCGGTGGAGCGGATTAATGGCGTCCGCCTGGCGCTCGATGAGCGGGCCTCGAAACTGCCGGCCGGTGAGCCGCTTGCCAGGCGTCTCCGGACTGCGTCGGCGCAGGTCGATGAGCTGCGCAGGAAAATCGTCGCGACCAGGGAGGGCGGCATGATCACCGGCGAGGAGCGGCTGCGCGAGAACTTGAGCGACCTCTACGGCAACGTCATCTCCTACGAAGGTCGTCCTTCGCAGACCCAGGTCGAGCGCGCCGATGCGCTCGCCCGCGAGCTGGCCGACGTGGTCAAGGACTTCGACGCCTGGATGGCGACAGACTTGGCCGGCCTCAATTCTGACCTGGCGAAGAAACAACTGGAGCCGGTAAATCTCCTCACGCGCGGGGAGTGGGAAAAGAGGGACGGGCAAAGGTAGTTAATCGTGCCTGCGGGACTTGAGGACTTACACTCTTCATCGGAGGGGCACGAGCCAAACTCTGTCCGCAGTTAAGCTTTTTAAACACACCCGCCGGTTAAGTCGCAAGCGCTCTCTTTTGCGCGCCCGTCATTTCGTACTCGTCCACCTCAGGCCCGTTAACACGAAAACTATTGACAGCGCCCAGCCTCTCGGCATAGAGTCACGCTCATCGGTAATTCGAAGTTCCCTGAGCGGTTCTTGATGCCTGCTCAAACACCGCCTCAGTATAAGTGGCCAAAAGTTTCTTCAAAGTTGTTTAGCGAAAGATAGTATTTCGCTACGCCCCTCGCTCTCCAATACATTATTGGACAAGAAACTTTTGGCGACCTTCTGGAGGTCTTTGCGTAGCTCTGATTGTTAATGGAATCGGGCGCGTTTCGACCTTTTAATCTTGCTCTGAGCGTTTGCTTTCCGACCACTCGTGCGGCCGCCCTCGGCTCAAAGCAGTCTAAATATGCAATGTTCCGCCTTGCGTTTAGCTTGCCTGAATCTTCCGGCAATTCAATACGCTGTCACTTGAACAATAACGCCCCGTCTCAAGAAGGAGAACCACCATGCTTCATCTGCGACTCGTCAGACATCACACCAAAAAATTAGTCGGCCTGGCACTGGTCGGCCTGATCTGCTGGGTTATCATAGCCGGCTTTTCCACCGCGGCTTCCGGCCCGTCGGCACAATCCGGCGCTAACAGCGGCAATGATACGCCGGGCAAAGGTGCTCTGGATATTTCCATCACCACCACCGCCTACCGGCAGACCAACCTGGTGTCAGACTCACCCGGTGTGGCAAAGATCCATGACCCGAATCTGGTCAACCCCTGGGGCGTCACTTTGAGTGGCACGTCCCCGTTCTGGGTGGCCGATAACGGCAAGGCGGTCTCCTCGCTCTATTCAGTGACGGTAACCGACAATACGCCGGCGAGACTCGGGCTCGTTGTCAGTATACCCGGGCCGTCAGGAGGGGGCGCCCCCAACCGGGGTGGTCTCCAACGGCACGACCGACTTTGTCGTCAGTTCGGGCGGCGCCAGCGGCCCCGCCCGGTTTATTTTTGCAACCTTGCTCGGCACGATCAGTGGATGGAACCCGAATGTCCCGGCAGCTAATTCTACCGCCGCGCAAACGGCAGCGACGGTCTCCGGCGCCGCCTACACCGGCCTGGCGATCGGCAACAACGGCGCGGCAAATTTCCTTTACGCGGCAAACTTCCGCGCCGGAAAGATTGACGTGTTCGATAAGAATTTCGCCCTCACGACGCTCGCCGGCTCCTTCACCGATCCGGGGCTCCCGGCCGGTTTTGCCCCGTTCAATATCCAAAGCCTTGGCGGCAAGCTCTACGTCGCGTACGCCAAGGTAGACCCCGCCACGGGTAGGGACGCGAAAGGCCCCGGCAACGGTTTCGTCGATACTTTCGATTTAAACGGCAACTTCCTCCAGCGCCTCGTCTCGAACGGCGTGCTCAACTCGCCCTGGGGGCTGGCCCTCTCGCCCGCCAGTTTTGGCACGTTCAGCAACGCTTTGCTCGTCGGTAATTTTGGGGACGGCAGGATCAGCGCCTTTGATCCCGCCACCGGCAATTTACTCGGCCAGCTCGGCGATGAAAGCGGCGCCCCGATCGTCATTGACGAGCTATGGGCATTGACCTTCGGTAACGGTAAAGCAGGAGGTGATTCGAATACGCTCTTCTTTGCGGCGGGCATTGACGAGGAGAAGCACGGTCTCTTCGGCTCGCTCCAAGCGGTCACCCCTTCGACGACTCTGGTGCAATTCAGTTCCTCTACCTATTTCGTCGCTGAGGACGCCGGCAGCGTCAACATTACCGTGACCCGCACGGGCGACACGACGGGCACGTCGACGGTCAACTTCGCCACCTTCGGCGGCACCTCTTCGGAAAGATCCCACCACATCATCGCGACCGGTACCCTCACCTTCGCTCCCGGAGAGACCAGCAAGTCCTTCAAAGTCCTCACCATAGATGAGGACCAGGTCGAGGGCGACCACACGGTTAATTTGGCCTTGAGCACTCCGACCGGAGCCGGGCTGGGTAGCCCGAGCACGGCCACGTTGACGATTGCCGACAATGACGAGAGTACGCGGCCGCCGGCATCGCCAAAGCTTTTCGTCGCGTCCCTGAGCGGCGCGCAGGAGGTGCCGTCCACGACCTCCACCGCCACCGGATTTGCAACGCTCCTGCTCAGCGCAGATGAGACTACGGCCACGGTGAGGCTCCACTTCTCGGGTCTGACATCTAGCCAGGTCGCTGCCCATATCCACACTCCGGCCCCGCGAGGAAAAAATGCCCCGGTGGTATTCCCGTTCCCCCTGGGCCAGTTGGATAATTTCCAGATCACGCTTACGCCCGCCCAGGTTCAGGATTTGAAGAACGGCCTGTTCTACGTCAACGTGCATACCAGCAACAATCCGGGCGGTGAGATCCGCGGCCAATTCGGGGCCCGCCGGCCGATCAGGACTTTTGTCGCTTCTCTGAACGGCGCGAAGGAGGTACCAGCCACCACCTCCACCGCCACCGGGTTTGCTATTCTTCAGCTCAGTGACGACGAAACGAGCGCGAAGATCTCGCTTCGCTTCTCGGGCCTGACGTCCGATCAGATCGCCGCGCACATTCACGGCCCGGCGAAGCGCGGGGTCAACGCGCCCGTCCTGTTCCCGTTCCCCTTGGGCCAACTCAAAGAATTCCAGATTAATCCCACCCCGGCGCAGGTTCAGGATCTGAAGAACGGTCTGTACTACGTCAACGTGCACACGAAGAACTTCCCGGGCGGCGAGATCCGCGGCCAACTCGAATCCCATCCGATCGACGACGTGACTTTCTTCGTGCGGCAGCACTACTTGGACTTCCTCAACCGCGAGCCCGACGACGCCGGGCTGGCCTTTTGGGTCGGTCAGATCACGGCGTGCGGGACAGACCCCGTCTGTGTGAAGAACCGTCGCGCTGCCGTCTCGGCCGCGTTCTTCATCAATAATGAGTTTGAGCAGACGGCTTTCTTCATCTACCGGGTGCGCAAGGCCTCGCTCGGCCAGCAGCCGACGTTCGGGCAGTTCGTAGTCGACCGGAACCAGATCAACACCGGCTCTGACACAGACAAGACAGCCTTTACCGAGGCGTTCGTCCAGCGACCAGAGTTTCTCGCGAAGTACCCGGCGACTCAGAGCGGGTCTGACTTTATCGACGCGCTGCTCGCCACCGTCAAGCAGTCTTCCGGTGTCGATCTGTCGGGCAGGCGCGGTGATCTCGTCAATGAATATATTCAGGGCGTTACGCAGGCGCAGAGCCGCGCGCGTGTGATACGCAAGTTGGTCGAGTTCCCGGAATATACCCAGGCGGAGTTCAACCCGGCCTTCGTGCTGGCCCAATACTTCGAGTACCTACGCCGCGACCCGGACCCGGGCGGACTTGCATTCTGGTTGAATGTGCTGAACAACCGCGACCCCAACAACTTCATCGGGATGGTGTGCTCGTTCATCACCTCCAGCGAATACCAGCAGCGCTTCAGTCCCAACGATACGCATAACAACGCCGACTGCGGGCAGCAGTAGCCGGCAAGTAAAGCTCATCAGAAACGGGCGAGTCCTTATTAGGCTCGCCCGTTTGATTTGTCTGGAGCAAAATTTTTATCCGAGATGAGCCGTAGATGATTCGGGGACACACTTTCGCTTATAGCCGGCGCTTTTGTCGTGATGTGGCAGTTGCGTTTATAATCATTCACATACGATATGATATTGATTCCCAGGGACAAATAACCGATTCATGCCACTTTTCTGGAAACGTAAAAATAAAGACCGCTTCGTTACACTGGGCCTTAATGAGCCGTTGCCGGAGCGGAGAGCCGAGCCGCCGGCGACACCCACTGAAGAACCGGGCGCTTCGAGAGAAGCGCCGGCCGGGACATCGCCGGCCAACACGGCACCGGCCGCGATAGCTCCGCCGCCCCTTGAGCCGACCCCGACGGGTGCCGCACCGACTCCTCCGCCTGTGAATGAACCACAGGGGATCGGGGGCGGAGCGCGAGCCGCTCCGGCCACTCCGGCCCCCCCGCCTGCGACTACGCCTCGCGCTGCTGATCCGGTCAAACCGGCGGCGGCGCAAAAGCCTGTCCCATCACGGTCGCCTTTTGCAACTTCCATCCTCGGGCTTGATCGTTCAATGGAAGAGCTGCAGGCCCAGGAAGCCGCGCTCGAACAGGCTTTCGCGGCGCGCTTCCGTCGCGCCGTCGCTGCCACTCGCGAATCCCTTTCTGAAAAGATTGATACGGTCTTTCAAGGCCGCAAGCAGATCGACGCCGCGCTCTTGGATGAGCTGGAAGAAGCCCTCATCGCGGCGGATATCGGCGTGCCGACGACGCTCCATATTCTTGAAACGGTACGCCGCGGCATCGCCCGCAATCAGATCAACGACATAGCGGCCCTCAAGCAGGCGATCAAATCCGAGTTGCTCTCAATCCTCCAAGCCTCAGAAAATAATGGCGTGGCATCGGAGACGAGCGCGCCGGAAAACGTCTCGCCTTATGTGATGATGATCGTCGGGGTCAACGGGGTTGGTAAGACGACCACCATTGGCAAACTGGCGCAGCGGATCAAGGCGGAGGGCAACGACGTCTTGATTTGCGCGGCCGATACTTTTCGCGCCGCCGCGTCCGACCAGCTTGCAATCTGGGCCGAGCGCACCGGCGTGCCCCTCATCCAACAGAAGCAGGGCACCGATCCGGCGGCAGTCCTCTTCGATTCGTTGAAAGCGGCCAAGGCCCGCAACTCCGACGTGCTGATCGTTGATACGGCCGGGCGCCTGCACACCAAATCGAATCTGATGGCCGAGCTGGAGAAGATGAAGCGCGTCGCCGGCCGCGAGGTCGAAGGAGCGCCGCACGAAACATTGCTCGTCGTCGACGCCGTCACGGGGCAGAATGGGCTTGAGCAGGCGCGACAGTTCCTGAAGATCGCCGGCGTCACAGGAATTGTCCTGACCAAGCTTGACGGTACCGCCAAAGGCGGTATCGCCGTCGCCATCGCTAAAGAACTCAATTTGCCGATTCGTTATGCCGGGATCGGCGAGAAGGTTGACGACCTGGTTGTTTTCGATCCCGAACAGTACGTCAACAGCCTGTTTGAATGATGGAGACAAGTGCGCCCGGAGCACGAGACCACCGCCGGCAACGGCGTTAACACGTGGAGCGAGACGGATCAGCGAATGATGCGCCGCGCCCTGGAGCTTGCCGCTCGTGGCCGCGGGCTGGTCAGCCCGAGCCCGCTTGTCGGCTGTGTCATTGTCGCAAGTGACGGGGAGATCGTCGGCGAAGGCCTTTACCTGTACGACGGTCTCAAACATGCCGAAACGCTTGCCCTTGAGCAGGCCGGCCGGCGCGCCGCCGGAGCGACCGCTTACATCACACTGGAGCCTCACGCGCACCAGGGCCGCACCCCACCCTGTACGGATGCGCTAATTAAAGCCGGCGTCAAACGCGTCGTCGCATCTATCGAAGATCCAAACCCTTTAGTCTCCGGCAAAGGTTTTGCGCATTTACGCGCCGTCGGTCTCACCGCTGAGACGGGCCTCCTGGCGGAGGAAGCCGCCCGGCTGAACGAAAAATATATCGGTTTCATGAGGATGGCGCGGCCCTTCGTGCATCTCAAGCTGGCCTGCTCGCTTGACGGTCGGATCAGTACGCGCACGGGCGATTCGCGCTGGATTACCGGCGAAGAGTCACGCGCGCGCGTTCATGAGCTGCGTCATGAGTACGACGCGATTCTGGTCGGCGCAGGCACGGCCGTCGCGGACGACCCGTTGCTGACGGATCGGTCCGGGAAGGCCCGGCGCCGGTCGCTGCTGCGTATCGTCCTCGATGAAACATTACGTCTGTCCCCTGATTCAAAGCTTGCTTTGACGACCGCTGAGGCGCCGGTGCTGGTTTTTACCTCCGGGCAGGCGAGCGAGGCGTCAACCGGTGCTCTCGAATCACGGGGCGTAGAGATTATGCGGGGCCCCGGCGGTGGGCGCGACCTCGGCGCGGTGCTCGACGTGCTTTACCGGCGCTCAATTCAGAGCGTGCTCGTCGAGGGCGGGGCATCCATCGCGGGCGCATTTCTCGACGCCGGGCTGGTCGATAAGGTTAGCTTCTTTATCGCCCCCGTCATTATCGGGGGCCGCGATGCCACGGCCGCGGTCGGAGGCTTAGGCGCGCAGCAAATCGCTGACGCCATCAGGCTTCAAAACGTCAAAATCCAACGGCATGGTCAGGACTTTGAAATCACCGGCTACCCGCGCCAAAAAGAGTTTCGGTCAAAACTTTCTGGTTGACGACCGCGTCATCGATCACATCATCTCCGCGCTGGATCCGCGCGACCGTGAAACGATTATCGAGATTGGCGCCGGCCGCGGCGCCCTGACTTCGCGCCTGATCGGAAAGGCCGGACGCCTCTTCGCTATTGAATTCGACCGCGACCTGATCCCGCTACTGCTCGCGCAGTACGGGGCTCAGGGGAACTTCACGCTCGTCGAGGGCGATGCGCTCGCGCTCGATTTTTGTGCGATGGTTGCCCCGGCCATGGCCGCGCGCGTGGTCGCCAATCTTCCCTACTATATTTCCACGGCGATCCTGCGGCGTCTCATTGAACAACGCGGCTGCCTCACGGAAATGGTCTTGATGCTGCAGCGTGAAGTGGTCGAGCGCATCACCGCGCCGCCGGCCTCGAGCGAGCGCGGTTTTCTCTCCGTGCTGGTCGAGGCTTACTGCGAAGCGGAAGTGCTCTTCGATGTCGCGCCCGGCTCGTTCCGCCCCGCTCCGAAAGTATGGAGCACAGTGGTGCGGCTGCGCACCCGCCCACGCCTCACGGTAGAAGTCAAAGACGAGGCTTTGTTATGGCGGCTCGTGAGCGCCGGATTTGCCCAGCGGCGTAAGACAATCTTTAATAACCTGCGAAACGCCACCGGCGGTTTGCGCCCGCCCATTGAAGAGGCGGGCGGAGCGGGCCGCGTGCTTGAACGAGCGCGACTGGAACCGCAGCGCCGCGCCGAAACCCTCTCACTCCATGAGTGGGCACGACTTTCGCGGGTACTCGAAAGCGGCCCGGCGGACATTTAGCTTCTGAATTCAGGCGGCACTCCGGAATTGAGGGTTTGGTTTAAAGGTTTAAACGGCGGCATCTCCGTGGATAAGGGAAAGCGGGCTCTCTGTGTTATACTGGTCGGCTAAAATCCGCCCGGTGAAAATAGCCTATTGAGCCTTTGCCGGGTTGTTTGGGAGAGTAGAGTAAAGAATCACAGTGGGTAATGTTTTGGAGCTCATCCCGCTCGGCGGCATCGGCGAGTTCGGGATGAATTGTATGGCCGTGCGCTACGGTGACGAAATGATCGTCATCGACGCCGGCATGGGATTCCCCGAAGAGAGTGTTTACGGGGTCGATGTTTCGATCCCCAACTTTGACTTCCTGGAAGAGTACAGGGACGACATCACCGCCGTCGTCCTGACGCACGGCCACGAAGACCATCTCGGCGCGCTTCCTTATATCCTCAAGAAATTCAACGTCCCTGTTTACGCCTCGCATTTCACCGCCGGGTTGGCCGAGAGCAAGCTCGAAGAGCACGACCTGCTGGGCGATGTCCTGATCCACCGGGTCGAGCCGCGACAGGTGGCCGAAATCGGCCCGTTCAGCGTCGAATTCATACGCGTCTCACACTCCCTGGTCGATTGCTTCTCGCTGGCCGTCACCACGCCCGTCGGCACGATTATTCACACGGGCGATTACAAGGTTGATGAGACTCCCGTGATCGGCGAGCCGATCGACTTGCGCACTTTCAGGCGCTACGGGCAGGAAGGGGTGCTCGCCCTCCTGTCTGATTCGACCAACGCGATCGTCCAGGGCCGCACGCCTTCCGAGCGCGCCGTGATCCCGGCCTTCGAGGAGATTTTTGCGGAAGCCGGGGGGCGCATCGTCGTCGCCGCGTTCGCCTCGTCGATCCACCGCATTCAAATCGTGCTTGATGTCGCGCAGCAGTTCAACCGTAAGGTCTGTGTGCTGGGCCGCTCGATGCAAAAGAACGTGGAGATCGCCGACAGGCTCGGCTACCTGGATATTCCGGACGGCTTGCTCGTGTCACTCGGCGAGACGAAGCATCTTGACGCGAATGAGATCGTTTTCCTCGTCACCGGCTCACAGGCCGAGCCACGCGCGGCGCTCGCGCAGATGGCATCGCAGAGTTACAAGGGCCTGACCATTGAGCCGGGCGATACCGTGGTGCTCTCGGCGCGGATCATTCCAGGAAACGAGCACGCCATTTCGCGCCTCATCGGCGATATTTATAAGCGGGGCGCGAACATCATCGAAGAGAAGCGGCGCCTGATTCACGTCAGCGGCCACGCGTCGCAGGAAGACATCCGCATCATGACGGAAGCCGTCCGGCCCAAATTCGTGGTGCCGATTCACGGCGAATACCGCATGCTTTTTCGTCACAAAGAGTTTGTCAAAAATCACCTCGGTTATGCCGAGGAAAATATCATCCTCATCGAGAACGGTGATGTGCTCGAGCTTGATGGCGAACGCGCGACCGTCGTTAACAAGCACGAGATCGGGCGTACTTTCATCGACGAATCCGGCTTCGAAGAGATCGAGCGCGAGACGGTTCGCGAGCGTAAGCAGTTGGCCTATGACGGCGTCATCACGCCTGTCGTGACCATTAACGCGGAGACGGGTGAAATGGAAGCCCCTCCCGAGGTCGTCGCGCGCGGTGTTCGCGGGCTTGCCGCTTCCAACGGGTTCCTGAAGGATGCGCAGCGAGTCGTTGCCGAAACAGTGCAGGGAGCGACCCGCGCCGAGCTTGAAGATACTAGCTTGCTCAAAGAACGCATCCGGCTCGAACTGAAGCGGTTCGTGCAAAAGCAGACCGGCGCGCGACCCGTCATCACACCCGTGGTGATTCAGATTTAGCGGCCCGCATGAATAGCGCAAACCCGGACCGGCTAATCGCCCGGTCGCCGCACGGATGAGGGGCTCTCACATGGCAAGCGAGATGGGGCAACCACAGGAAACGGATGTCACCGCGCTGCTGCGAAATACCAGGGTGGAAGTTGTGCCGGCGACCTATTACCTTATCGGTTTGCGTCACGAAGACTGGCGGCGCCTGCTGGAGAATCCCGAGCTGAGCCCGGGCGGCGAAGCGCCTTTTATGCTTCTGCGCGACGGCCACGAAATGACGCTCCTGCTTGACGAAGCTGACTGGCACACGGTGCGGCACGCGGCGCGCAACGCACGGGCCGAAGGCGGGTTCCGCCTCGTCACACTGGAGATTGAGCTGGGGTGGAATGTCGTCGGCTATATCGCGCGCGTCACAGGAATTCTTGCCCGCTCGAATATACCCGTCGGTGTAATCTCCTCTTTCTCGCGCGATCATCTGCTCATCAAACAGGATCATCTCGGAATGGCGTTACGCGTGCTGGGCGACTACGTCGCAGAGCTGTGTTGAAAAAATAGCCGGTGGTCAGAAATCCGCCAAAGCAATCAGGAAGCAGCATCGGGTCAATGTAGTAATTGTGATTTCCCGATGGGTTGGAATAAGCGAGCCGGGCGAAATGAGGTGCTGCCATACTGCATGTTTCTCATCCGACAAATAGACCCGCCAAAAGGCGAATTGCCCCGGCCCCGATGATGACCCAGAAGGGGTTGACGCGGAAGCGCAGGAGCACTGCCGCCGCAGCCGCGGCGATGCTCAGTCCGATCCATGTATGAATTCCGTGCCGGCCTATGCTCCACGCGGCGGCTACCAGGAGCCCGACCACGGCCGGAGTGACACCGCGCAGAAACGCCTGCACCTGGCGGTTGGCGCGGAAGCGGCGCAAGCTCGACCCCGCCGCAGCTGTCATCACGAAGGCCGGAAGAAAGACCGTAATGGTCGCCACCAGAGCGCCAACCGTGCCCGCGACCCGGTAACCAATGAACGTGGCGGTGATCAGCACCGGGCCGGGTGTGATCTGGCCGAGCGCGAAAGCCTCGACGAACTCCCGGTGCGTGAGCCAGTGATGGGTGTTTACCACCTCGGCCTCGATCAACGGTACCATCACAAACCCGCCGCCGAAGGTGACTGCGCCGATGCGCAGGAAGATCGCCGAAAGTGCGAGCAGCAGGCCGAGCTTGGCGAAAATTGGCATTGTTGCTAACCCGAGCACCCCGACCGATCGCAGCCCCGGACCCGGTTTTGTGGTTAAGTCCACCTCGCGCTCTTCCTTAAGTCCGGCGTCATCCTCCACGCCCTCCAAAGCAGGCTGCCGAAATCTCTCCTCCACCATGGCGCGAGTCAGATAGCCGCTAATAAAATGTCCCCTTCCAAGTTCGGCCAGACGTGCGCGCCGCCGCGCCGCCAGGCGCGCCATCCGCCGCCATCTCTGCCACCGCTTTTCTCCGAACGAATCGACGTAAATGCCGATCAGTCCTGCGGCCAGCACGACCTCGATAATCGTCGCACTGAAGACCGCCACAGAGATAAAGGCAAAGAGCGTAACCGCCCATTGCCATTGCTTCGTCAGCGTGTTTTTCCCAATGCGCCATGCCGTCACGGCAATGAGCGCCACCACCGCGGCATTCAATCCGTGAAAAAGATGTTCGGTGTCCGGAATCTCGCGCAGGTGGCGGTAGAGGATGGCGAGCACGATCATCATCAGCATTGATGGCAGGATGAAGCCCGCCATCGCGACGCATGCGCCCCGCCAGCCGCGTAAACGTAGGCCGATATATGTCACGGCATTGCCCGCGCTGGTGCCTGGCAGGCTTTGCGCGAGCGCGAAAGCTTCGGCGAAATCGTGTTCCGTGAACCAGTGGCGCTTATACACCGCGAGTGTTCTGATCTGCGCGATGACGGCGAGGCCGCCGCCAAAACCTGTTAACCCGATTTTGAGGAAGGAGAGGAAAATGCCGCCGAGGGTCGCAGTCCGCGAAAGCCGCTTTAATCGTTTCTGGCCATAGCGTACGCGCGCTCGCAGCTTGCGCACACCTTTTTCTCTCTGTCCTGACACGGTTTTTGCACAGTTTACCACATGGCTTCGCACCCTTTCATCCGAAGTTCCGTAAAACAGAATCCAGGTTGAGTATTAGTGAGGAGCGTTGGCCCCACGCGTCCGGGTCAATGCCCCCATTGTTCGCTCAATAATTTGCTCCCGCGCGTGTTATGCTAACAGTGGCCGTCCGGCCAAATAATTTATACTTTTGGCCCGATTTTTCTCTCATGAGTAGATGGATCGGTTCTTTATTACCGTTGCGAAGACATATTCTTTACCTTGCTGTATATTGTTTGCTGCCGGCCTTTACCGTAGGCTTGAGCGCCTGTAAGAGCGATTATCCGTCGTCCGCCAGGCAGACCCGCGCGGGCGAAGAGATGAAGGCGCCGAAGCCGGTGAAAACGTCGCGCGTGGCGGAGG
Organism: uncultured Blastocatellaceae bacterium; assembly: GCA_964383905.1. Lineage (GTDB taxonomy): Bacteria > Acidobacteriota > Blastocatellia > Pyrinomonadales > Pyrinomonadaceae > CAYLJO01. The sequence goes on from CAYLJO010000032.1 coordinate 22,119, forward strand.
TGCCTGTCGGACAGACCGTGAGTGTGACGGGAGCGCTGGCGGCGCAGGACCAGGCGACGCTGAGCGTGAAAGTTCCGGGGCGCCTGCGCGTCATTTCGGTCGATCTGGGAAGCCCCGTACGGCGCGGGCAGGTCATCGCGCAGATTGATCCGGAAGATTACCGGTTGCGCCAGCAGCAGGCCGAAGCTGCGCTCGGACAAGCCCGCGCTCGCCTCGGGTTACCGCCCGACGGGTCCGATGACCACGTCAACGCGGAAAACACCGGCACGGTCAGACAGGCGCGCGCCGTTCTGGACGAAGCGCGCCTGAATCGCGACCGCGCCGTTAAACTCGTCGAGCAGGGGGTGATCGCGCGGGCCGAATTTGACCGGACGGATTCGGCCTACAAAGTTGCGCTCAGCCAGTACCAGGATGCTCTTGAAGAGATACGTAACCGCCAGGCGCTCCTCGCCCAGCGCCGCTCGGAACTGGCGCTGGCACGCCAGCAGTTGGCTGACACGGCGATTGTCGCGCCCTTCGACGGCATTGTTCAGGAGAGGAAGGCGAGCGTCGGCGAATACCTCGCGGCTGCCGCGCCCGTCGTCACCGTCGTGCGTGTCAACCCGTTGCGCTTTCGCGCCGAGGTACCGGAGCGCGCCGCCGGCAGTGTCCGCCTGGGACAGCAGATGCGCCTGACCGTCGAAGGTAATGCGAATTTCTATACGGGCCGCATCGTCCGCCTCAGCCCGACGATTGCGGAGCAGAATCGAATACTCATCGTCGAAGCCGAAGTCGCCAACAATGGCTCTTTGCGTCCCGGATCGTTTGCGCGCGCCGACATTGTGACGAGCGACGCGAGTATGGCCGTGACCGTCCCAACAAACGCGATCATGACATTTGCCGGCATTGAAAAAGTGATTGTTGTGCAGAACGGTAAGGCGGTCGAAAAACCTGTCACCACAGGACGCCGCGCCGCCGATTGGACGGAAATCGTCTCCGGAGTAAACGTCGGGGATGCGGTCGTCGTCGACCCCGGCAATCTACAGTCCGGCCAGCCCGTTATTGTTGCAGAATAACGTTCCGGGTTTCGAGTTAATTAGCCTCTTGAAATCCAGAACTCAAAACTAGAAACTAATTCTCATGCAGAAGCTTGCTGAAGTCTGTATTAGACGGCCCGTGTTCGCGGCCATGATCGTGCTTGCGCTCGTCGTTGTCGGCGCGGCGGGTTATTTCAAGCTGGGCGTTGACCGTTTCCCGTCCGTAGATTTGCCGACCCTCATCGTGCGCACCAGCCTGCCCGGTGCGGCCCCTGAAGAAGTCGAATCGGAAGTCTCCCAGCCCCTCGAAGAGGTGATCAACACGGTCGACGGCATTGATCAGCTTCGCTCCATCTCCGTGCAGGGGGTTTCCCTTGTCGTTGTTACTTTCAATCTGAATCGTAACATCGATGCGGCGGCGCAGGACGTGCGCGACCGCGTCAGCACGGTGATCCGCGACCTGCCGCAGGACACGCTGCCACCCGTCGTCCAGAAGTTCGACAACGACGCTTCGCCCGTCCTCACCATCGCGCTCACATCCGACCGTTCGGTGCGCGAATTAACGCAGTTTGCCGACAAGATCGTTAAGGTTCAGATTGAACGCGCCGAAGGGGTCGGGGAGGTCGCCGTCGTCGGCGGCCTTCAGCGCGCGATCAACGTCTGGGTCGATGCCGAACGTCTCGCCGCTTACCGCATCCCGATCACGCAAGTCCGGCAGGCCCTTGTACGGCAGAACGCAGACATACCGGGCGGGAATGTCGATGCGGGCAAGCGTGAGTTGACGCTGCGCACGCTGGGCCGCTATGCCGACCCGCGCGACTTTAATAACCTCGTCGTCGCCAACATCGGTAACGCCCCGATCCACATCAGCGACATCGGGCGCGTCGAGGACGGAACGAAGGAACAAAGATCGGTGGCGCGTCTGAATGGTCTCCCCACCGTCTCACTCGAAGTCCGCCGGCAGTCAGGGGCCAATACCATTGCCGTCATCGAAAATGTCAAGCGCGAGCTGGCGCGTGTCGCGGGGCAACTGCCTTCGGATATCAAGCTCGAGATTATTCGCGACCAATCACGCTACATCGAAGCGGCGCAGCATGAGATCAGGGTGCACCTCATTCTCGGCAGCATCCTCGCCTCCCTCGTCGTGCTTGCCTTCATGCGCTCGTGGCGCTCGACCATCATTGCTGGCATCGCCATCCCCGCCTCCGTCATCTCGACCTTCGGCATGATGAAGGCGCTCAATTTCACGCTCAATAGCGTGACGATGCTCGCGCTCGTGTTGATGGTCGGCGTCGTAATTGACGATGCCATCGTCGTGCTCGAAAACATCTTTCGCTTCGTCGAGGAAAAGCAGATCAAGCCGATGCAGGCGGCGAAGGAGGCGACCGCGGACATCGGCCTCGCCGTGATGGCGACAACGCTCTCGCTCGTCGTGATCTTCGTCCCCGTCTCTTTCATGTCCTCAATCTCGGGCCGCTTCCTCTACCAGTTCGGCATCACCGCGGCGGTCGCCGTGATGGTCAGCCTCCTCGTCTCTTTCACCCTGACGCCGATGATGAGCGCGCGGCTCCTGCGCACGGAAGATGCGGAGAAGGGCGGGGGGCACGGCGCACATGGGGAGCCGGCGTTGAGCGCTTCGCGCCGCGGCTTCTACGCGTGGCTCGACCGCTGGTACACCCGCACGCTCGCCCTGGCGATGCGCCATCGCCTGGCCGTCGCCGTGATCGCCGTCGCCGTCATCTCTTCAAGTATTCCGCTCTATCAACTGGTCAAGCAGGAATATATCCCGAGCGATGTTGATGAGGCCGAATTTGATGTGGGTGTCACCGCCCCGGAGGGGACAAGCTTGGCGGCGATGAATCAAGCGATGCTCGCCATCGAAGATGACCTGCGCCAGACGCCGGGCGTCAGACTCATCCTGGCGTCGACGGGCGGATCGTTTCTCGGGGCGGTCAATCAGGGCAGTGTCTACGTGCGCATCGCCCCGCATGAGGAGCGTACCTTTTCCATCACACGCTTATGGGAAGCGATCAGGCGCGGTCATCCCCTCGCGGCGTTTCGCGGCAACTATGCGCAGCGCGATGTGATGCAGGAGGTGCGCGCGCGGATGCGCAAGTATGCGCCGTTGCGCTTTACTGTGCGCAATGCGCCGTCATTCAATATCGGCGGCGGAAACTTCGATATCGATTTCGTGCTGCGCGGCCCCGACCTTCAGGCGCTCGCCAGCTACGCCAATCAACTGCGCGAAAAATCCATGCAACTGGGAGGCATCGTCGACGCCGATACGACCCTCAAGCTCGACAAGCCCGAATTGCGGGTCAGGATTGACCGCGCCCGCGCGGCCGATCTCGGCGTAGACTCGTCGGATATCGCTAACTCGTTGCGCCTGATGGTCGGCGGTGACGACCGGGTGTCGCGCTACCGAGACGCGTCCATCGACGAAGATTATGACGTGGAGCTGCGTTTGACGGATCGCGACCGCGGCGACGCCGCGACAATTTCGCGCCTCCTCGTGCCATCTTCACGTGGCGGACTGGTGAATCTCCAAAATCTGGTCAGCCTTAAGGAGGAGTTCAGTCCTTCACGAATTGACCGTCTGGACCGCCAGCGGCAGGTCTCCTTGCGCGCCGGGGTCGCGCCGGGCTACGCGCTCGCCGATAGGATTGATGCGCTGCGGAAGGCGGCGGCGGAAATCAACCTGCCCCCGGCCTATTCGACAACGATCTCAGGGCGCGGTCGTGAGCTTGAAAAAACATTTGTCGAGTTCATCTGGGCCTTCCTGCTCTCCATCGCATTCATGTATATGATCCTCGCCTCGCAGTTTGAGAGCGTCCTCCACCCCGTCACGATACTTTTAAGCCTTCCGCTCGCCGTCCCGTTCGCGCTCTTCTCGATGTGGGCGACCGGCGACACGCTTAATCTTTATTCCGCGCTCGGCGTGCTCGTGCTCTTCGGCGTCGTGAAGAAGAATTCGATCCTGCAGATCGATCACATGAACAACCTGCGCGCGCACGGCATGGAGCGGTACGAAGCGATCATGCAGGCCAACCGTGACCGCCTGCGGCCGATCCTGATGACCACACTGGCGCTGGTCGCCGGGATGCTTCCGCTCGCGCTCGGCACCGGGCCTGGCGCCGAAGAGAGGCGCTCAATCGCCGTCGTCGTCATCGGCGGGCAAACCCTGTCGCTGTTCCTGACGCTGATCGCCACGCCCATCGTTTACTCACTCTTCGACGACCTCGGCGCCATTATCGTTCGGCGCGGCCGCGCCAGGCATTCAACCCAAGCTCGCCAGAGTTGGGCGGCCCGTCTCCGCGAGGCCTTCGCCAGACGACGCCAGCCCGTCGCTGATACAGACGAACCCTTGCCGGAGGGCGAAATGCAAGACGAGCCTCACGATGAAGAAGTGGAAGTTGGCGTCGGAAGCGGAGACTAAGAAAAGTATGAATGATGAACGCTGAACGATGAATAAAAGCAGTGCTGCTACAGCTTTATTCATTCATCGTTCAGCATTCCGCGTTCATCGTTTATTGAAAGACCTTATCCACCGGGACCACGACCACGTTCTCCGGCTTCACGTCGATCTTATAAGCTTCGATGATCTTATCCTCGTCCGTAATCTCTTTCGGCTTTGGCGAATTGTAAGTGATCGGCGACGGCTTGTTACTGATGATGGCATCACGCAGCGCTTCGGCGTCGTTGGTGACAATAGCGATATACATTCGGTCGGATTTGAGGTGCTGCCGGATGGCCCGGTTGACGTCTTCGAGCGTCAGCTTCGCCAACTGCTCGCGCATGTAGGAATTGAAATCCGGGATGCCGTAAAAGCGGCTGTCGAGCGCGTAACCCAACTGCGCGTCCTGCGTCTGCGTCAGGATGTTGACGTATTTTGAAAGGAACTCGCGCGTTGCTTCGAATGCCTCGCGCGAGAGGCCGTCGCGGACCAGCTTTTCATACTCGTAAAGAGCGGCGCGCAGCGCGAAGTGGCCGTTCTGCGGTTCGACCGGTCGAATCCATATCTGAAAGATCTGCCGGTGGCGCGCAAGGTTCGGGTCCGGGTCGAACTGGAACATGCCGCGTGGGAAGTACTCGATATAAGCATAGTCGCCGTAATTGAGGCCGCGCGCTTCCCGCAAACGCTGGTAGAGGTAGCTGTTCGATGACCGGTGCTGGCCTAAGTAGGAAGCGACGAGCGCCAGCGCGGGCCAGTCCCGGTCGGCGCGCGTGACGTCGATCGGAAACCCGAGCGAGATGGCCGTCGAGCGCGTCGGGCGCTTGACGATCTCAATGTGCGTCCCCGTGACCATTTCAGTGACGCTGAATGAGTTGCGCGCCCCCCCTCCCGGCAGAAGCTTCATGAAGTCGGCCTCTACTCTTTCTGGAAATCCTGACGGGTAACCTCCCGCCAGCCCGAGAATAAAATCCTCCTTCGTATAATGTATGCGATAAAAGGCCCGCACGTCGTCGAGCGTGAGCGCTTCGAGCGAGCTGACCCGGCCGATGTTCTGATGGCCGTAGGGGTGCCCATCGCCGTAAATCATGTGGTAAAGAACTTCCTTGCCTAACTCCTCATCGTTGCCGCCGCGTAAAGAGACTTTCAGGTAGTTGATCGCGTCGGTCTTTAACCTCGTGAAATCATCCTGGCAGAATCCCGGATCGAGAAGCATCTCCCTGATCAGTGAGTAGTAGCGGTCAAGGTTGTCTAGGTGCGTCGTGCCTTTGAAGACCGTCATCTCTTTGTCAACCTGCCAGCCGAAGGTGGTCGCCATCGGGTACATCTGCTCGACGATCTGATCGTAAGTGAGCGAGCGCGTGCCCCCTTTGGCGAGCATGGCGGCAGTTAAGGCCGCCACGCCTTCTTTACCCTTCGGGTCGGAGGCGGCGCCGGTCAGAAAGAGTATGCGGAATGTGACGAGTGGCGAGCGGTTCGGTAAAAGCAGAGCGCGGGTACTGGCATTTGGCATAGGTTTTTGCTCGCGGACGGCTCCGCTGGCGAGCGCCGGAGACATAAGGGCGGATGTGATCAGCGCAATTAAAGGTATCCGAAGCATCAGTCGCCCCCCTCCTTGCTTCCAGACTTGGTCGCGAGCGTGACGATGCTGCGGTGATTATCTACGAAGTAGCGTGAGGCGGCGGCGCGTATCTCCTCCGGTGTGATACTGTCGTATATCGCAAACAGCCTGTCAATCGTCTCCGGCGTGCGGCGCAATCCAATATAAGATGCGAGCATGCCGGCAATCGCTTCGGAGCTGTCGAGGGCCAGCGCGGCACTGTAGCGTAGACGCGAGCGCGTCGCGTCGAGCTTCGATTGCGGAATTAACTCTGTCGTGTAGCGCTTACAGGTCGCGAGGATCTGATCGCGCACGTAGTCAACATCCTTCGGGTCTTTGACCCGCGCAAAGACGGCAAAGAGCTCCGGGTCTTTCCGGTCGTCAAACGAGACTTCCAACGAGTCAACCTTCTGTTCCTTTAGTACCAGGCGCTGGTAAAGCTCGGAGTTTTCGCCGAACGCAATGGGCGCGAGAAGATCCAGCGCCGGCTTCTCTTTCGAGACATCCGAGTAAGCCGGGCCGCGAAACGCGACGACGATGTAGGGGAGCGTTGGCGAGGGCCAGTCAATGTGCGCAGTACGCGGCTCGGTCTGCTCCGGCTCCGCCGGGATCTGTGGGTCGTAATTGCCGCGCTTCCAGTCACCAAACTCCTTCTTCGTGAGCTTGAGCGCCCGCTCGCGCGTCACGTCGCCGACCATCACGATGGTCGTATACTCGGGGCGGTAATAGCGTTGATAAAACTCAAGGCTGTAATCGTACTGGTTAGGCATATCGTCAATATCCCTGATGTAACCCATTGTCGTATGCGAGTAGGTGTGTCGCTTGTAAGCGGTCTCGCGCAGAACTTCGAAGAGTTTTGCAGCCGGGTTAGCGCTGTTTTTGTTGTACTCGCCTTTCACGGCAAGCGTCTCCGTTTTATACGCGGCCGGCGCATATTTAAGGTGCTGGAAGCGGTCGGCCTCAAGATGCATGACCCGGTCGAGGTCTTCCTTCGAGAAGACTTCGTGATAGACGGTGCGGTCGTCCGTCGTATAAGCGTTTGACGACGCGCCCGCGCGCTTTAATATCTCGTCGCGTTGCTCGGCGGTAAAGTTCTCGCTGCCGCGAAACATCAGGTGCTCGAACAGGTGAGCATAGCCGCTCTTGCCCGGCTCGACTTCGTTGCGCGAGCCCGTCTGGACGACGATGTACAGGGCGATGAGGTTCGGGTAGTCGGTCGGGACGGTGATCAGCCGCAGGCCGTTCGGCAGATCGTCAATCGTATAATTGTATGGGAAGAGCTTACGCGACTTCTCCTGAGCGAGCGTCATCGCCGGCGCACACAATAATAGCGATATGAGAATCAATAATTTCATGTTGACACTCTTGAAACTTAGACAAGGAAATTGGTCGCTATATTATACATGATTAGCGGTCATACCGCCCTCTTGTAACGAGCAAAACTGCTTCCGTCATGCGTTTTCGGCCGACTTAAGCTATGGCATCTTGATCACGCCGCTCTCTGCGAAAGCAAAGCCTGATTGAGGCAATTATGTTCGGACGGCCAAATCGCCGCAATTAGAAGACCCTTAATTCAACTTGCGTAACTTGTAGCGAAAAACCACCCGTATTACAAATCGCTAAATATAAGCGATTTAGACTCGCCGCTCGGTGTGATCCGTAAAACAACTTTAAAGGCACGGTGCTTGCTTGGCATTTCCAATGTTTCACCGGCACAAGTATCTAACAACCGGGGCGCAGGATTTCGTTGCGACCTCTTTTCTCAAAACTCCGAATCACCTTAGGAGAATAAAGAACATGAAAAAAATGACGGCTCTATTAGGCAGCCTCATCTTAATGGCGATGCTCGCGCCGGGCGTCGCCACCGCACAAAATGCCAATTCAGCCAACGCCAGGTCGGCGAAGACCAGAAAGGCCAAGACTCCCAGGACTGCTCCACCGACGAGTGATGCCGATATTCAGAAGTGCATCCAGGACAAGCTAGCCGCTTCGGCCAAGCTCAAAGACCAGGGCTTCAGCGTGTCCGTAAGCAACGGCGAGGCAACCTTCACCGGTACGGCCAGGAACGGCGGAAGCAAGGGGGCGGCGACCCGAATGGCCAAAAGCTGCGGCGCGAAGAAAGTGACCAACAACATCACGGTTCAAGCGTCAACGAAGCCCCCGAAGACCAGGAAGCCGAAGAAGACCTAGTTTCGTAGAGCCCTCGCGGCTACGAAACATTAAGGGCCTGACCTGGAGCGGCAACGCTCTTGCTCAGGCCCTATTTTATTGTTCGTCAATACCTTATAATTTTTATCCAACCTATTGTTTAGAGGAAAGCTCTGCGTCCAGTTGATTCGGCATATTCAACACGTCCTGCCAGCCGGAAGAGTCTTTTCGTATCTCCGCCGTTAAGTCGTCGCGCAGCCGGCGCAGCCGCCCGCTTAACGTACTTGAGTAATTGCGGATGTCCCGGAAACGCCTGCCTTGATCTTCGACGAAAGCTTTCTGCTTTTCGATTGACGGGATCGCGGCGTGCTGCCCGTTCTCCCAGAATGGCACAAGCAGGCGCTCTACATGCGTCGCCCCGGGAATCTCTACCTCCTCATCGTCGAGGCCGGTAACGTCGGCCACATAGTTGCCCGCCGCATCCACCCCGCGAAAAACTTGCAGGCGGCCGGGCAGCGTCGATTTTTCGGGATTGTTGGAAGCCTTGAGCGTGGGTTGGTCCTCAATCAGGCACTCTTTGAAGATCACCCCGGCGATCGACTGCACTTCGCTGGAGAGCTTGGTGCCGACCCCGAACCCCGCGGCCTGCGGAAACTCCGCCACGATGCGGCTCACTTTTTGCACATCCAGATCGCCGGTCAGGATCGGCATCAGCCCGTGCAAGCCATTCGCCTCGAAAAAGCGCAGACACCACGCGCCCAATTCTGCCAGATCTCCGGAGTCAATGCGAAAACCTTTGAACGCCCGGCGACGCGCTTCGGTCGAGGTGGCGGCCATCGCGGCATGAACCGCGCCCATGTAAACATCGATCGTATCCAGCAGCAGAGTTGTACCGTTCGGGTTGGCATCGAGCCAGCGTTCAAACGCGACCTGCTCAAAATGCTTCGGCCGGCCCGTGCGCGGCTCTACCTCCGGCTCACGCATGTACTCGATGAAGGACTGTTGCCAGTAGTGTGCCTCCGTGCCGACGGCCGGGATGTCTAAGCGGTGTGCGGCCTCCATGTTCGAGGTATCGTTGAAACCCCCGATAAAAGCGTAGGTGGCCACTTCGACGGCGCGCTCGATGTCGCCGTTGCGCCGCAGGGAGAAATCGGAAAGCCATCGGTCGCCCGCCGCCATGCGAAACTGCATCGCCAGACTTGCGGTCGTCATCGGCAGATCGAAGGCGTGCTCAAACTTGATCTCCTGCGCCTGCGTCAGGCCAAATGCGCCGGTAATATCGGCGAAAGGTTCTTGGGCAAAGACGATTGTGCCGGGACGCACGGCGCGCACCGCGCCGACGGATTGCATGTCTTCAATGGCCTTCGCGAATAGTTCGAGCCCGCCGCGATCCTGTTCGAGAGAACGTAGCCGCGGGCGATCAATCTGGCTGTCAATCAGCAGCCGCACCAGCCGCTCGTGGCCGAGGCACGGGGCGAAAGGCAGCTTGCGCTGCGTCACATAAAAGGTCGCCTTCGCCTCGCTTAAAGATTTACCGTGAAGACGCGTCGCATCCTTGTACGACGCATTGCCCATCGCGGCGTGATAACGATCAATATTCAGTGTGCCCATAACGATCAGGATGAAATAAAAGAAGCTGGCGTCAGGTGACCCGAGAGAAAAAACAACACATCTCCGCGCTTGCGTTTCAGGTGCCGGAGTTTTCCGTTTTCATCTATCCGCTTTAGCGCCGGACCCGGCTCCCCATCCGTTTGATTTCATAACGAGTGTTGTCTATCCGTTCCTGCGCATCGGGGTGATCGGAGAACAAGGACCCCAGGAGATCAGAGTCGGCCTGGCTGATGCGCTGAAGCTTTTGAAAAATCGTGATCATACCCGCAGGATTAAAACCGGCCTTTGGCAGGGCCCGCACCCCGAGGAAGTCAGCTTCGCGCTCCTCCTCCCGGCTGTGGACGGCGAGGAGTCCGCTCGCGACAATCCGGGCGGCCGTCGCGCCCATCTCTCCCGCCCTCTCCCCTGCAATCCCGGTGATCGAGCCGATCAGGTCGGCAACGCCACCGAGAAACTGCGACCGTTGCAGCGCCTTTAAGCTGTGACGGGCGACCACATGGCCGACTTCGTGCGACAGCACGGCCGCGAGCTCGTCATCGTTGACAAGTTTCATCAAGGCGGTTGTGATATAAACATAACCGCCGGGCATCGAAAAAGCATTGATCTCACGATTCTCAATGACAAAGAAGTGGTAGACAAGGTTCGGGCGGAGGCCCGCGCCCGCGACCCGCTGCCCGATGCGGCCGGCGCGTTCGGCCCCCACCCCTATGATCTTAAACTTCTTGCCCATCTCGGCGTGAAGGCGTGCGCCAAGCTGTTTCTCGTCGCGCTCGTTTAGTAACCCGTCATTCGAATAACGGGCGCCGCGAAACTCCGCGTAAGGATCATCTTCAGCTAAACGTCTAACCGGGCTGAGACCGGACGAGCTGCGAGTTTTTATCGTTGAAAACGCATACTCGCCCGCTCTTGTTTCTCGCCCCGGACCGGATAGCTGTAAAAGGGTGAACACGCTCGCAGAAACTATTACATAAAGGATGAGTGACGAGCCGGTAACCCGAC
>CAYLJO010000032.1:33043-39472 GCA_964383905.1 uncultured Blastocatellaceae bacterium
GTTGCTTACCAGCTCAAGACTTCGCCTCGATTACGGATACCCCCTTGCTCATCTCAAGCGCTTCTAATTTTCCTATGAAACGGTGATTTTGAGAATAGCGGGGGCGTACGTAGAGACCATGGAGGAACCTTATTTAATTCCTCCACGCCACCTGCAGTAAATGTTCCATTATACACTTAAAAACAGTGAGGCTCGGCTGTGCTCTCCTCTTCACAGCCGAGCCTCACTATATGGTCGCTTCTTGTTTAAGCACAGGGAGCGACCGATCTGAAATTAATTCTCGCGTTTCAGCCCGCCGGCCCGCTCATATAGAGCTAGTACGGTAAGGGAAATGGGAACCAGTTCCGTATACTACTGCGGCGGCCGTAGCCGCTTCCGTTACGACGGTAACCTTCGTCATAGCCACGGCGGAAGCCGTCTCTGTAAGCCTGCTTATAAACATCTTTGCTTCCGTACTGAGAGTGGTAACCGTTGTCGGCATCTTCGTAGCGATCCGTCCCCTCCGGGTTATAGCGTTTCCCGTTGCGGGCATGCTCGGCGCCTTTATCCAGGCCATCCCGGTACCCCTGGTCTCCCGCTATCTGGTAGATGTCAGGACCATAGTTCCCGTAGCCGCCGTAATCACCCGAGCGGCGATAATCACCGTTGCGGTCGCGCCCGTAGTACGGGTCGTTGCGATAGTATGGATCATTCCCATAAGACGCATCGCGCCCGTTGAAACCGACGTCGTAACCGCGGCGGAAGCCGTCCCTATAAGCCTGCTTGTAGGCATCCTTGCTTCCGTACTCGCGATGATAGCCGTTGTCGGCATCTTTAAACTGATCCGTCCCCTCCGGGTTGTAGCGTTTATCCTTACGGCGATGCTCAGACCCCTTATCAAGTCCGTCACGGTAGCCCTGATCCTGCGCTATGCGGTAGCCGTCGTTACCATAGTAACGATCATTCCTCCACTGGGCTTGAGCCGTCGCGCTCGCTGCCAAGCCTACGCCAAAGAGCAGTGAGAGCGTCAGGGCAGCCCCACCGATTGCTCGTCTTAATCGATATGAATTCATACGCTCCTCCCTTTACACGTCTTACTCGCAAAATTTATGCCATCCCAAGAGTTACCTGTATGTTCTAGATGTTGAAGGCTTTAGCGTTGTCTTGAGATTAAGGCGGTTGTCACGGTTTCGTGCATTGATGGTCGATATGAGTAATTCATGTTACAGTAAACAGCGGATCAAGCTTCTGGCGCACCCCGACTCTTCGACCTTATGCGGGCCCGGTCTCTATTTATTGGCATCATTTTTGTACTCTTCGTGAGCGGTTGGGGCCGTGTGCTTGCCGCGACTTTCTGCCCGCACATGGCGCAGGATCATTCTTGCTGCCATGCGCTGATGGCCGGGTCTGGCTCGCATGAAGCCATGGGCGACATGCAAATGATGCCTGCTGCGCCATCACCGGAGCCCGGTACTGGCACTCTCGGTCAGCCTGTCGAAGCATGCGCGCACTGCATCGGCCATTCCGGAATCCCGGCAACGCCCGTCGCCGCGCATGAAGCAAATCAGGCAAAACGCATCCCGGATGTAGACGCGCCGCTTGCATTGATGCCGCTTGCTCTATCCGCCCCTTCATTTATACTGGCTATCTCATCTAGGCAGGGCTCTCCACCCGGAGTTACAGGCTCCCGTCACGTCCTCATCAGCATTTTTCGCATTTAGCATCCCTCGAACGTTTCAGCTCAAATCAAGGGCTGAACACGCCTCTTCGTACCAGCAAAACAACTGATTAGTCGAGCTGAAACGGCCGCCGGCCTCCTGGCTCCAGGAACTCGTTTTGCGAGGGATCTATGAATAGCTCTATTACCTTCCAATTCAATTCGCGGGCGCAAGTGTGCGCACTCACTCTGACGGCCCTGCTCTTTATTGCCGGCGCACCCGTGCGGGCGCAGAACGGTCAGCAGGACATGCAGAACATGCCCGGCATGGGCAAGCAGAAGGCCGAACAACAAAAGAAGAAGCCACCACAGCCGGCGCCGAAGAAAGACGAGATGCAGGGAATGGACATGAAAGGCATGAAGATGCCTTCACCCACTCCTACCCCTTCGCCCACACCAGCTCCATCTCCAGAAAAGATGGAGATGAATATGCCGGTGTCCCCTTCTCAGCAGGGGCCGGTCACCGATACGTTAAAGCCAAACGCTACTGAGGATAAGTCCGGCGGTATGGGCAACATGGACATGAATAACATGGAAAATGGCGGCTCCGGCGACGAATCAATGAAGGGTATGAGCGATATGTCTGGTATGGGCTCGATGAATATGGGGCCGCTGCTGGTCGTGTCGGGCAACGACATGTCGATCCGCGTCGGCTCTAGCCGCACTAACGTCATGCCGATGGGACAGATGGGATCGGGCACGTCCTGGGAACCGGCATCCTCGCCGATGCGCATGTACCACAAAGTGGCCGGTGATTGGCTGCTGATGCTCCACTTCAATCTGATCGGGGATTTTAACTCGCAGGGCGGCCCCCGCGGCGTGACAAAGTTTGAGTCGCTGAACTGGTTTATGCCGATGGCCTTTCACAAGCTGGGCCGTGGCACGCTCGCCTTGCGCGGCATGTTTAGCCTGGAGCCTTTCACATTTCCGCCGGGGGGCTCCCCAGAGCTTTTCCAGACCGGCGAGACTTATAAGGGCCGGCCCCTCATCGACCGGCAGCACCCGCACAATCTCTTTATGGAGTTGTCGTCAACCTACACCCTGGCCCTCGGCGAACACGGTACGTGGTTCACTTACTTTGGCTACCCCGGCGAGCCCGCGCTGGGTCCCGTCGCCTTCATGCACCGCTGGTCGGCGGCGGAGAACCCGGCAGCGCCACTGGCGCACCACCTACAGGATTCAACGCACATCTCCTTCGGCGTGCTCACGTCCGGTTTCACCTACCGGAAGCTCAAGCTGGAAGGGTCAATCTTCAACGGGCGTGAGCCGGGTGAGAATCGTTACACCTTCGAGGCCCACCGCTGGAATTCACGCTCGGCCCGCCTCTCCTTTGCGCCGAACGGCAACTGGTCGATGCAGGTGAGCTACGGTCTCCTGAAAAAGCCCGAAGCGCTTGAGCCGGGAGATATCCGCCGCGCGACGGCTTCCGTCAGCTACAACAGGCCTTTTAATCGGGGTAACTGGGCGACCAGCCTGATCTGGGGACGTAACCACCTGAGCGGCCCGGGCGAAACCGCCAACCTGAACGGCTACACGGCGGAATCAACCGTCAACTTCCTCGACAGGAACTACCTCTACACACGCCTTGAGCTGGTCGACAAGAATGAGCTTTTACGCCCGGCGGATCGTGCGCTTCTGGGCATCGCCCCTGATGCGCACCCGTCATTGCGCGTCGGCGCATATACATTCGGGGGCGCGCGCGACATCTGGAACACTAGCAAGCTTTCGATGGCCATCGGCGGCGACGTCGTATTCTATTCCATGCCATCGGCGCTCAACCCGATCTACGGCCATCATCCTGTCTCATACCACGTTTTCTTCCGCATTCGCCCGGGTAAGATGTCCATGGACCACCATGGCAGCATGCATGGGGAAGTGATGAACGGGGCGATGGGCAACATGAGCGGAGGTATGAACCCCCTACAGCAATAGTTGACCCCTTCTGCAGAAGCACGATACAAATGTGCTGATGCAATCGGGCGCTTGAAAGCACAGTAGCTTAGGCACCCGTATGCTATGCAAAAAGATGGGAGAAAGGGACTTGAAGTTAGCTGATAATAACGAAAGTGACAGATTCGAATCTCTTGCGGGAGCGGCCCGGCACATCCTTAATGCTTATGGCCACGCGGAACCGGACTCCACCCGGATCGTCTACACCAGCGGCGATCTGAATATCGCGTGCGACGCTGGCGTGTTAGAGATCATTCATCGAGGCACGTTGGTCTTTCGCGACGCGCCCGAATGTACTTCAGACAACCGCCCCTTTAATGAAGGCGATTGGATAAAAGAGGTCGAACGGGTGGCGCAAACCATTTCTAACCCGCGGTTGCCGGAAAAAACATCGAAGCAAGCCGGCTAGAAACATAGCGAAAAGTGAGGAGCCATGGACGAGCAAACTATCACCAGGGCAGCCCACGCGGCTGTCGATGACCTCAAGCTCGATTGCCAAATTAGGGCAGTCTACAAGCCCCCGGGCAAAGATAAATGGTGCGTTCAGTTTACAGATAAATATGGTGAGTTTTGCGACGAGTTCCATGAGAAATCCGGCCGCGAGAACAGCGCGGCAGTAATCAGAGAAAAGATCAAGCGCCACCTCTTCCGCCGGCGGGAGATGAAAACCCCTGGGAGGAGAGGCTTCCGCACAGCTCGCTCGGGCAAACGTGAGGTTGATCAGTCCGGCACACCCCTTAAGATGATCGAAGGGGCAATTGACCAGGCAGCCCACGTCGTCAGTAAGGCCATTGACGAGGCATCTCACCTCACGGCGGCAGTACTCGATGCCGCGGCCCACCAAATCGCCGGCAGGCCTACGGCGGCCGAAGTCCCTCCCGCAAGAGGGAATCAGCCGGCGGGATCAAAGCCGCGGGCAATAGTTGTGGTGGCCGGGGCCAAAAGTACCGGCAAAGGATCAAAGCGATCCACGCAGACGGGTTCCAAGGCGGGGGCGACGACAAAGAAATCGACGGGTAAGACCAAACGATCATCTACAACGACAGCCAGCAAGGCTGGCAGGAAAAAAGGCCGCAAAAGCTGAGCAGCATCCCGGGCGCGCGGGCTCACTGGCCCGCGCTCCCAGCCGTACTGATACACAGGTGAAGCTGAGTTGACCTCTGAGCAGCTACCCTCCTACCAAATATCCCCGATCTTCTCTTCGTAGTGCTCGGAAATCACCTCTCGAATCTTTTGGTCTTTGTACAGACGAATACAGGCCTGGCACCGGTGCGCATACATGTTTTCCCATTTGATCTCAGGATTGTGGGTCGCGGCCCAGGCCAGGATGCGTTCCGGGCCCTCCTTTCTAATCCACCGCTTCAGGAAATCGCCGGCCGCCGCGCGGTTCGCCTCCGCCAGACTTGTTTCCCGCAGATTACCGATCTGCAGCTCGGGGAGAAATCGTATGCCCAGCCCGCAGCACGGGCTTAAATTACCATCCGGCTTCAATGTCGTGGTTGTCAGCACACTATCGCACCCCTGACACCGGGCCAGGTTAGACCTGTTGACGGTTGCTCCTTCCGCATACTTTTCACGGGCAAAAGGTGTGACCGGGCTCCAAATCGATTCCACAACCGCCAGCCATGCCGACGGATACTCCTCTCGCAAACTCAGAAAGTCGGGATGAGATTCGACGGTCTCCTTCGTGACGACTCGCTCCCTGACGGTCTCCACGCTAATAACAACTTTCAGTCCGGCCCGGACTGCCGCGCGCGTCGCGCGCATGATGTTGTCCGGGGGTACGAAACGCGCGTGCTGATCTCCCGTGCTCAAATTAATCTCATTCAGCCCCGCGCCGACAAAATCCTGTATCCGCCGCGCCGCGGCAGTCGAGCTGTTGGCCCAGTGAGCGTTCGTCACAAGCCGGACACCCATGCCCAGCAGGGCCGCGTGTCGCATCCCGTGAAGCAGCGCATCCCCGGCCAATGTCGGTTCACCGCCGGTAAAGACTATCAGCTGATACCCCGCAACGGCGGCCTGCTCAATCGCCTCGTGCAGCAATTCGCCTGGCAGCCACGTCTTATCCCTCGGGCTACTGACAGTGCCACAATGGGTACATTCGGCGGTACACTGATAGGTCGGCATAATACAGAGCGTGCGATGTTCGTCATAAGTTTCGCGTGAATCCATACAGGCGCCTCCTACCATTCAGACGTGAAGGGCCTTGATCTTATTCATGCGAACAGATAATAATCAAATGGCCGGGGCCGCTCCCGATCTGTTCGTCACGGTTTGCTTCCGGGAAGAGAGGAGGGCTTATGGACATTGATGTCGTACTCGGGTCTCAGATCACCAATCTTCCGCATGAGTTGGTCATCAATCCCAACACGGTGCGCGCCACCAATGTGCTCGACATGATGGCTCGCGTCAGGGGTAAGCTACAGCCCGGGCAGCGGATTAACCGTCTCGTATCTTTGGTTACCGGGAGCAAAAAGGCCAACCATTAACTCTTTCATACAGCGCTCAGCTCGTATCGCTTCGCGAGCTATTCGACCCCGCCGGAAGTGTCGAGCTATTCTTTCGCCCTTCCGGCTCAGGCGGTCAGATTATTCCTCAAAAGCAAGGTGGAAGTCAGCCAAGTGTGGGCGGATTCGGGTTCGGCGGATTTAACACGGCCCGGCAGGTTTCCGCCCCGGATCTCCAACACCTGTCCGGCCTGCTGGGAGTGCCGGTGCTAATAGGCTAATGAGATAATACCCCGACCGTGAGAGAAGGGCGTTTTTACAAGCCGGGTTATGTTA
>CAYLJO010000033.1:0-14301 GCA_964383905.1 uncultured Blastocatellaceae bacterium
TAGGGGTCGGCGAAAGTAAGCAAGAAATAATAGTGTTTCACCGATCCACGGTTTTGGAGTTATTTCCAAAATTTTGGAAATTTTTCATTGACATCTCCGTAGCACTGATTTAATGTCTTTACCATCAAAGGGGTTCATTAACCGTTCCCTTCTATTATTCAGCATTTAAACAAGTGATTCGCTCTTAGCCCGTTCTCTTAACATTAGTACGGATGGTTGCCACAACTCTTTTGGGAGCTGCGGTTCGACCTGGATTATCCATTCTTTACCTACACGATATGGGAGGATCTTATGCCAACCGGATGGCAAACGTTCTCGGCAAGCTCCGTAGAACTCAAATACACGAAAGATTTGATCAGAAGGGCAGTAAAAATGGCATTGCTTCTAATTACTGCTTTATTGCTTGGATGCGTATCTATATTTGCTCAGGCGACGGCCAGCAGTACGCTAGAGGGCACCGTTGTAGATAAAAACCAGGCCGTTATTAAAGGAGCTAGCATAACGATCACAAATAAAGCAACGAATTTAGAACGAACCACGACCACCAACGACAATGGGGAATATAAATTTGATCTGTTGCCAGCCGGCGTGTATGACATCAAGGCGACGGCCAGTGGGTTCGGTGATGCTTCTACAACGAACGTTGAGTTGCTGGTCGGCAAGTCCACCAACATAAATTTCACGATGTATCCAGGCACGCAAACGGCAACTGTCACGGTCACCGGTAGCGCTGAGTTGGTCGACCGGGAAAAAACCGATGTTAGCCTTAATATTACTCCACGAGAAGTTCAGGATTTACCGCTTAATGGCCGCGACCTAGGCAATCTGGCTTACCTCGCGCCGGGGGCGAAGCCTGTCGACTCTTACGATCCGACCAAGAATCGGATTGCGGTTTTCGGGATCAACGGTTCGAGCGGCCGCAACGTGAATGTGACCGTCAACGGAATTGATAACAAGGACAACACGGTCGGCGGACCGGTGATGCAATTTCCGCTGGACGCAATCCAGGAATTCGTCATCAGCACACAGCGCTTCTCGGCAGCCAACGGGCGGAGCGAAGGCGCAGCCGTCAACGTAGTTACCAAGTCGGGTGGAAACCAGTATCACGGTTCAGCCTTCTTCTTTGATCGTAATAAAAAATTAAATGCGAACGACTATTTCTCGAAACAAGCTAATCAGCCAAAGCCGCCGTTCACCCGCCAGCAGTGGGGTGGGTCTGTTGGCGGGCCTCTTTTTCTCCCGCGCTTCGGGGAGGGTGGGTCGGGTATCAGAAAAGGTAAACGCGGCACCTTCTTTTTCTTTGCCGTTGAGCGCCAGAACGAAAAAACCACCATCCCGGTTACCGGCACCGCATTTACGGAATTGACGCTTGCTCAACCCCTTGGTGCGCAGCCGGCCACTCAAATTCCGACGCCTTATCGTGATTGGCGCATCAATGCGCGCGTTGACCATACCTTCAACCAGAAACACAACATGTTCGTCAGCTACAACAACCAGTGGAATAGAGGACTTAACGACCAGTCGGGCCAAACGAATGATCTAACTGCTGGCAATTTCACGACGAATCGATTACAGCTCGGGAACGTAACTCTCAACTCCATTCTTTCCCAGAGAGTTGTTAATGCGGCAACGGTGGGGTATCAGTATTGGAACAATCTGATTGATACTGATAGAAAAGTCCCTACCGTGTACTTCCCCAGCGCTTACTTTGGAACAAACAGCAATGTGCCGCAACAGTCTTACCAGGCCAAATATCAGTTCAAGGACGACTTGTCTATCACAAGGGGCGCTCACACGTTCAGAACAGGCTTTGATTATGTTTGGGAGCCGAAACTTGGCGGGTTCTTCGAGTTCAATCCGACGCCTGAGTTTGACTTCTTCGACGACCCAAGTGTGATTCTATCTGACAAGAAAACATATCCCCAGGGCTTTGCGACACCCGGAGCGCTCTCGGGAATCTCGGCAACTGCTGGCGATCCTTATTTTAACCTTCCAGGCGGCGCCAAAATGTTCGGCGTGTACTTCCAGGATGATTGGAAGGTTCGTCGCAACGTAACCTTAAGTCTCGGTCTGCGTTGGGACAAAGACTTCAATCTGATTGGCACTCAAGCTCAGTCGCAGAATCGAACCTATCTGGCTCTCAAAGCGATCAATCATCCCGTTGCCGCCCGTCTGCCTCATGACGATAATCGTGATTTCAGTCCTCGCGTCGGCTTCGCATGGGATATCTTTGGAACCGGCAAACACGTTGTTCGTGGCGGATATGGTCTGTACTATGGACAGACCTTCTTAAATATTCCCCTGTTTATGATTCAGCAGATAAATCCCACATTGTTCGCCACCGTCTTGAGCCTGAGTAGCTCGGGGATTGGAGATCCAAATGCGGACGTGGTGCCAGGCACCGGTGGTATTCTGCTCTCAAATTACCGGTTTGGGATTGATCCGCTGCCAACAATTCCTCCCCCGGCCACAAAGTTTGTCGGTGGGGAAGTTGGCCGCATCATGGACCCGGATTACCGGAACCCCTATTCACAACAATGGAATATAGGCTACGCGTTTCAACTCAACGCTTCCTCCGTCATCGAGGTCGAGTATGTGCACACGCTGGCTTTACATGAGTCCAAAACGATCAACATCAATCCAAAGCTGGTAGCGCTAGGTGGGAAGCGGCCATTGGATGCCGCTTTCGCAGCCGCCGGCCTACCCAAATTGAATCGTATCGATAATGAGGAATCTATTGGTCGATCACGCTATGATGGTTTGAATATTTCTTACCGCCGGCGCATGAGCAGGCGTTTCAGCCTGAACACCAACTACGTGTTTTCAAAGGCAGTTGCTTACAACGGAAATGCCGCAGCATTCCGCAATCGGCCTACTGATGTGTTTGATATTTTTGCCAAGCACGATTTTGGGCCGACACCAAATGACGAGCGCCATCGCTTTGTGTTTAGTGGCGTTTTTGATCTGCCAGGGGGCATTCAGGTCGCGCCCATTTTGCAAGCGGCCTCAGCCCGCCCATATAACATAATCCAGGGGAAAGACGTGTTGGGCCGTGGAACGGGCCGTGGTAATGTCCACGTTATCGTCAGGACCGATAGCCCTAACGATCTACTCGCCACGAAGGATATGAGCGCATCTGCACTAAGAGCGTGCCTTGCGGCTGGCCAATGTGTCCAAGTCCCGTTTGACTTTCTGCGGGGAAAACCCTTCTTCCAACTTGATACCCGCGTGAGCAAAAACATCAGAATCCGGGAACGTTCCACCTTGACGCTGCTCTTTGAGGCATTTAATCTGACCAACCGCGCTAATTTCGGCAACAGTTACGAGGTCAATGTTCAGAGTCCAAACTTCCGCAAACCAACCGCGTTCATTACCCCGAACGGCGTAATTGTCCCTCAGGCATTCGCAGGACAAATTGGTGTGAAATTCACCTTCTAAACAAGAATCCCTGAAGCAATCTCAGAAGGGCGGCAGAGCGTTCTGCCGCCCTTCTTTTAGAGGAATGAAAGAAGGTTTTATTCTGTTTTTCCTCTGCGTCCTGTGGTTCATACTCCTTCACCATAGACTCAACCGACTTTTACTAGAAGGTTGCTAATGGCGCGCCTCATAAACGCGGTTGAAGGGTGTTTCGGTGGCGCGCCGGAAATGTTTGAAGCCGCCGGCCATTACTGTCTCGCGGAGCACTTCCTCAGAGGCGACAGCCCCCAGCGCCGGCCCGCCCAGCGCCAGCGAATTCGCCGTACAGCAGAGCGTCGAAGCTGCCGAAAAGGTTCGGCCGATGGGGTTGAGGTTCTCTTCCACCACATTGCCCGCCATCGGTTCGACAATCAATGCGCTGCCATCTTCCGCCAGTGTTTCATAAGCACGGCGGGCCGCGCCGACCGGGTCGCCCATATCATGCAGGCAATCAAAGAAGGCGATCATGTCATAGCCCTCACCCGGGAAATCGCTCGCCCCCGCCACCTCGAAACTCACCCGATCCGTAACGCCGGCTTCTGCCGCCGTCCGGCGCGCATGCCGGATGGATGGCTCGTGGTTGTCAAAACCGTAGAAGCGTGAATTCGGATACGCCTTCGCCATGATGATCGTCGAAGCGCCGTGGCCGCAGCCGACATCGGCGACTTTACCGCCCGCTTTCAGTTTTTCTTCAACGCCGGTCAGAGATGGGATCCACTCTCCGACCAGATGCGCCGTGTAGCCGGGTCGGAAGAAACGCTCGGTGCCGATGAAGAGATCGGGGTCATGTTCGCCCCAGAGCATTCCACCGCCGTTGCGGAAAGCATCAGTAATGCGCGACTCGGCGCGTGACATCGCCTTGATGACGTAGAAACCGCCGCCCACATAGAACGGGCTGTTCTCGTCGGTCAACGCCACGGCCTGTTCAGCCGGAAGAGTGTAACGCCCGGTCTGCGGGTCGTACTCGACGTACCCGCCGGCCGCCTGGTTAATCAGCCATTCACGCACGTAGCGTTCGACCGTTCCGGTGCGCTCGGCCAGCTCGGCGGGTGTTAGCCCGCCGGCATCAGCCATCGCTTTATAAAGTCCTAATTTCTGACCGATATAGACCAGCGTGGAACTCAAGGCCGCGCCAAAATCACCGACCACTTTGCCTAAGAAATTATTCAGCTTCTCTTCATTAAGAGCCTTCGGTGCACTGCTTGAAGACATCGGGTAGCCTCCTCGTATCGGTAGATGTAACGTACTTTGCCTTGGAAAGCTGTTAGGCGAGGGCTTTCATGGGTCTGCTTTTTTTTACGCTAACATCAGCCACCAAGTCAACCATGATCAGGCGCCGGAGTTTGCAAAGAGCTGATTTGATCTTTGCTTGGCGCGTTGGCGTGAAACCCGATGCGCCGATCTTGCGCGACTCGATTGAGCTTAAGAACCCAGCTTGAGTATCGCGTTGCGCAGCTTCGTGTGATTTTGAAGCATTCGCACATACCGCGACTCTGCCGCGCCGGCCTTCGCCCGCACCAGCCGGACGATGCTACTTTTTTCGTCTTTCGTCCAGCGGGCGAGGTCGGGGATCAGGGCCAGCACCAGCGCGAGATTTTCGAAGGCGCGCCGTTCCGCCTCCCTCCAGTCTGCCGTCCGCACTCCGAGAGTGCGTGAGACCGACTCGACCGACGCATGCCGAATCCGTTCCGCCTCACCGCCAAAATGCTTGGCCATCCGGCGCTGGACTGCCAGCCCGAGGTTGCGTACTTGAAAGCGGTCCCAAGCGCCGTGCGGCGAGGGCGGAAACTCCAAAATTAAATGTCCTGCCGAGAGCTGCCGAAGGAGACGCGCGGATGTTCGGTATTCGGTTCGGCTCTCAATCTTACGCTCTTCGGCCTCCACCATCTTTGCCAGCTTGACCTCAACCGGCCGGAAACCGAGCTTGCGGTAGAACCAGAATGCGCCCGATTCAATACCCTCCTCGTTTTCAAAACCGATCTGGTACGGATCGACCGAAAATGACGTCACGCCGAGGAGCTGGCGGAAGAGTCGAAGAATACGCGCGTAGAGCCAGGCTGTTTCGCCATCTCTAAAGGTGTAGTAGAGGTTAAAGCCGACCTCCATGCGCTCAAACATCGTCAGGCATTCGACGTACCCGACCGGGACTCCATTCTTAATGATGAACCCTGCGTGATACGCGCGCAGCGGCAGCCGGTACTCCGGCCCCACGCCAGACACGAAGACCTCAACACCTCGGCCTGCGTCCGCCCTCAGGATATGCTTTGCATCGCCGTGTGTAAATCCGTAAAGCTCCCGGTAACGTACCATCGAAGCCGCGCGCGCCATGTCGAGGATTGATTCCCCTTGCGCGTGCGAAAGCTTCTTCAAAGAAAGCGGCGACGACCCCAGCTCCTTGACCAGTGAAACGTCGCCGCGGCGAAGCAGTGGGCCATCATGGTAAAAGAGTTTTCGCCCCCTTCGTCTCATGCCGGTGCGCGAGATCTGATAGCTGCCGATTTTCAAGCGGACCCACAGGTTGAGTGAATCGTAGAGCTCGGCCTTTTCTTCGCCGGAGAGTGATAACCCTTCGAAGCGCTGGAGCAGCCACGGGAGGTCTCGGTTAAAACGGCCCTTTGCCGCGTGAAGCCATGTCAGGTACGGAACATTCGCTTCGACCAGCGCGTCCTCTTCAAGGAGCGGAAGAAATCGCGGCAACGTCGCACCCAGGCGCGCTTCATTCGTATACCCTTCCCAATCAACGGCGACCTGTGCCGGATGGCGCCGCACCATCCAGCGAACAATGTGGTAGCTGAAAACCGCCGTGAGCGATGTCCCGGCAATGCCTGACACTTCCACCTCTTCCAATGGAGTGAGATCGGCGCCCGCCGAGCGAAGCAGCTCGACGCGCCGCCCGAAAGAAGCAAGCACATTTTCGGCTTGGCGGAGAATGTTTGGGCTCTGCGGGTAAGCGCGCAGGAAAAGGAGGGTCTCGTGAAAGCGGATGAGCGATTGCGCATCCGTGAACCGGCGCCGGCCGAGCAACGTCAGTAGCCTTTGCATGCGGATTCGAGCCCGCGCACCAAAGCGGCGCTTCGATTCTTCGAGCCGGTCAAGAAGGCGTTCGAGTGCGTCGGACGTCACGGTCTACCCACGAAGAGCGAGTGTTAATGCGCCTCTAGCTTCTATGCCAACTTGTGGATGGAAGTCAATGACCGCCCCGTGCAATCAAGGCTTATTCATCACTTCTCTTTCCTCCGTCTCCTCTGCGGTTAAAGTTTTTGGTCGCGGCTCTACTTACCATCAGTAGCTGTGATCCCCGTCCTGTACCCGCACCTTTCCACGGAACATCCGGTAAACGAATACAAAGTAGCCGATAGCAATCAGCATGCCGAGAGTCCACCAGATGATTCCGAGCGAGAGTGAGTAGTGGCCGGCCGCCGCGTTATAAATTGTGATGCTGTAGGCAGGATTCGTACTCGCTGGCAGCAGGTCGGGGTAGAGCGCAAAAGCTGCCCCGGCCAGCATCGCTGCCAGGTAAACGCATGAGCTCAGGAATGCATTGCGCTCCCTTCCGGCTCTTTGCCAATACACCATCGCCGCCAGACTGGCGAGAACGACGACAGGAATGATGTAGCCGATGACGTGTTGTCGGTAGTTCGCCAGCACCTGAGGGCGGACGTAGACGGTGGCGACCAGGCTCAGAATGGTGAGGGTCACCAGGACCGGCCACATCGTCACCGCCAGCCGGCGGGCGCGCGCGTTCAGTTCGCCTTCGGTTTTCAAAGCAATATACTGAGCACCATGAATCGTGAGTGCGACAAACGCGATGATTCCGGCGAGTATTGTGTACCAGTCGAGGATGCCCGGTTGCGGGCCGACCCGAAAGTTGGTCCAGAGAGGCTCGAAGAAGGAGCCATCCTTATCGAGGGGGACGCCCCTGACGACGTTCCCCAGTGCGGCCCCGAAGAAAATGGCCAGGAGACTACTTCCGATGGAGAAGAGCCCGTCGAAAAAGTCGCGCCAGATCCGGCTGTCGAGGTGCGTGCGGAAGTCGATGCCGATGGCCCGCAAAATGAGCAGCCACAGCACGATATTGAGCGGAAGATAGAACCCGCTGAAGCTGGAGGCATAAAGCGGCGGGAAAGCAAAAAGGAGCGTGCCACCGGCGGCGATGAGCCACACTTCGTTGCCGTCCCAGACGGGCCCGATGGAGCGCAGCACAAGCCGGCGCTCTTCCTCGGTCTTTGCCACGAGCAGGTGCAGAATGCCGGCGCCGATATCGAAGCCGTCCAAAATGACGTATCCGGTCAACATTAAGGCGACGAGAATAAACCAGACAGTTTCCATAAGACTCCTTACGCGGCCTTGCTGGCGGCGGTAGGCGATACACCCTCTGAAGCCGGCCGGTCGATCTCCGGGCCGTGATCGATCTCCCGGTACAGCAGGAAGAGGAAGAAGATTGCCAGCAGGGCATACATCCCCATGAATCCGAGCAGCGTGAAGAGGCCATTCCCCGCCGAGACATTCGTGGAATAACCCTCCGTGGTGCGGAGCAGGCCGTAGACGAGCCAGGGCTGACGCCCCGTTTCAGCCGTCATCCACCCGGCAGTATTCGCGATGTACGGAAATGGAAAGCTCAGCATCACCACCCAGAGCGCCCAGCGTGTTTGGAACAACCTTCCCCTCCAGAGCAACAAAACAGAGAGCGTCATAATGGCGAGGAATAATGTCCCGAGTCCGGCCATGATGTGATAGCTGAAATAGAGCAGCGGGATGTTGGTGGGCCACTCCTCCTTCGGGAATGCGTCGAGGCCTTTGACGTCCGCGGTCGTGGTGCCGTAGATCAGAAAGCTCAGGACTTTGTTGACTGCGAGAGGGTTATCGATCCGCTGTCTTTCCACATCAGGCTGCCCCATGATGACGATCGGAGCGCCGCGCTGCGTGTGAAAGAGCGCCTCCATGGCGGCGGTTGTCACCGGTTGATGCTTCGCCATGTAGCGACCGTGCAGGTCACCCGTCGGAAAGATTTGCAGGGTGCTGAAGATGAAGCCGGCGATCACCCCTACCCGCAGAAAGATTCGCCCATAATCCGCGTGCCTGTTGCTGAGCAGGTAAAAAGCTCCGACCGCGGCCACGACGAAAGACCCGGTAATCGCGGCGCCGCTCATGTTGTGCGCGTATTGCAGTTGCGCCCACGGATTCAGCAGCACGCCCCAGAAGCTTGTGACTTGAAACGATCCGTCGGGCAGTCGTTGGTACGCCACCGGATGCTGCATCCAGGCGTCGGC
The DNA here is from genome assembly GCA_964383905.1 of uncultured Blastocatellaceae bacterium. Classification (GTDB taxonomy): domain Bacteria; phylum Acidobacteriota; class Blastocatellia; order Pyrinomonadales; family Pyrinomonadaceae; genus CAYLJO01. The sequence continues at coordinate 8,727 of CAYLJO010000033.1, forward strand.
CGCAATGATAAAGAAGCCTGACAGCCACGAGCCGAGGAAAACGAGGAATCCGGCCCACCAGTGTCCCCACCGGCTCAGCCGCTTTTCACCGAACAGAAACAGGCCGAGGAAGGCCGACTCCAGGAAGAATGAGAATACCCCCTCCATCACCAGCGGTTGCCCGATGACGCCGCCCGTCGCGCGCGAAAACTGCGACCAGTTAGTCCCGAACTGGAACTCCATCGGGATCCCGGTCACGACCCCCAGGATGAAGTTGATCCCGAAGATTTTCGTCCAGAAGCGGGCCGCCCTGTGATAGGCCGGATCGTTCCTTCGGAGCGCAACCGTCTTTAGAACCACGATCAGCGGGGCCAATCCCATCGTCAGTTGTGGAAACAGGTAGTGAAAGGTTATCGTGAACGCAAAATGCAGGCGGTGAATGAGTAGGGCATCGTCCATGATTTTGGTCCCGGTTCGTCTACAAGCATGGTAAACATTCCGTCTGTACACTATGGTACTTTAGGACCGGAATCCACACTTGCGTGATCAGTCGTCGGAGTTTTGCGCTATTGATGCCAAGCCAGGATAATCAACGACATCACGGAGAGCAAGCGCGTCGTCGCATCAGCCTAACTGGCGCCGCATCGGGAGCGTAGATAGGGCGACTTATGAAAGCCTGTATTCTGGAAAAGCCGGCTCCCATTGACAGCCGGCCGCTCGCATTCACGGACGTACCCATGCCGTCCCCCAAAGGGGACGAAATTCTCGTGCGAGTCCATGCGTGTGGGATCTGCCGGACGGATCTGCACGTGGTAGAAGGGGAATTGCCCGTTCACCTCTCACCGGTGACTCCCGGCCACCAGGTCGTTGGTGTGGTGGCCGCTATCGGCGCGCATGCCGGTGGATTCGAGGCCGGCCAGCGCGTCGGGATAGCATGGCTGCACCGGACCTGCGGAGAGTGCCGTTTCTGCCGCGCCGGTCGCGAGAATTTATGCGAATATCCTCAGTTCACAGGATGGACCGTCAACGGCGGTTTTGCTGAATACGCCGTCGCCCCCGCGGCCTTCGCATATCCGTTACCCGATGGCTTTGATGATATGCAGGCCGCGCCGCTACTGTGCGCCGGCATCATCGGCTATCGCGCGCTGCGGCTGACCGGAATCGGGGAAGACCATAAGTCATGGGCCGGGGCACGGCTCGGCATCTACGGCTTCGGCGCGGCGGGGCATGTCTGTATCCAACTGGCGCGCGCGCGCGGCGCCGAGGTCTATGTTTGCACACGTGATCGCGAGCGGCATCAGTCTCTCGCGGCCGAATTAGGAGCCACCTGGACGGGTGGCGCCATGGAAGAGCCTCCGGTCAAGCTTGATGCTTCGATCATCTTTGCCCCGGCGGGAGAACTGGTGCCGGTGGCCCTCAAAGCACTCGACAAGGGCGGCACGCTCGTGCTCGGCGGAATCCATATGAGCGCGATCCCCTCATTCGACTACGCGTTGATTTATGGCGAGCGCGTGGTGCGCAGTGTCGCCAATAATACGCGCGAAGACGGGCGCGAGTTTCTCGCCGAAGCGTCACGCATCCCTGTCCGAACGCACGTCGAGACATTTCCGCTCGCATCAGCTAACGTGGCGCTCATCGCCCTTAAGCACGATGCGATCCGCGGTGCGGGCGTCCTGACGGTAGGGGAAAGAGTTGAGGGACCGGCAGGGAAAGATTAATCGGCACAACCCAACACGCAAGCGTCATCTTCGGAGGGAATAATGGCTTGTCTGGTTCCGGTCACTTTGAGCGTGACAACCCGCATCACCGGTGCTTGACACAAGTTACTGCGAAGTTGGGATCCGTACTTTGCTCTTCGGCCTGCGGGCGAGAGAAGAAGCAATTATAATCATGCGGACTCATATATGGACTTGCTACTTTTAGGAGCGGGAATGGGAATAGTAGGAGGGTTGCTGCCCAGCCCGCTTCACCTGATCGCCTTGTCGCAGGTTTCACTCGATCGGTGGGCACGCGCGATCCTGGTTTTGGTCGGCGCCCCGCTACTCATTGATGGAGCGCTGCTTCTGGTCACTCTACTTTTCTATCAATACATCCCACCGAACATCGCCGGCTATGTGGGTTACGTGGGCGGCGCGATCTTACTTGCTTTTGCTATTTTTTCACTGGCCGAGATGCGGCGCAAGACTCAGGAAGAGATGGCCCGGTCTGCGACTCTCACCTACTCGAGTGTATCAGTCGCAGCACTGTCGGAGCTGACGGCGCCGGGGACGTGGGTCTACTGGCTCACTTTAGCCGGGCCGATCATCGCCGAAGGGCGGCAGAAAGGTTATTGGCATGCGGTGCCGTTCTTTATCGGCAGCCTGGTTGGGTACTATGGCGCCGCCATAGTATCGGTGTGGCTGATGGCTTGGGGCGCCGGCCTGCACGAGAAATTGAAACAGCATCTCTTCCTCTTCGCTAATTTGCTATTGATGATCATGGGACTATCCTATATTTTGCATGCTTATTTAGAGGGCTAACCCGCTCAAAGGAGATGATCGGTATAGCCAGAAGTACCCTCTCCGTGCAGGCGCGGTGATGAATCAAAGCGCTAAAGACAATCCAGGAAGCCTGTGCGAGGCGATCCGGGAAAAGGTGAGATGAGCGATGACCCCCGTCGAACTAAAAGAAACAACCCCGTTGACCGGGGAAGAAGTGCGGAAAATGAATGCCTACTGGCGAGCGGCGAACTACCTCTCAGTCGGGCAGATCTACCTCTACGATAATCCCCTGCTGCGCGAGCCGCTGAAGATCGAACACATCAAGCCCAGGCTACTCGGGCACTGGGGGACGACACCGGGCCTCAACTTTATTTATGTGCATCTTAACCGGATGATCAAGCTGCATGATCTGAACGTGATTTATGTCACCGGGCCCGGACACGGCGGCCCCGGTCTGGTCGCCAACACCTATCTCGAAGGAACCTACAGCGAGTTCTATCCCAACATCTCCCGGGATGAGGAAGGCATGAAGAAACTGTTCACACAGTTTTCCTTCCCCGGCGGTATCCCCAGCCATGCCGCCCCGGAGACCCCCGGCTCGATCAACGAAGGCGGCGAGCTTGGCTACTCCCTGGTGCACGCCTACGGCGCAGTCTTCGATAATCCTGACCTGCTGGCCTGCTGTGTGATTGGCGACGGGGAGGCGGAGACCGGCCCTTTGGCCGCCAGTTGGCACTCCAACAAATTTCTGAACCCGGCGCGCGACGGCGCTGTCCTCCCCATCCTGCACCTGAACGGCTACAAGATTGCTAACCCGACAGTACTGGCGCGGGTGAGCAAAGAAGAGCTGACGAACCTGCTCGCCGGCTTCGGCCACCAGCCGTACTTTGTGGAGGGAGATGGTCCGGAAGCGATGCACCAGCTCATGGCCGGGACCCTCGACACCGTGCTCGCAGAGATCCAAAGGATTCAGCGCGAGGCTCGCCAAAACGGGTTCTCGCAGCGCCCCGTATGGCCGGTGATCGTCCTGCGCACGCCGAAGGGGTGGACGGGGCCCAAAGTCGTGGACGGTTTACAGGTGGAGGGCACATTCCGCTCCCATCAGGTTCCACTGGCAGAGTTGGCCAGCAAGCCAGAGCATCTGAAGATGTTAGAAGAATGGATGCGGAGCTATCGGCCCGAAGAGTTATTCGACGAGAACGGGAGACTGCGGCCCGAGCTGGCCGAGTTGGCCCCCACGGGCGAGCGCCGGATGGGAGCTAATCCGCATGCCAACGGGGGACTGCTGCTCAAAGATCTGAAGATGCCAGAATTCCGCGATTACGCGGTGGATGTCTCCAAGCCCGGAACTGTCGAGGCGGAAGCGACGCGCGTGATGGGGTATTTCCTGCGGGATGTGATGAAGCTCAATGCCGACAGCCGAAACTTCCGTGTGATGGGACCGGATGAGACAGCTTCGAACCGTCTCAATGCCCTCTTTGAGGTGACCGATCGAGTCTTCACCGCGACGATCCTACCCACCGACGATCATCTCTCGACCGACGGCCGGGTGATGGAAGTCCTCAGTGAGCATATGTGCCAGGGTTGGCTGGAAGGCTACCTCCTGACTGGCCGTCACGGCTTCTTCTCCTGCTACGAGGCGTTTATCCATATTGTCGATTCAATGTTCAACCAGCACGCCAAGTGGCTGAAGACCACCCGCCACATCCCCTGGCGACGGCCCATCGCCTCGCTCAACTACCTGCTCTCCTCGCACGTCTGGAGACAGGACCATAACGGATTTAGTCATCAGGATCCCGGCTTCATCGATCATGTGGTCAACAAAAAGGCTGAGGTCGTGCGTGTGTATCTCCCGCCGGACGCCAACACCCTGCTATCGGTGACGGATCACTGCCTGCGGAGCCGCCACTACATCAACGTCATCGTGGCCGGCAAGCAGCCGGCGCTGCAATACCTCGACATGGATTCCGCCGTTAACCATTGTACGGTCGGGATTGGCATCTGGGGGTGGGCGAGCAACGACAAGGGCGTCGAGCCGGACGTGGTGATGGCTTGCGCGGGAGACGTTCCGACCTTAGAGACCCTCGCCGCCGTGGATATTCTGCGCCAGCACTTTCCGGAGTTGAGGGTCCGGGTGGTCAACGTGGTCGATCTGATGACGCTGCAGCCCGCGAGCGAGCACCCGCACGGGTTATCCGACAAGGAGTTTGACTTACTCTTCACCACAGACAAGCCGGTCATCTTCGCCTTTCATGGATACCCGTGGCTGATTCACCGGCTGACTTACCGGCGGACAAATCATCAGAATCTACATGTCCGAGGGTACAAGGAGGAGGGGACGACCACCACGCCCTTTGACATGGTCGTCCGTAACGACTTAGACCGGTATCATCTGGTGATCGATGTCATCGAGCGCGTGCCGAAGCTTGAGCGGATCGGCGCTCACCTCCAGCAGGCCCTGCGCGACAAGCTGATCGAACACAAACACTACATCGCCAGGCACGGAGACGACATGCCCGAGGTCCGTGACTGGAAGTGGCCGTATTAGCGGCGAACATATAGCTATTTGCATTTGGCCGCAACCTTTGCGCCTTGGCGTGAGATCTCTGACTTACAAAGCTGCCAGGCAGCGATTAAAAGTCACATCCGGTAGTAAACCGCGTCTAACTTTTTCCTCTGTGTCCCTCTGCGTTCCTCTATGATTCAAATCGCCTTTGTTTCACGGCGACTGTTTACGTCGCGGGTGGGAAATTCCCGCTTCGATTTGATCCCACGCCTTCACCTACTCACCGTCAGACGGGTCACAGGGTGGATTTCCCAGGCGGTCGCGCGCCAGTTGCGCGCCCCTCCGGGCGCCGTGTTCTCCGAGTCCTTCGCGTGATGGCTGTCGAAGAACAGCCATCCTTCAGTATGACACCAGCGGCCCACCAGCTCGCGCCCGAGCGCGGCTGTCGACCAATCCCACCCCTGACCTTGAGCCCACTCCCTCATCTGTGGCGTGACCTCCACCACCAGGCGCTCCCGCGGGGGAGCGTCCGGGCGAAGCGCCACCTCGACGTGCGTGTCGCGCCGAAGGAGCGAATAGCAGTTAGCCGACTCGATGCCGCCATCTTTGA
>CAYLJO010000033.1:14401-20475 GCA_964383905.1 uncultured Blastocatellaceae bacterium
GTGTCGCGCCGAAGGAGCGAATAGCAGTTAGCCGACTCGATGCCGCCATCTTTGACCGCGACCACGTAGCCCTCAACGGCGGCTGCTTGCGAAGCCGACCAGCGCTCACGATCCTCACCAGGTTGTAAAATGGCGGCGAGCGTCACCCGGCTATCAAAGTTCGCCTCCTGCGGCAGCGCGGTGCGATTCTTGAGCCGGTTGAGTGTCCACTCATCCGTGTAGGGCGTGCAGCCCGGCGGCGGGGAGCAGAATTGGGTGGAAACGAGTGCCGCAGCCAGCAGGAGAAACAGACCAATGATCCACCAACGTCTCATCAAAGTTGTTCGCCGTTGCGCAAAAGTCAGTCCGCGATCACACAGCGCAGGGCTATCACCTACGCCACAGCTAATCTAGCAGATCCGCAAGGTCTATTCACTCACGAGAGATAATTTGCCAGTAAGCCCCAGAGGGCGAAAGAATTTAGCCCTCGGCTGTGCCGTGGGTCATCTCGAACAATACCCCTCACGAAGCCTACAAAATAACCGATGTTGCAGCCATCACAAGGGGAAAAAGAGGCGTCCGCCTTGCGACAAGTAGGTCTTGGGAGAGCATTGGTCGCTCAAACCATAAAGAGGGGTGCTAAATCAGCTTTGCACTCAGGATCGCACCAGAATCATTTCGGGCAAGAAGGCCGGATCGGTAATGAATCTTCAGTCCTGCCTAACGTTCGACTGCCGTAGGCTGGGCAATCACCCGCCGGCAATCAATAGCAAAGGCCATCTGAGGCATCACAAAGCCCAGGTGGCCTTCATTTAGATAGATACTCTGCCTGTCTATCGCACCTCAATAGAGCTACCGGTATTCACTCGTAACGAAGCGCGATCACCGGATTCACTTTCGTTGCCCGGCGCGCCGGGACATAGATGGCCACCATCGCGACGGCGGCGAGCGCCAGCGACACACACGAATATGCGATGGGATCGAGCGGGCTCACGTCGATCAGCACGCTCTTAAGCACACGCGAGGCGACGGCGGAGCCTGCCAGCCCAAAGATCATTCCTGCCACTACTACCCGCATTCCTTCTCTGAATACCAGTTTGAGCACGTCCCGGCTTCCCGCGCCGAGTGCCATCCGGATGCCGATCTCGTGCGTCCGCCTACTCACCGCGTAAGCCATCACACCGTAGAGCCCCACCGATGCGAGCAACAACGCCATCAACCCCAGCCCGGTGGCAAACAACGCGCAAGCACGGAAGGGTGCCATCTGGTAATCCAGCGAGTCGTTGATTCTCCTGACGGAGACTCGCAGGTCTTGATCCAGGTCTTCAGCTTCCCGGCGAACAGCCGCCGTCAGGTCACCGGCCCTGAGATCCCCGTCGCCTGCTATTTTCGCCACGACGTACATGTCACTCTGATTGTCGAGATTCGCAGGGAGGTAGAGATAGGTCTCATCCGGCTTCCAGATCCACCCGCTCCGCGTATCGGCCGTGACGCCGATCACCTCGGCCGACCGCAGGTAAAGTTCGGAGGCGTGGCCTCCCGCGCCTGTTGGTGTGCCGACCGTCAGACGCTTCCCCAGCGGATCCTCGCCCGGCCAGAATTTGCGGGCCGTCGACGCGCTGACCAATAGAAGCGGCGCACCCGATTTAACTTCCTGCTCGGTGAAGCCACGCCCTTTCAACACGCGGAGGCCGAGCGTCTCAAAGTAGCCGGGTGAGATCTCGTTATAATAGGCTGTGAGCGCGTGGCCATTGGAATCTAACGAGTGTTCCGGCGCCTCCCCTTCGATCATGACCTCAGTCCTTGGCGGGAAGCCGGTTAAGGGCTGTTTCAGAGCCAGGCTCACGGACTGGATGCCGGGCATCGCCGTCAGGCGCTCAACAAACTCACGGCGAAGCTCAACCTCCCTCCGGTGATCCTTCACCTGCGAACCCGAACCGACCGCCAACGAGACTACACGATCTGTTTGGAGGCCGGTGTCAATCGTCTGCAGTTTTTGTATGCTCCGGATGAGCAGGCCCGCAGAGGTGAGCAGGACCAGGCTGACGGCGACTTGTATCACAACCAGAGAATCTCTCAGCCTCGAGCGTCCCCTTCGTCGTCCGAAGACCGTGCCCTCATCCTTCAGTGCCGTGGCCAGATCAGGCCGGGAGGATTGGAGCGCCGGCGCCAGGCCGAAGAACACCCCCGTGAGCAGCGAGAGAAGAAAGGTATAGCCAAAGACCCGTAAGTCTGGGTTCAGGTCAAACGCGAACGCCTCGGTAAACCCTGAGGGTAGCGGGAGCGAAGATACTACGACCGGGTACAGCAGCTCGATGGTCCACAGGCTGAGCAGCAGCCCGGTCGCCCCGCCCAGGACGGAGATCAGCACGCTTTCGGTCAGCAGTTGCCGGACGAGGCGGCCACGGCTTGCTCCGAGCGCAAGGCGTACCGCGATCTCCCGTCTCCGCGCTGTGGATCTGGCGAGCAGCAGGTTGGCGACGTTGGCGCACGCGATCAGTAGAACCAGGGCAACGGCGAGCATGGTAGGGACTATCAATTGCAGGAAGTCGTCGAGGGCGAAGAAAGAGGCGCCCGGCTTCACTAAGACGCCGGACTTACTGTTCTCCGCCGGGTAGTCTGCGGCAAGTTGGCGTGCGATCGCCGTCATCTCAGCCTGGGCTTGTTCGAGTGAAACACCCGGCCTGAGACGCCCCAGTAGCGACAGCGAGTTCGCGTTACGGTCCCTGAGCCAGCTTTCACGAAGCCAACTGCGGACGACCAGATCACGCATCATCAGGGGGGTCCAGAAATCGGGCACCCGGGGGTCTGTGCCGACGAACTCCGGGGCGGTGATCCCGACGACGGTGAATTGGTGCCCTTGCAGCTTGATCGATTTGCCGACGAGACCGGGGTCCGAGTTGAAGTGCCTGTGCCAGAAACGGTGGCTCAGGACGACCACGGGGTATGCTCCCGGCGTGCGGTCTTCTTCCGGCAGGAAAGCGCGCCCTAACACTATCCGGGCCCCTAAAACCGAGAAGTAGTTTTCGGAAACGATGAGGCCGAAGGCATACTCGTAGCCTGCGGCCAACATCGAGTCATCATTGGCGGCCGGCCCCGGGGGTACATCGCCCAGAGTAACGGCGCATTTGTTCCAGGCAACCAAGCCGGAGAAGACGTCGTTGCGATCTCTGTAATCGAGGTAGTCGGCGTAGGAGAACAGGTTTTGCCGGGACCCGTCACGCGCGGCGCCATATATGTTGATGATGCTCGCGGGGTCGGCGACGGGTATGGGCCGGAAAACAAATGCGTTCAGGAAGGTGAAGGTCGAGGTGTTGGCCCCGATTCCGAGCGCCAGCGTGAGCACGGCGGCCGTCGTAAAGCCGGGGTTCTTGCACAGCACACGCAATCCATAGCGCAGATCCTGGAGCAGCATCTCTAGTGATTTGAATCCCCACATCGCGCGACTGCCTTCTTTGGCCAGAGCGACACTGCCGAACGCTCGCAACGCTGCATACCGCGCCTCTTCCGGCGCCATTCCAGCCTCGATGTTCTCCTTTATCTCCAGCTCTAAATGGGTCTGAATCTCTTCCTCCAACTCCTGCTCGGTGCGCCGCCTGCGCAGCCGCCTGAGGACATAGATAAGTTCCTGCCGCCAACTCATCATTAACTCTCCTCTCCGGCCGGTTCTCCCTTTGTGGCCGTGTCGGCTCCGGTAGACTATCTACCAAAGTATCCGTTCGCTCGGGTAGATTGTCAAGGGGAGGAGGGAAGGCTCCAATGAAGACGGACTGCGCGTTGCAACGCGTGCCGTTCATACCAGAATCTTTACAGAATGGATCAGTCAGGTGGAGGTTGGGAACTCTTTTATTTAACGGACTTATACCGGCTGCAAGAGGCAAGGGCTAACAAATTCTGGGTAACTGCCGGCTACCCATGAGAGGACACGTAGCACCCGGCAGAAATCTACAAATCAGGGCGATGAAGGACCCACAACTCGGCCAAGCGATCCAGTCCAACCCGGCGATCCTGGCCAGGCCCAAGGCCCCAAGAGCCTGCCAGACAGAAGCGACCCATGCGCTTTCGGATAAGGGACTCGGGGCGCTGCTTGAGGTGGCCGGATCGAAGGCCGCCTCGGGTGACGTGGCCGGCAAGCGCGACTACGCCCTACTGCTCTTCTATGTGATGACGTGTAGTGGACCCAAGAATTTAGGGGTCCACCACGGGAATGTATTCTAACTTGCTGTGGATGATCGACCGCACGCTTATCCATTCAGGATCGGTTATGTGATTTTTGGTCGGTTCTTTGAGGTCCGTGAGGTCTTTCAACGTAATCAAACAGCCGCGTTGACCTACACCATAACCAACATCGTTCGTCCAATTAGCTCGCGGTATGTCATCAAACGGGTACATAAGCATCCGGTTGGCCCAGGTGTCAACGCGCGGGTTGTCGGAATCTCTTTTATATACATGCTTCAAGCGGAAAAAGTGTCCGATTTCATGCGCCAGGATTTTTGCCAATGAAAATGTATCATGCCTCTTGGTCTGGACGAGAATGCCCTGGTTAATAGATAATTTTTTAGCGTGCGTTGGATCAAAGGTGATACCCGTCGTATGAGATCGATTGGGCTCCAGGTAGTCATAATTCTCATGAACAAAATAAACGTTGAGTGTATTTGGAATAAAGTTTTCACCACTCAACAAAGTCTTAAGTTCATCATTAACCTTGTTTCCAGGTGTGGCTATGTTAACCCGTCCGGCTTTGAAGAAAGTGAACTCGTCGCGTTGAAGTGTACCGACCGTCAAAGAGATTCCGCACGGCTGCCAAATTGCTTGGACCACTTTAATTACCGCATCAGTGTCCACGGAAGGGGTAAGGCTGTCCCCCCATCATCCCGAATAGTCACCAGATGAGGCGTGAGAATCACGTCGAGCTTCGTGAATACCCACACGCTCATCGCCGCGATGATCACCCCCTCGTTGCTGCCATACCGAATCTCTAGTTCCGCTGCTTTCGGATCAACTGCGCCGCTTCCATTAACCCCGTTTATTTTTAACTGCGCGGTTGAAGATTTGGGGAGTTCATCTTTTCCGTCTACGCCGCTCACGGTCATAACTTTCGGGTCACTACTGGTGACGAACAAAGGGGCCTGATCGTCAATCCTCTCCCGCCTCATCTCGACAGAGACAGTCGAGCCTTCGGTGACGCCGACGACCGGCCCTCTGGCGAGACCGTAGCCGAGGCCGAAGTACCCCGGTCATCGATGTCAGGGTAGTTAAGCTGCGGAGGGCCGGTGACGGCCCGGTGGAAGCTCACCAGTGAGACCCGCTGTTGCTTATAGACCTCGTACTCGAAGGGCATGATCAACTCCTCGCCAATTACTCGTTTGCTTTAACTCACCAAGGAAGTCTTGCCGGTCGTCATGACGCGGGCTCAACTCACGCGCCTCAATCCTCAGGCCCGCCTGTCGGCTTCCTGACTCAACCCCACTACCAACCGGCACCGTCATCTAGTCGCATCGGCGCGGCGAGCATATCGCATAAAATTTCTGACCGCCTGAGCCGGCGCTCCCGACAAGCCGTCGCCACCCCATTGCTCCAGAACGACCGGGGCGACGCCTGTGCCCAAGCGCTCTGGAGGGCGAGGGCCAGCAGCCCGGCCGTTAAACATAATCTTCTTTTCATCCTTGGCTTCCTTTAATAAATCAATCGGTCGGGGGTCGGTCTGCCTCAGGCAGCGCTCCCTGATTCTGTGGGTCAACGCTTGTTGGCCTCACCAGCTAAGGCGTAAGCGGGGACGAAAACCTATCACCGGAGCACAAACTTTTTTTATGGGTGGTGTTGAGGCCCGAAGGCCTCGGCTGCCTTAAAAGCGCTCGGGAGAGGCATGCAGCGGGATCGGGCCGCATCCCGCAAGTGCCAGGACTATCATCGGCCGCCGCGGCGGTTGGTGAATCGGCCGCCTCCCCGGTTAATCGGGCGAGAACATTAATCGGAAAAGAGGAGCGCGCCTACCGCCAAGGGCTGAGTGCGCTTCTCAACAACTGCGCCGCAATTGCCCTGGAACTGTTTCAGCCATGCCGGTCGGATTGATAAAGAAACGCCATGCAGGGCTT
>CAYLJO010000033.1:20575-39444 GCA_964383905.1 uncultured Blastocatellaceae bacterium
GCGCTCCCTCAGCCTGTCAGGTAAGTAATCCAGGTGAAGGCGCTCCGCGGCGACCTCTAATGCTCTATAAGAGACGTCCATTCCGACGATCTCGTCAAATCCTCTGTCTTCAAACAGCGCCCGCAGCAGCCTTCCTTCGCCGCAACCAAGATCAATGACCCGTTTCGCGCCGCAGCCCTTTAACGCTGCCGTCACAGCGCTCAGGCGCTGCTCGTTCAAGCTGAGGGGCCTCTCGACGGCCTCCTCTTCATGATCATGAATCTTTTCGGCAGCGTCCGGATCAGGGCTCTCCTCGTCCACCAGCCGGGCCAGCGCTTCGCGGGCGAGGCTTCGCCGGTATTTTAGATACCGGTTGGCAATCGCTTCCTTCTCAGGATGGTCCGCGAGCCAGCCCTCGCCAAAACGTAAAAGCTTCTCGACCTCCTCGTCGCCCACCCAATAATGCTTCTCGTTGTCCAACACCGGGATGAGAACGTAGAGGTGTGTGAGCAGGTCGCGCAAACGTAACCGGCTGCTGAGCGTGACCGTGTAGTATGCGCTCTCTCCCCATTCGGGAAACTTTTCGTCAAACGCGTGCCGCTCCGCGATTACCTCGTAGCCTAACGGCTCGAAAAGTCTCTGTAAAAAATCTTCACCGCCGCGGCAAGGCAGGACAGAGATTTTTGCCTTGAGCGGCAGCGCCGTCTCGGCCAATTCCTGGCGACCTTTACTCCTCCCCGCCAACGCGCTGCCAAACACCTGCGCGATCGCCACGCTTAAAAATGAAGACGCGACGTAAGGACGGTCGTTGACGTATTGATCGAGTGTTCGACCTTCTCCCGACGGCCCCCGGCGATTTCGCACGAGCCCCACCGGATCGACATCCAGAAGTAGCGCGGCCGTGCAGCGCTCGGCGCTTGCTTCCGGATAGAAGACGTGCGCCTGGCCGAAAGAGAGGGTGAACGACTGGACGCGCGCCGGATTTTTGTGCAACAGGTAGCCCAGGTCTGTCGCCGGTGGGTGAGTATTGGTAATAGTCAAAAGCCTCACAACGGTCCCGCGCCTTAACATCAAAACGCTGTTTATTTCGACGAGCTACGCCAGCGCATAGCTCGTCCGACCCATCTCTTGCTCCGGAACGGGCGAGCTTTTGGAAGTAGCCTGGGCTCTCGTCACTCAACCACTACTGTGGGGCGTGGACGTGACAAGCCCCGCCGCCATCGATCCCATGCGGTTAGAGGCACATGTCCGAATGCTCTCCGAGACGCTATTCCCGCGAGACGAAACGCACCCCGAAAACCTGGACCGCGTCGCCTTCTATATTCACAAGCAATTTGAGCAAGGGAAGGGGACAGTGTCAGAACAGCACTACGAAGTTCAAGGTAAAACATACCGGAACGTGATTGCGCTGTTTGGGCCCGAGACGAAGGAGCGAATCGTCGTTGGCGCCCATTATGATACTGCCGGTGAGCGCCCCGGGGCGGACGACAATGCCAGCGGGGTCGCCGGGCTTCTTGAGCTGGCACGCTTGCTCGGCGCTACCCCGCTTCCCATACGTGTCGAGCTGGTGGCGTACACGCTGGAAGAGCCTCCTTATTTTCGCACCCGTCAAATGGGAAGCGCGGTCCATGCCACCTCCCTCAAGAAGGAAGGCGCTGCCGTCCGCGCCATGTTTTCATTAGAGATGATGGGATACATTAATGATACGGTTGGCAGCCAGGGCTTCCCATCGCCCATCCTCAGAGCGTTCTACCCGTCACAAGGGAATTTCATTGCTGTCGTGGGAACGCTCGGTGAAGGGTTACTGGTGCGTCGCGTGAAAAAAGCGATGCGCGGTGCCTCCCGGCTTCCGGTCTACTCCATCAATGCTCCGACGTTTATTCCCGGAATTGATTTCTCAGACCAGCTTAATTACTGGGAGAATGGATACCACGCGCTGATGGTAACGGACACGGCGTTCTACCGAAACAGGGCGTATCACACGATGCAGGACACGCCCGAAAGGCTTGACTACAGGCGCATGGCGATGGTGGTCGAAGGCATCTATGCCGCGGTTCTCAATTTGGCGCAGTAACAGACCTGCCAAAGATCAGCTCTCAATGAACATGGAAGAAAGAGAGGAGTACCTGCGTCTAATAGCTGTACGCAGCACAGGATTTGAAACCAGCGTTTCCTTAAACCCTGTCTACCAGGCAACGGGATTAATCACTGAAGGAGGTCTTAACCCATGATCCGTCACGTGCTTCGCTCTCTCTTCCTTACTCTGGCCACTCTTACTTCCCTGATCGCGCTCGACCAGATTGCTATCGCGGGGCCGCCCCTTCTTTGCCATCCCCTGGAGATCGGCGATGCCCGCTCTTTGCCCTGGGGCGGCTCGCCCTGGCGCGCGGTCAAAGCTGATTATGACCTTAATCGGTTGGTGGAGGACACCCTGGCGTTACTCGGGCCTGAAACACCTGTGATTGTGCGAATGGAGACGCTCCGCCGCGCGACAATTTACGCAGTGTGGGCAATGAAGGATGAGAAGGTCGGCTACCCAATCAAGGACTTGAAGGTTGCCAACGAATTGCTGTCGCGCTTGACCGATCGCGTGCGCGATGCGGAGGGGAAAGGACGCGCACAGTCACTAGCCCTGTTTGATGCCGGGTACCTGGTGGAGAGCTACAGGCAAGCGGCGGCCGTCGCCAATATTAAAGAGAGTGGACTTGACGGCTACGCATGGGTTACCAAAGCTATTAAACTGAGCGGAGGCGATCCCGAGATGGAATTCGCCGCGGCGCTCATTACATTAAGCCCTCGGCGTGACACTCACCGTGAGCACCTCGAGAAAGCCGTCGCCGGCGCAACCAATGATCCTTTGTTAGCCCGCAACATTGCCAGTCACTTCGGTCATGTTGATAAACGAGAGGCGTCGGGTGCGACATTTATCCGGCAGTACGCTCTCAGTCCAAGGCTCCTCACCACACTCTTATTTGGCACGTGTTTGGTACTATTCGGTGTTGTTATCCGCAAGCGCCGAAAGGCAAACGAGTACAAGTTATAGTAGTCGGGCGAGTAGGAGCGTTGTTAGAGCCGATCCTGATAATCCATCGGCATTCTGGTTATGATCGATTAAGTAAATCTCGGCCAGATAATCGACCGGCACGATGACTAGAAGACCTCCATGCCGATTATTGACCGGAGGCTAAAGTCGGGCTACGTGCTGATTTATAGTGCTTGACGCAGCTAATGCCCTTCGGGTTATTAGCCGCTGTTCAGGAGGGTTGGCACATACCGGGTATTGTGGATACTCACAGTACCCCGTATGTGCCTTCGTCTTTATCGATAGCCGTATGAGCCTCCGGGGCTTCCCATTCCGTGCCGGATCGCCACCCGGTGGGGTGTCCTTGAAGTTGCGCGCCGAGGACGGTATAATCCGCCCCACTACATCAAAACCATTCATTAAGAGCCTGCGTAATCCCAAGGGGAGTATCGTGCAATGATTAAGGGAAACGGTGCTGAGCGGACAATTCTCCTTGTCGAGGACTTCGACGACACCCGCCTGATGATGAAGATGATGCTGGAGACGCAAGGATATCGAGTCGTCGAGGCCGTCGATGGCCGGGAGGCGGTGGAATTCGCCCGCCATGAATGCCCGGACCTGATTTTGATGGACGTCAGCCTTCCGGTGCTCGACGGATTATCTGCCACCCGCTTAATCCGTAAAATCGAAGAGATTTGCGACGTCCCGATCGTGGCGGTGACCGCTCATTGCAGGGACGGGATCCATGCCGAGGCACTTGACGCGGGTTGCAACGAGTTCATGCCGAAGCCGATTGATTTCAACAAGCTGGATAATATTCTGGGTCGTTTTCTGGCCTAGACCTGAATTTATAGACCACCTGGGCTCTTCTTTTTGCCCTGATCTACCGCAGCAATTCTTTTGTCATCTGTACGGAAGCGTACCGACGGCCATTCCCTTTATTAGGTATAGTCCATCCCACTTCAGAGCGTGTGAACAGGGTCTGTCACGACTTATTGTCAGGGTGGCGTTGACTTTTAAGGTGTGCGGGTCCCGGCGCTTAACGTTACTGTAAGGAACAAGTATAGGGGAAAGGGCAGAAGGGGATCCATTCTTATGGGATCTCCCCTTCTGCCCCTTTTTTATTACCGGTGCGAACAGGGTGTGCCAATTAGAACCTGTTGGGCTACGCCAACGTGGCCCAACACATCCGGTCTACCTGCTGCGTTTCTGGTCACCCCGGTCACCCTGCCCCGGAGGCACCTTGGTTTTTGCTTTACGCCGGACGTCCTGTGACAGTGAGCGACTAACGTCATCGACCTCTTCAAATCGACCTTTTTCGTCGCGCCGCACGTAACGCTTGTCATTTCCTGTATCGATCAACTCACGTTTGCTTGCGCCCTTCTTAGTTGGCATATACCTTCCCTCCCTTTATCGAGTAAATTTGAGCGAACTCAGGCCCTCGCCCGTTGAGCCCCCGGTTTCTTCGCTAATTCCTTCACCGCATTGATCGCGTCCCCCAGGCCCTGCTTTTTGCTCAGCACCGGTTTGAAGAGATCGCCTTTCCGCGCCAACCGCCGGGACATATTTTTGATCGAAAAATCTTGAATACCGATCTTCTGGCGTTTGACTTCGTTCCAGTCTAAGGGAGCGGAAACAGTCGCACCGGCACGCGGCCGCACGGAATAGGGGGCCACCACCGACTTGCCCCGCGCGTTCTGCATGTGATCGACGTAGATGCTTCCGCGTTTGCGTTTCTTCAACGAACGCTCCACCGTCGCAACCCGGGGGTTCTCCGCCGCCACCAGAGTGGCCACCTGCTCGGCGAAATCCGCCACCTGCTCATAACTGTATTCGGGCCTGATCGGTACGTAGACGTGGATTCCTCTTGATCCTGAGGTCTTGGCATAGCATTCAAGCCCCAGACCCTTGAGAATATCTTTGACGCTGAGCGCGACCTCACAGATCGTGCCGAAGGCAATGCCTTCTCCCGGATCAAGATCGAAAACGAACCAGTCGGGATGGTCCAGGCTGCCAAGGCGCGAGTGCCAGGGATGGCGCTCGATGGCGCCGAGATTGGCCATATAGAGTAAAGTCGCCAGCCCCCCGCCGACGATGTAATCCACCACATGCCCTTCCTCGACCTCCAGCGAAGCAGTTTTCACGTAATCTGGCGCCTGATCAATATTATGCTGGTGAAAGGAGTTTCCCTTGATCCCGTCCGGATACCGCTTCATGATGAGGGGCCGATCTTTGAGGTAAGGCAGAATGTATTTTGACACCTCGTAGTAATATCTGATGAGATCGCCTTTGGTGTAGCCCTCTTCCGGCCAGTAAATCTTATCGAGATTTGTCAGCTTAACGATGTCCTGACCGATTTTGACATTAAGGTCTCCGCTTAATTCCGTTGATTTAAAAGTCCGGCTCGCCGAGACAGCTTTGCCGGATTCCCCATCCGCTCGCGTACGATATTTTTTTACCCCCTTTTTGGGAGCGCGTTGGTCGCCCGTGGCGCGTTCCTTTTTTTGAGTCCTGTTGTTTTCGCCGTCAGTATTCAGCAGCGTCTCCAGTTTCCAACCCGGCTTGGCGAATTCATCCCGGCCCTTAATGAGCAGCCACTGCCCTTCCCTTCCGCCGAGCCGCACCAGGTTGAACTCGCCCCGGAGTTTTTCGCCGTGGAGACGGAACTTAAGCTTCCCTTCGTCCAGTTGCTTGAGCGGATCGCCTTTGGCTAACAGCTCGTAAGTGCCCGTATCCCAGATCATGTGCTCGCCCGCGCCGTAGTTGCCCTCGGGTATGTGTCCTTCAAACTTTAAATATTCAACCGGGTGATCTTCCGTTGCGACTGCGAGCCTCTTCTCACTCGGATCAAGCGACGGCCCTCTTCGAATGGACCATGATTTGAGGAGCCCTCCCATCTCGAGCCTGAAATCAAAATGGAGCATCGAGGCGTGGTGCTCCTGCACCACGAACCGGTGTCGGTTGGTCTTTGCAAGCTTTCCCCTCGGCTCAGGCGTGCGCCTGAAATCCCTCTTCTCGTGGTAAGTTTCCAGCCCCATAATTTTTTACGCCAATCTCTTTCGCGTGGACGGTTCTCCTTCGCCGCTGCCTCCGCCATCGTGTAGTTCTGATACAGTCATGCACACCCCGAACGTCTCGATATAAAGCATATACTAAACATCAGAAGGCTCGACCTTCATTTAGCAAGAGGGGTGCCGAACATTTAATCAAAGGGCTTGACCCCACAAGATTAAAGAGTCGCTGATTCGCCTCACGACGTAAAATGTGACGGGACACGAAAGGTAACATACACCGGGGCGAGCCTTATGTACGCAACCGTACGCAAGGCGCTTTTAACATCAGTTAAAGAATTTACCTCACAGCTTTTTCAGCTCACGCTTGAGCAGTGCGAAGTCCTCTTTAACCTTCTCCCCCAAATCCTCCCGGTAAAACCTGACCGCCGGGTGATAACCGACGAGATACTTTCGCCCTTCCTGGTTGATCACGCGGCCGCGCGCCTCGTTGACGCTCTTAACGCCCAGTATTTTCTTGGCGGCCACGCCGCCGAGCAGCATGATCAGCTTCGGGTTAACCAATGCGATCTGCTCGAATAGATAGTTCGAGGTACAGGTGTCGACCTCGTTCTTCTTCGGCGTGCGATTTTTCGGCGGGCGGCATTTTACCGTGTTAGTAATGAAGAAATCGCCGCGGTCGAGGCCGGTCCCTTCGAGCACGTGGTCCAGATAGCGGCCGGCTGACCCGACGAAGGGATGGCCGCTTTCGTCCTCCTCTCGGCCCGGCGCTTCCCCGATAATCATCACTTTGGCCGACGGCTTGCCGTCACCCGGGACGGCTAATGTACGCGACTCGTGCAGCGGGCATTTGGTGCAGACACGTATCTGCGCCGCCAATTCTTCAAGCCTCTCGGCCTTCTTTGATCTCGCCATCCTTCCTCCTAAGGGTACTGTATAGACTCGGCTTGCAATTTGCATGCTTGACAGTCTCGATACTCTTTGTAAACCATTTTCATGCGCTTTGTTAACGCACTTTGCGATGAAATTCTCCAAGCTTGCACAGACCTACGACCGAATTCAACAGGCGGGCAGCGAACCCGGGAGGGTAGAGATACTCGCCGCCCTGTTCCGAAGCATGGACCGGAAAACGATTGAGGCCGCCGCCCACTTTACGGCGAGTGAGGTGGTTGACCCGCAGTTGTCTGACCGGCTGGGCATCGGGCCGGGCACCATTCGAACCGCGCTGGCCCAGGCGTCAGGCAAAGATGAGAGCGAGATAGATGATCATGTCAAGCAGACGGGCGACATGAGCGAGGTGGTGGCCGAGCTTGCCCGCGGCTCCGACAGGCTGGCGGTTGACGAGCTGTGGCAGCGCACCAATCGCACCGTCAAGCGCGACGAAGACCGGCTCAAGCTCATCGAATACGTGTTCGCCAGCACCACGGCGAATGGCGCGAAATACTTCACCCGGATGGTACTGAACCAGATGCGCATCGGCGTCGGCCTCGGGACTCTCATCAGGGCGATTGCCGAGGCGTTCGACGTCGAGCCTGACAAGGTGGAGCGCCTGTACGTGATGACGAACGACATCGGCCTCGCCGCGACGCGCGCCAGGCGGGGGGCCAGGAGCCTCGAGCGCACGGGGCTGGCCCTCTTTCGCCCCTACCAATTCATGAACGCGCACAAGATTGACGACCCGCAGGAGGTGTTCAAGCGCCTGGCGGGTAAGCGGATCATCTTTGAAGTGAAGTATGACGGCGCGCGCCTGCAAATTCACATCAAGGGTGGGAAGCCGGCCGAGATGAAATTCTATTCGCGCCGCCTGAATGACGATACTGTTGCGATGCCCGACGTCGTGGAGGCCCTGCGAAAGGCTTGGAAGGACGGCGACGCGATAGTCGAAGGCGAAGCCGTCGCTTACGACCCGGCACTGAAAGAGAAACAGCCGTTCCAGGCCGTGCTGATGCGGCTGGGTCGCGTACATAACGTCGAGGAGAAGGCGCGTGAGATTCCGCTCGTTCTTTATCTCTTTGAAGTAGTCTATCACGACGGCCGAGACCTGATGGAGGTGCCGCAGAAAGAGCGCCGCAAGCTGCTCAGAAAACTCTTCCGCTCCACCGACCGCGTGAAGATGACCGACGAGATAGACTCGGACCGGATCGAAGACCAGCAGGAATTCTTCCGGCAGGCGATCAGGGCCGGCCACGAGGGGTTGATGGCCAAAGACCCGGATGCTCCTTACGTGCCGGGCAGGCGGACCGATAAGTGGATGAAGATCAAGCCGGCCTTTGAGACGCTGGACGTGGTAGTAGTCGGCGGCATCTGGGGCTCCGGACGGCGGCGCGGCCTGCTGTCAAGCCTGATCGTGGCCGTCCGCGACGGTGACGAATTTAAGACGGTCGGCAAGGTCGGCACAGGGTTTTCGGAGGAGACGCTGAAGGAACTGACCGGGAAACTTGAGCCGAAGATCATCACCACGCGCGGCCGCGACGTCGAGATCGAGCCCGGGATGGTGATCGAAGTGGACTTTCAAGATATACAGAAGACAAACGCCTACTCCGCGGGCTACGCGTTGCGCATCCCCCGCTTCAAGCGCGAACGCATAGATAAAAGTAGGCGCGAAGCCGATAATCTCGCGCGCTTGAAGCGGCTCTATAACCAATCACATTAATGGTTGCTGAAAGAGTTAAGGACGATGATCAGAAAACTAAAGAGTGGCAAATACAGGCTCTACTCGCGTAAGAAAGACCCCAGGACCGGCAAGCGAAAGAACCTGGGCACATTCGACACCCGCGAGGCGGCCGAAAAGCACGAGCGAGCGGTCCAGTATTTCAAGCATAAAGGATAAGCCCCGGCTCAGAGCCGAGTGGGCTTCGACCATCTATAGCAGCTTGCGATTGGGAGTAAGCTGTTTTCTCTGTGCCCCCCTCTCGGGTCTCCATGGTGAGGCCCTGCCTTACGTCCATTCGCTATTTGCTATAACCTGTCCTTTAGCTCCGGGTCATCCTGTTAGGGCACTGCTGTCCGAGCCCGTTCTGTCAATGTTACCGGTTCACCATTGCCATCATCGCCCGCGGGTAGCGTGAGCCCGCGGCGGCGCCTCGCGGCGCGACCTCGTCGATGCGCCGGAGGTCTTCCCGCGTTAACCCCACTTCCAACGCGGCGACATTCTCCTCCAGATATTTCCGGCGCTTAGTACCGGGGATGGGTACAACGTCCTCACCTTGCGCCAGCACCCAGGCCAGTGCCAGTTGTGCCGGGGTGCATCCTTTCTCTGCCGCTATCTCCTCGATCTTTCTCACCAGGCCGAGATTCTTCTGAAAATTCTCGCCCTGAAAGCGCGGTGAATGGCGGCGGTAATCGTCTTCCGCCAGATCATCAAACCTCTTGATCTGCCCGGTCAGGAAGCCACGGCCGAGCGGGCTGTAGGCGACAAAGCCGATCCCGAGCTCGCGGCAGGTCGGCAGGATTTCGTCTTCGGGGTCACGACTCCACAAGCTGTACTCGCTCTGTAACGCCGCAATCGGGTGGACGCTGTGAGCGCGGCGTAATGTCTCCGGCGCCGCCTCGGAGAGACCGAGGTACCGGACCTTGCCCTCTTGAACCAGTCGGGCCATCGCCCCGACCGTCTCCTCGACGGGCGTGTTCGGATCAACCCGGTGCTGGTAGTAAAGGTCGATGGTCTCGACGCCAAGACGGCGGAGGCTCGCTTCGCAGGAGGAGCGTACGTACTCGGGCCTCCCGCTGACCCCGCGAACGCTCGGGTCTTCTGTCCTGACGATGCCGAACTTAGTGGCGAGCACAACTTCGTCGCGGCGGCCACGGATGGCCCGCCCGACCAGATCCTCATTGGTCCGCGGCCCGTACACGTCGGCCGTGTCAAGGAAGTTGACACCCAGCTCGAGCGCCCGGTGGATAGTCGCAACGGACTCCTTATCATCCGGCTCGCCGTAAAATTCCGACATCCCCATACAGCCCAGACCCATCGCCGAAACGGTGAGTCCGCTTCTCCCTAACTGCCGCGTCTTCATAGCCGGCTCTTTCCTCCTGAAAAACCACTTTCAATAAATTCTGCTTTCATCCACACTTGTACCTTTTACCTTTTTACTGTTTTATTACCATCCCTTATCTTCCTCTTGTCTTTCCTCTGTGTCCTCTGCGTCCTCTGCGGTTCATTCCTCAAGATGCCGTGGACTCCGGCCCCGGCGTTTCGATTTAGCATCACTCGGTATCGCTGCGGCTGTATCCCTTGTCTTTGATCCAGACCGTTTTGACATTCACGAACTCACGGATGCCGTATGCGTTCAGTTCGCGCCCGTAGCCGGAATGCTTCACGCCGCCGAAGGGAAGGCGCGGGTCGGATGCCACCATGCCGTTAATGAAGACCTGACCGGCCTCAATCTCCTCGATGAAGAACTTACGCTCCGCTTCGTCATTCGTCCACGCGCTCGAGCCGAGCCCGAACGGTGAATCGTTGGCCAGGCGAACCGCTTCCTCCCGGTCGCGCGCCCGAAAGAGAATCGCCACGGGCCCGAAAATCTCTTCGTAGTAAACCGGCGAATCTCTGTTGATATCCGCCAGGACGGTCGGCAGGTAGTAATTACCCGCGCGCTCCAGTCGCTTGCCGCCGGTCAGAATGCGTGCGCCCGCCTTGGCCGCTTTCTGAACCTGTTCGTCAAGGTCTTCGAGTATCTGTGTGGTCGCGAGCGGGCCGATGTCGACCTTCTCGTCGGTCGGATCACCGATCTTGAGGGCTTCCATACCCTCGACGAAGCGGCGCTCGAACTCGTCATATATCTCCGCGGCGACGATAAAGCGCTTGGCGGCAATGCACGACTGCCCGTTGTTAATCGTGCGCGCTTTCACCGCCGTCTTCACGGCCTCGTCGAGGTCGGCGCTCGGCATCACGATGAACGGATCGCTGCCGCCGAGCTCCAGCACGGTCTTCTTAATCTGCTTGCCGGCCTCGCTCGCGACTTGGCTTCCGGCCGGCTCACTTCCCGTCAGCGTGGCCGCCGTGACGCGCGGGTCATCGAGGATACCCGAGACCTTGTCGGAGCCGATGAGCAGCGTCTGGAATGCGCCTTCCGGGAACCCTGATCGCCGGAAGATCTCTTCGATCGCCAGCGCGCACTGCGGCACGTTTGAAGCGTGCTTGAGGAGCCCGACGTTACCGGCCATCAGCGCCGGGGCGGCGAAGCGAAAGACCTGCCAGAAGGGGAAATTCCAGGGCATTACGGCGAGCACCGGACCGATCGGCTGGTAGTGAATGTAGCTCAGCGTGGCGTTGGTCTCGATCACCTCATCGGCGAGCAACCGTTCGGCCCTTTCGGCGTAGTAGCGGCAGGCCGTGGCGCATTTGGCCGCTTCCTCCACCGCCGCCTTCAAGGGCTTTCCCATCTCGGTCGTCATCAGTCGCCCGAACCTCTCTTTTTCCGCCTCCAGGATCTCGGCGGCGCGGGTCATCCTCTGCGACCGCTCGGCAAATGTTGTGCGCCGGTACCCGCGGAAAGTGTCCGCTGCCCGCTGCAGTTTCTCCTCGGTCTCCGCGTCCGAGAGCGGTTCAAAGGATTTAATTGTCTCACCCGTCGCCGGATTGATGCTCGCTATCGCCATCTCAATTCAACCTCTTATCTACCCGATTAAATACACACTAACCCTAATTGGATCGATGAGGCATCATGCCATAGCCGGGACCGAATTAGAAGCCGTCCACCTATCAAATTAGAATTCTGAACCGCGATTAGGTCCTGATTAGTTGGACGGCGATGGCAATCAGCGCGATTCCGGCGATGGTCGCTGCCGCGACCGCAATACCCGGAGAGCGGCGATGCGCTTCAGGCAGCAGGTCGCTGGTTGCCGTGTACAGGAAAAATCCCGAGGCGAAGGCGAGGAACACGGCGAGTGCCCCTTCGGACGGCAGAAACATCAACGCGAGCAGCCCCCCACAGACAGGGGCTACGGCGTCCAGGACAAGAAACACGAGGTCGCCGCGGCGCGCCGGCTCGCCGTGCGTGACGAGCAGGATAGTGTTTAGGCCGTCACTCATGTCATGAGCAATAACCGCGATCGCCACCAGAAGGCCCGTCCGCCAACTGACCATCGCCGCCGCGCCGATCGCCGCGCCGTCAAGCGTACTGTGGATGATCAGCCCGATCGCGGCCAACCTGCCGATGTGGTGATGCGCGTCATTCGAACAGTCGCCCTCCGGACAGGCGTGTAGAATCAGGAGGCGCTCCGTCAGGTAAAACAGTAGGAAGCCGGTCACGACAATGCCGAGGACAATACGTGTACCCCACCTCTGTCCCTCGGCCACCGACAGCGATTCCGGGAGCAAGTCAAAGAATACTGCGCCAAGGAGAACACCGGCACCCAGCCCCATGAGGAGGTGAATGCGGCGCTGCGCGGCGATCGCGATATAGCCCCCCGTCAGGGTCGAGAACATCGCCAGCGATGTAAAGAGGAGCGCAAGCATGAGACCTTATCCGGCCATCTTCATCCGCACAGACTTGTACTTACTCCATAGTAACCGATATGCCCTATGAGAGCGACACCTCGGCTGCGATAGACGGCCGTGGCTTTTTAAATTAACCTTCGTCTTGAGCTGAAGAAGGTGTGATCGGGAGAGGTTCTGAGCCCCGGCGGCGGCGAGATGTTTATAGCCCTACAGAAGAATCAGAATCCAGGCTGCGGTAGGAGCGGCATGTGATATCAAGTCTAAGGAGATTAAGACAGGATTGATGGGATGGACATAATAAAACCTTAAAAGCTTTTGGCCATCTTGTTAATCCTGTCAATCCTGTCTAATCTGAAATTCTTCTCCTTAACCTAAACTCTGAATTCATCAAGCTTTCCTCCGTCTTCCTCCGTGTCCCTCTGTGCCCTCTGCGGTTCAAATCCTCTTCTTCCATCCACTCATACGGATACTGGAACGGGACGCCCCTTGCTGCGTTTATGCTCATACATCGCTTGATCCGCCCTCGCCATGACGTCCTCGAGCGACGCTTTGCTTTTGCAATCATAACGCGCGATGCCGACGCTGATCGACAGCCTGTAAGTGGCGGAGCCGCGCGTGTTGTAAGCGTCCAGATTCTCTTGTAAACGAGCGATGATCTTCTCCCCACTATTATCGACGGTATTCGTGGCGAGAATTGTAAACTCGTCACCGCCTATCCGGGCCATAATGTCTGACTCACGAAAGGTGCATTTAAGCAGTTCCGCGATCCGGACCAACGCCGCCGAGCCTTCCTTATGCCCCAGGGTATCGTTGATCTGCTTGAGGCCGTCCATATCGGCGTAGAAAAGAAGAAAGTTGCTTGCCGTACGCTGGGCCAATTTGATGTGCTGTTCGGCAAGCATGATGAACCCGCGCCGGTTGTACAAACCCGTCAAATCATCCGTCAGCGAGAGGCTGCGCAGCAGGCGGTGTCGTTCGATGGCGTAGCGAATGGCGCGCACCAGAATCTGGTTGTCAATCTGCCCTTTGACGAGGAAATCCTGCGTGCCGCTCTTCATCGCCTCGACGCTAACTGCTCATCATCGTGCCCGGTTAAGACGACAATCGGGACGTCCGGCTCCTGCTCCCGAACCTTCACGAGCGTCGTGAGGCCGTCCGCGTCCGGCAGCGAGAGGTCAAGCAGGACTACGTCAATGCCGCCCGCGTCGAGTTGCGCCAGGCCGGCCGAGAGCCGGTCCGCGCAGACCAACTCCGAGTCCTGGAGAAAGGGTTGAGAGGCCCCCGCCTTGGCGAGCATGGCCTGCATCATGATGCGCTGTACCGAATTGTCCTCGATCAGCAACACTCTGACAGGTTTAGTACCCATGGCGTACCCCGTTAGACTTCGGCCGCGGGGCTGTTTGAGGCCCTGGCGGCTTTGAGTAGCGGCTGCATCAGTCGAAACCCTTCTTCCAATTCTGACAGCATCACGACGGTGTCTTGCGCCAGCCCGCCGCGCCCCTGCTCCTCTAGCTGCGCGCACAGTTCTGCCATTCGATCGGCGCCCATATTGCTGAAGCTTCCCCTCAGTGCGTGAGCCTGCCGGGCCAGAGCCGGCGGATCATCCTGCTCGATGGTCCGGCGCAGCGCGGCGAGGCGGCTCCCGGTATCCGATATAAACAGATCGACCAATTCAACAACCAGTTGCGGGCCAAGCTCCTTGCTTAAGGCGGCAAGTCTTTCCTTAACCCCGTCACCCGCCTCGGCGGTCGTCGCCGTTAGATCAGTCCCGGCGGGCTTCTCCGGCTCACCGGTTGGCCGGTCATTGGTGAGGGCCTCGGCCCGGTGCAGCCAGTGCTCGATCATTGCGGCCAGGTCTTCCTGCCTGATGGGCTTCGAAATGTAATCGTCCATTCCGGCGGCCAGACATTTCTCACGCTCGCCCTGCATCGCGTTGGCCGTCATGGCGATGATCGGCATGTGGCCTGATGCCCCTTCCCGTCTGCGGATTTCCGCCGCCACCTTATACCCATCCATTTCCGGCATCTGGCAGTCTGTCAACACCAGCGCGTAGTGGATGCGCGCGAGCGCTTCCAGAAGTTCGAGCCCGTTAGCGACGGCGTCCGCCTGGTAGCCCAGCTTCTCAACCTGTCGCATCGCCACCCTCTGATTGACGGGATTGTCTTCGGCGATCAGGATGCGGGCGCGTGGGCGCGGCCGGGCCTCCCCTTGAGTGGTCTGCATTTTTGTCTCTTTCAGGGTGTGCCGCGTCACCAGTTTGGAGGGCGCGGTGTTGGAGGAAGTGGCCGCATCCGTTGACTCGGCCATCACGATTGCCAGGCAGTCGAAGAGTTGTGATTGGCGCACGGGCTTTGTGAGGTAGGCCGCAATGCCGGCCATGCGTGCCGTTCCCGCGTCCCCGCGCTGGCCGAACGAAGTCAGCATCACCAGCGGGACACTCGCGAGGGCCGCGTCGGCCTTAATTTGATGGGCCAACTCGAAGCCGTCCATGCCCGGCATTTGCAGATCCAGGATCACCACGTCGTAAGGCTGCCCGCCAGCGACTGCGCCGCTGAGCATCTCGAGCGCCTGCGGCCCGTCGCCCGCCTCCCCGGCCGCCATGTTCCATGAGGCGGTTTGATGAAGCAGGATCTTCCGGTTGGTCGCGTTATCATCTACCACCAGCACCCGCAGGCCGCAGAGGTCGGTGCGGGGGGTGGGTGCCTGCTGCTGGCGGCCCGCCTGCTTCTCCAGGCGCGCCGTGAACCAGAAGGTTGACCCCCGGCCCGGCTCGCTCTCGACGCCGATCTCCCCGCCCATCAGTTGAACGAGTTGTTTAGAGATGGCGAGCCCCAGCCCCGTGCCGCCGTATTTACGCGTGGTCGAGCCGTCGGCCTGGGTGAAGGACTGGAAGAGCAGACGCTGCGTTTCCTTCGTAATACCGACCCCCGTGTCTCTGACGGAGAACCGCAGCACGGCGTAGGTGGCTGTT
This sequence comes from uncultured Blastocatellaceae bacterium, assembly GCA_964383905.1. Lineage (GTDB taxonomy): Bacteria > Acidobacteriota > Blastocatellia > Pyrinomonadales > Pyrinomonadaceae > CAYLJO01. Next base: position 35,998 of record CAYLJO010000033.1, read on the forward strand.
TCCTCCACCTTTGTGACGTGGACAAAAACTTCACCGCGCTCCGTAAACTTGACGCCGTTGCTGATCAGATTCGTGAGGACTTGCCGCAGCCGGCCCGGGTCGCCACTGAGCATCACCGGGACATCGTCGTGGACTAAGGTGGCCAGCTCGATCTGTCTCGCATGGGCCTGCTCGGCGAGCAGTTCCGTCGTCTCCTCGACCGCGTTTCGCAAGTCGAAGTCCAGCGTCTCAAATTGGAGCTTGCCCGCCTCGATCTTTGAGAAGTCGAGAATGTCATTGATGATGGTGAGGAGCGCTTCGCCGCTCGACCGGATTGCTTCAGCACACTCGCGCTGCTCGTCGTTCAAAGGGGTGTCCATCAGAATTCCCGTCATCCCGATCACCCCGTTCATCGGCGTGCGGATCTCATGGCTCATGTTGGCCAGAAATTCTGACTTCAACCGCGCCGACTCCAGCGCCGCGTCGCGCGCCTGCTCTAGCTCCGCCTCGATTAGTTTCTGCCCCGTAATATCCCTGGAGACCCCGACCAGCCCGATGCTCGCCCCGTCATCACCCTTAATCGGCACCTTCGTCGCCGATACCCAGCGGAACTCGCCATCCGCCAGCCTGATCCTTTCCACTTTACCGATCAGAGGCTCTTGCGACCTCATCAGCTGTTGCTCGTCGGCGTAGGCCTCGCGCGCGTGCTCCGGCGTGAAGAAGTCAAAATCGGTTCTCCCGATCGCCTCATCCGTGTCACTGAGACCGAGGACCCGGGCCTGGGCCTTGTTGATTTTGGTGAACCGGGAGTCGGCATCCTTGAAGTAAATGGTGTCGGGGATGCTGTCCATTAAGGCGTGCAGCAGGTCACGCTCTTTGGCCAGCGCCTCCTCGCCACGCTTGCGCTCAATGGCTAAGGCGATCTGGCTCCCGACCGAGGAGAGGAGTTCCAGGTCGCGCTCACCGTAAGCTTTCTCATCCTCATAATGCTGCACGGCCAGGACGCCGATGGTCTCGGCCGGCGTCCTGAGCGGTACGCCCAGCCACGACGCCGGGGGTGTCCCGACGAGGTCGATCTCGCCCTGCTCGACCAGCCGGCCGAGGACTTCCTTGGTGATCAGCATGGGGCGGCCGGTGCGGAAGACATACGCGGCGCAGCCCCGGCCAGGTTTTTGCGGGGGCGCGGCCGAATCGAACTTATTGACCAGCAGCGGCATGGAGAAGAGATCGGCCTGTTTGTCATAAAGGGCGACAAAGAAATTCTCGGCGTAAATTACTTTCTTGAGCGACTGATGGATTAAGGTCAGCAGTTCGGTGAGGTTGGAAGTAACACTGATCCCTTGCATGACCTTATGGATGACGGCGCGCTCCTGCTCCACCCGCTTGCGCTTCGTGATGTCGCGGCCGGTACCGCGGTACCCTATCAGGCCGCCGCCGTCGTCGAGAATCGGCACGGCGTTGGTTTCCAGATAGCGATACGTCCCGTCCTTATGCCGCCACCGCGCGACCAGGCCCGCCCATCCGCGCTTCTCTGAGGTAAAGTTCGGCATGACTTTTTCGATCCCCCGCCGATCCTCCTCATGTATCAAGCTCAGAATGTCCTTGCCAAGAAGCTCTTCGGGCCGGTAGCCGAGGATTGCTTCAACGGCCGGATTGCTGTAAGTCAGGCGGCCGTCCGGATCCATCGCCCGGATCCACTCGTTGGTCGTCTCAACGATAGAACGGTACTTTTCTTCGCCCTCACGTAGCGCCTCCTCGGCCTGTTTGCGCTCATCGGCATCCTTTACCATGCCACGTGTCACAAAGATAGCAATCGCGATGGCAACGGTACCGGCCAGCACGATCAGGAAGAGGACGAGCACACGTGCCCTGGCATAGCTGGCCGTGCCCTCCCTGGCGGTCTCGTCCATCTGATCACCTTCAAACTGCACGAAAGCTTCCCAGGCATGTTGATAATCGACCAGATGTGGCAGCGTCTCCCCAACCATCATGGCCCTGGCTTCTTCGGACTTATTTTCGTGAAGAAGCAGGTCAAGGGCGTGCCGGTAGCTCTCGACGTACGGAGCCCTTCTCCTTTTGACCGCGGCAAACAGCTCCTCTTCCTTACCGGGCTCAATCTTCCGTTCAATCTGCCCGACCAAATTGGAGATCTGATCGGTGTTCTCAGCCCGCCGGGCAAGGAGCGGAGCAATAGCCTCGCCGTCCTTCAGGAGAAAGACCTCCATCGTGATCCGGTTGTTGAGGTTGGAGTAGCTGAGTGCTTCCCGTGCCAGTTGTACCTTCGCCCACCGTTGCTTCAGTATCTTCTCGAGGTTCGCATTGACTTGGCCCATGCGATTGAGTCCCAGCCAACCGATGCTGACCAGGACGGCGATCAGGAAGCTGAACGCAACCCCCAGTCTGATTCCGACGTTCTGATTCCTCGTCACTTCCATACCCAGCCACCTGGCAAAGTTAGCTTTGATCAAGCGCTTCGAACTCTCTCCTGCGCCTCAACCGGGCTCACAGCTTGAGACGCTACCGGCCCCCGGCATGACGGCCGGGTTGTGGCAAATCATGCGTCCCTTCGATCGATTGAATCTACTTGTTGGTCGTCTGAAGCGGGGTGGGGGTTCACCTTGACGTTCGTCCCATATCAGCTCGCATCCGGGGGGAATTTATTGAATGGAGGCCGCCATCTTACTGTCACTATTACACTAATCACGGCTTCGCACACGCCACCGGGGATCATCTTGCAAGTTGTGGGCCACATTCTTCATAGCACAATGCAGATTTTAGCAGGGCGTCGAGGCGCTACGCCTGGAGTTGGGGATCACCAATGGCAGAAGCATGACGCTGCGCGTGTCAATGCCTTGACGAAGGTGGCGCCGGCAGCGCGCCGGGCCGCCTCTCGGAGCCCGTAACACCCTGCCCGCGGTTGATCAGGACACACCTCGGGAGATTAACGGAACGGTTCTTGCTGGAGTTGGCAGTGGCCGCCCATGGCGAAGTCGCGCCGAACGCTCGCCTCAACTCAACCGGAACTATCAGCTGAACGACTATGGGTGGAGATTTGAGAACTGAAATCCGGCCGTACCTGTTTAAGTGTTCAGCGCGTGGCGGGCTCACCGGGACATCGCGCTGCCGCCCGTGCCTGATGGTCCTGAGCGTGGCCCGACATCGTTAAAGAGGGACTTACTCGACAGATGACAGACCAAAGCACAATTTTACGAACCATGGACGTCCCTCTCACTTCAAGCCCGACCGCCCCCGCCGGCCCTGTGCAGGTAAACTCTACGGGGGGCCGGGATTCAGCAGCCGGCGCACGCACCATCGCAGTGACAAGTGGCAAGGGCGGGGTCGGCAAGTCCAACGTCGCCGTCAACCTGGCACTCGAACTCGCCACCCGTAACCGCCGCGTCACGCTGCTCGACGCCGTCTTCGCGTTGGCGAACGCCGACGTCTTGCTCGGTCTCAACCCCGAATACC
>CAYLJO010000034.1:0-16418 GCA_964383905.1 uncultured Blastocatellaceae bacterium
GAGTGCTGATTTTCTTTGACGATCCATGCGCGCCGGCCGGCTTCGCATTCGGTGTCGTCGAATTGATAATAATGTTCTTCTAACCGTAGGCCGTCGAGAGCATCATTGATGAAGATGAAAACATTTTTCTTATTACTCTTTGTCTGCGCGACAAGTGTGGGCGCGCAAGCGACGTCGTGCAGCACTTGTGCTGGCAACGTATTAGAGGGCGATCAGCAGCGGGGAAAGGAAGCGCCGGAGGGTAAGGCGGCGGGAACAGTGGAAGTTAATCGCCGCTTAAGTGAAGCTCAATTGCAGGCGATCAAGTCGATTCGCGCTGAGAGTGAGAAGAAGGCGGCGCCGGTCGCCCTGCGGCTGGCCGCCACCGTCAGGCAGATCTACGAGAACATGCTGGCGGAGAAGCCGGACGAGGGACTGCGCGGGAGACTGAGCCGCGAGATGAGAGAAGAGACGTGGGAGTTGCTCTCGATAAAGGGTGAGTCGATCCGGGAGGTCGTCAACGCCCTCACGCCCGAACAGAAGCGACTGGTCAGGGATGAGATGGCGAAGCGGGGTGCTCCGGCAGATTTGACGGAGGTGGTCTGGCGCGTCTTCAAGGTCCCGGGGAAGTAGCTGATGAGGGCGGCACCAAACAAAGAGTTGGAGCCGGCCCGAATGAGCAGGTCTCCTAAGTTGAAGGTTTGACGGGCGGCCCAATCCAGACGTTAGGCATCTAGCGCTCCTGGAGCCTGACAATTTCCTCGCAGCCACCGGTGTTATACTATCCCTATGGGGTTCGAGTGGGATGAAGAGAAGGCCGCGGCCAATCTGTCGAAACACGGGGTCTCTTTTGATGAGGCGAAGACCGTCTTCGATGACCCAATCTACGTCGATTTCTACGATCCCGATCATTCCTACGATGAGCATCGCTATATTATTATCGGTGAATCACAACAGGTCGTTTGTTGATGGTATCGTACACGGGAAGAGACGATACCACCCGCATCATCAGCTCAAGAGAGAGGTAACGCCAGCGGAGCGGAAAGCATATGAAGAAGGGTGAAAATGAGACGGGGGATGAACTGCGTGCAGAGTATGACCTGAAGAGCTTGCGCGTGAGACGGCTCGGGCCCGGCCGGAAGATCTTCGGGCCGGTCGTTCGGCTGGAGCCCGATGTCGCGGAAGTGTTTCCGGATGCGGAGTCGGTGAATGAAGCGCTACGTTTTTTAATCAGAGTCACTAAAGAGAGCAAGCCACCCGCTCGTGAGACCAGGGGCGATGCCTAACTAATGCTGCACCCGACGCGCAATTGAGCTGTCCCTGATCGATAAAGATCCCATTATCAAGCGAATTGCCATACGCGCTTCTATATAATTAATCACGGTTAAGTATGCCTGTGGAGAGTGCATTGAAGGAAATCATTGCGGGCGGTCAAGTCCCTCCCGACCTCCTGATTACTTATGACGATACGCACGGCCTCTGGGAAGGGACCGCTATCATCATGCATGGGAGTGGCAGAGCCGAGCGCCGTGAGCGGGCGCAAGGGGCTGCCGCGCCGCAGGTCTTTGAGGCCTCCATCCTACCGGATCAGTTGTTAGAACTGGTCAAGCTATTAATCGAAAGCCAGGCCTGGGAGCAACAGACACCGAATCGTCAACCGGTGCCGTACGAGAGCCGGGCGGGACTGACGATCAGTGTCGGCGGGGAAACGAGTAGCATTTGGGAGTGGTTCAACGAGATGGGAACGAACAGGCGCCTTATTCAGATCAAGAAGAAGATGAGCGAGATGACGGGAGTAACCCAATGAGAAGGAGTTGAATAGCGTCGGCCGCGAATAACCGTCATTAGCCCCGGGCATAAGGAGTCGAATAATGGGAAGAATCTTTCCGTCGCCTTACATACTTGCATTAACCTTCCTCTTTAACGCCCCTGTGTTAGCACAGGACTCGAATAGCGGCATCGATAGGGAAAAATGTGTCGGGCCAGCTTATCAGGCGGCCGAGGTGTCACGCCGGGCAAAAATCGTCTCCATCCCGGAACCCCTCTTCAGTGAAGAGGCGCGTGCGAATTACGTAAGTGGTCGGGTAGTAGTGAACGGCGTGTTATGTCGGACCGGCCAAGTCACTGACATCCAGGTCGTCAGGAGCTTACCGTACGGAATGACCGGGAACGCCCTCCAAGCCGCTCGGCGGATTAAGTTCGTCCCGGCAGCAAAGGATGGGGAAAACGTCTCCCAATATTTCCAGATAGAATATGGCTTCAATGAAAGCTACGGGTATGCTCAAGAGCCGCCTTCCGGACGAATGATTGAATCGGTCGACGTCATCGGTATCCGTCGCTTGGGGAGCGAAGATATTCTGAGGCACATAAAAACTAGGCCGGGGCAGGTCTATCGTCAAGAGCAGATCACAGGCGACTTGCAGGCAATCGTTGGGCTCGGCCACTTCGATAAGGCAGCGACGCGTGTGACGGTAGAAGATGGGGCGCGAGGTGGTGTTGTCGTGATATTTGAAGTCATAGAACTGCCGATCATCCGCGAGGTGCGTTTCGAAGGGCTTCAGAGCGTTCAGGAGCCGGAGGTTTCTGAAGCGTTTCGCGAACACCACATCACAGTAATTGAGGGTGCCATTTACGACCCGGTTAAAGTGCGTGAGGCGGTGGGTCTCCTCAAGGGGATGCTGGTCGCGCGCGGTCAGGCTAGATCTGAGGTGACAGTTCGTGTGGAGGTAGATACCGCCACGTCGGTTGTGATCATTTTTGTGGCGGATGAGAAGCGGTAGTGAACAAGATAGAAAGTTCCGGCCAGGGAGCGTTACGGAAGTTGCGACTAACACGCGGTGCTGCGGACGGACGGGCAACAGAGCCTCTCTTAACATCCATCTGGCCTGCCCGCCGCCGGTCTTCACGTCAGCCAGCAAAAGTGATCGCACATAGTATAAGAGGCAAAGTTAGAAAGGTGATGAGTTTGAACAAAACAGTCAGCAAAGTGCTCGTTGTATTGGCGCTTATTTTTTTGTCCCCCACACTCATTTACTCCCAAAACGTATCGGCCGAAGAGGAGAAAATCGCCAGATACATTGACGCTCATACGGCCGACGCCGTGGCGCTGCTTGAAAAAACTGTCAACATCGAAAGCCCGACCGAGAACCTGGCGGGCGTCAAGCAGGTCGGACTCGTGTTCAAAGAGGAATTGGAGTCGCTGGGTTTCACTTGCCGGTGGATAGAGATGCCCGCCGGGATGAAGCGCGCCGGACACCTGATAGCGGAAAAACCGGGAAGCAAAGGCAAACGGGTTCTCTTACTCGGTCACCTGGACACCGTGTTGAGCGGCGAGAAATTCCGGCGCGAGGGTAGCAGGGCGTACGGCACAGGCTCGTCAGATATGAAAGCGGGGGACGTCGTCCTATATTTCGCGTTGAAAGCGCTACACGCGACCGGCGCGCTCAAAGACGCGAGCGTAATTGTGATGCTCACAGGTGATGAGGAGAGCAGCGGGAAGCCGGTGGAAATCAGTCGCGGCGATATGATTGCCGCGGCAAAACGTAGCGACGTAGCTCTCAGCTTTGAAAACGGAGGGAGCAATACTGCGACCGTGGCGCGCCGCGGTGCCAGCGGCTGGACGCTTGAAGTTATGGCAAAAACCGGGCACTCCGGGCAAATCTTCAAAGAGAGCATGGGCAGCGGCGCCATCTTTGAAGCCGCACGCATTCTAGATCAGTTTTATGAGACCTTGCGCAATGAAAAGTATTTGACCTTCAACCCGGCTGTGATAGCGGGCGGGACCGAAATTGAAGTTAAGGAAGAAGGCATCACGGCCCGAGGCAAGTCGAATGTTGTCCCCGCAAAAGTCGTGGTGGGCGGCGATTTGCGTTTCATCAGCGAGGAGCAGAAAGAGGCCGCGCGAACAAAGATGAGGGAAATCGTCGCCAGGAGCTTGCCCGGCACTTCGGCAAAAATTACTTTTTCGGAGGGCATTCCGGCGATGCCTCCGACCGAGGGCAACTACGCGCTGTTGAAACAACTCGACGCGGTCAGCCAGGATCTCGGTCTGGGGAAGATTGAAGCGCTCGAGCCCGGGGAAAGAGGCGCCGGGGATATCGCATACATTTCACACCTGATCCCGGGTCTGGACGGCTTAGGCGCCACTGGTCGCAATGCGCACGCCAGGGGCGAGTATGCCGATTTGGATACTTTACCAAGACAGACTAAACGCGCGGCCCTGCTAATTTATCGGCTGACGCGATGAGTAAGCCTGATTGTTTCGTAAGGGCTGACTGCCGCTGAGTTGATCGCCGCCCGGTCAACCCTGCGTTAGGCGCTATGCTGAGCAGGAGGCTTAAGGTGATGAATAGCTCAGAGATCATCGAAACATTCCTCAACGGACGGGTCTCCGTCGTCACCGGAAACATCACACACCAGTGTGTCGACGCAATCGTCAATGCCGCCAACGCCACCCTGTTGGGCGGTGGCGGGGTTGACGGCGCGATCCATAAGGCCGGCGGCCCGCAGATACTCGCAGAATGCCAGGAGATCCGCCGGGCACAGTATCCCAAAGGTCTCCCGACGGGGGAGGCCGTGATCACTACGGGCGGGCAACTGCCGGCGCGTTACGTAATCCACACGGTGGGCCCGATCAAGGGGATTGATGTGGGGCGTGAAGCCGCGCAGTTGGCGGCTTGCTACAGTAACTCACTCGCCCTCGCCGTCGAGCATGGTTTAAGGAAGGTCGCCTTCCCGTCTATTTCGACGGGCGCTTACGGCTACCCGCGGAATGAGGCCGCAAGGATTTCGTCTGAGGCGATCAGGAGCTTTCTAAGTGGCGACGCGACTTTGGAAGAGGTGCGTTTAGTCTTCTTCACGCCGAGTGACGTGCGGATGTTTCTCAAGCACCAACAGTTCGCGGGATATATTCCGCGGCCAAGTTGAGGGATGAACTACGTATGAACGACCTGGTGAGCCTACAAGAGTTGTTCCGCCACATGGAGTGGGCCGACTCGCTTATCTGGACCGCCGTGTTCGCCAGCCCGGAAGCGTCGAGCGATACCGCTCTCCGGGACCGTCTGCATCATACCCATCTGGTTCAGCGCGCGTTCCTACGGGTCTGGAGGGGTGACTACTCCGGGCCACAGGCTTCGAGCTTCACCGACAGCAGGTCTCTCCTCCACTGGGCCCGCGAGTACTACGCCGAGTTGACGAGGTACATGAGCCGCCTCAACGGCAAGGGCCTGGGGCGGCCGCTGGCGGTGCCTTGGGCTCAGATGATCGAGTCCCGCCTGGGGCGAAAAGCGGAAGCCCCTTCACTGGGCGAAACGCTGCTCCAGGTGACGATGCACAGCGCGTATCACCGCGGGCAGGTGAGCACCCGGTTGCGCGAACTAGGGGGCGAACCGCCGCTGACCGACTTCATCGTGTGGGTCTGGCTGGGCAAGCCGCAGCCTGCTTGGCCCGCGGCCGAGGCGTGAGCCGCGCCGGCCGCAACAGCTTGCTCGGCGCGCATTCGGTGGCGGCCGAACGGCGGCGTTCGGCCGCGCGCAGCGTCTCAAGAGGTTCTTGCATTCTATCACTTACCGCCCGCCACGGTTTTGCTTAAGTTCATGTTCAAGGCGCGGACGAGAAAGCCCCAGCGGTCGGCGACCTCTTCGATCTGCTTGGAGGTGGGCTTGCCCGCGCCGTGTCCCGCTTTGGTCTCGATGCGAATCAGGATGGGCGCGGGGCCGGCCTGCGCGGCTTGCAGGGCCGCGGCAAACTTGAAGCTGTGGCCGGGCCAGACGCGGTCGTCGTGGTCAGCCGTCGTGATCAACGTCGGCGGGTAGCTCGTGCCCGGCTTGATGTTGTGCAGCGGCGAGTAGGCGTATAGGGCTTTGAACTCTTCGGGGTTGTCTGGCGAGCCGTACTCGGTCTGCCACGCCGCGCCGATGGTGAACCTGGGGAAGCGCAGCATGTCCATCACGCCGACCGCCGGGAGCGCCGCGCCGAACAGCTCGGGGCGCTCGGTGAGCGCCGCGCCGACGAGTAATCCCCCGTTGCTGCCGCCGAAGATGGCGAGCTTGGGCATCGAAGTGTACTTGTTGGCGATGAGCCACTCGGCGGCGGCGATGAAGTCGTCGAAGACGTTCTGCTTCTTCAGCTTCATCCCAGCCTCGTGCCACTCCTTGCCGTACTCGCTGCCGCCGCGCAGGTTCGCCAGCGCATAGACGCCGCCCATCTCCATCCAGGTCAGGATGCTGACGGAGAAGGCGGGCGTCTCGGCGATGTCGAAGCCGCCGTAGCCGTAGAGCAGCGTCGGGTTGCTGCCGTCGAGATTGATCCCCTTCTTATAAGTGATGAACATCGGCACGCGCGTGCCGTCCTTGCTCGTGTAGAGGACCTGCTTGGTCTCGTAGTCGTTCGGATTGAAATCAACCTTCGGCTGGCGGAACAGGGTGCTCCGGCCGGTCGTCATGTCAAGGCGGTAGATCGTGGCCGGCGTGGTGAAGCCGGTGAAGGCGTAGAACGTCTCTTTCTCTTTCTGCCGGCCCCTGAAGCCGAAGGCGTCGCCGATGCCGGGGAGCTGGAGGTCGCGGACGAGCCGCCCGCGGGCGTCGTAAATCTTCACCGCGCGGTGCGCGTCCTTCAGGTAGGACGCGATCAGCATGTTGTTGACGACGCTGGCACTTTCGAGCGTCTCCTGCGCCGGCGGCACGACCGTCTTCCAGTTTTTGCGTTCGGGCGCGCGCGTGTCGACGGTGACGACCTGCTTGTGCGGCGCGCCGCGGTCGGTCTGAATCCAGAAGACCGGGCCGTCGTTGCCGACGAAATACTGCGCCACGCCCGCGTCGTCCAGGAGCTTGACGACCGGACTTTCTGTGCCCGGGGCCTGAAGGTCTTTGTAGTAAAGCCGGTTCTCCGCGCTCGCGCCGGGGGAGGCGAAGATGATCAGGTACCGGCCGTCGTCCGTCACCCGGCCGTGGAACGTCCAGCCCTTCTGCTCCTCGGTGCCGGCGAAGATTAGGCTGTCGTCCGACTGCGGCGTGCCGATGCGGTGGAAGTAGATCTTGTGATACTCGTTGACCGCGGCGAGCTTGTTGCCCTGTTTCGGCTCGTCGTAGCGGCTGTAGAAGAAGCCCCGGCCGTCGGCCGTCCAGGACGCGCCGGAGAACTTGACCCACTTGAGCACGTCTGGCAGGTCCCGCCCCGTCTCGACGTCGCGCACGTGCCACTCGGTCCAGTCCGACCCGGAAGCGGCAAGCCCGTAAGCCATCAGCTTGCCGTCCTCGCTGACGGCGGTGCCGGCGAGCGCGACTGTGCCGTCCGGCGAGAGCTGATTGGGGTCGAGCAGCACACGCGGCTGATCATTGAGCACGTTGACGGTGTAGAGCACGGACTGGTTTTGCAGCCCGTCGTTCTTCTGGTAGAAATAGCGGCCGCCCTCTTTGAACGGCACGCCGTAACGCTCGTAATTCCACAGCTTCGTCAGCCGCGCCTTGATGGCGGCGCGCACGGGGATTTGATTCAGGTAATCGAACGTCAGCTTGTTCTCGGCCTCGACCCAGGCTTTCGTCTCCGGCGAGTCGAGGTCTTCGAGCCAGCGGTAGGGGTCGGCCACCTTCGTGCCGCGGAAGTCGTCAACCACGTCGCCTTTGCGCGCGACCGGGTAGGCGAGCCGGCTGCCGGCCGTGGTAGAGACGGGGCTGACGGCGCTCTGGCCTGCGACCAGAGCGGCGAGTGCCAACACAGTAAGGACGGGGGCGAGTGGCTTAAGTGAACGCATCATCTGAGCTCCTTCAAGATCCTGGCGGTGAAATGAACTGTTCTTAAAATACTCTCCGCCGGCATTATACCCTAAAGGCGAAGCCCCTTAGGCTTGTGGATAACCCCATGCACTGGCCTCAATGATGGCTTTACTTTCCGGCGAGGTGATCATCTGCCGAGTGAGATTGGCATCAGATTCTCGGATCGCTTCTTACGCGAGAAGTCCGGCCCCGACGATCCGGTAAATAAAGATTTGTCTTGCCCCTGTAGGTTATCTTCTGCTACCGGAAGGTTAGTTAGTCATATGGCATACAACGGGATTGATCACTTGCTCAAAGGCTCACTGCTGCGCTAACGAACGGCTCGACGTCGCGAAGGTCTTCGACCCGAGCGCGCAATAGCTCTGCGACGCTCCAAGCCTGCGCAATACACCCGCGTGGTGTGTGCGGGCTATCTCCGTCGAATATTTCCGAAATTTGACCGAGACCGGCTTCTCTTAAATGCTCGCGAAGTCTCACGAGTAGCTCAGTTGCCCGTGCCCGACCCTGATCCGTATTACCGAATACTTTGACGTAGGCGGTAATGAACGGCCCCATCAGCCATGCCCAGACGGTGCCCTGGTGATAAGCCCCGTCGCGGCTCAAGGGATCGCCTTCGTAACGTCCACGATACCGGGGATCACCCGGCGCCAGACTTCTCAGTCCATAGAGAGTGAGCAGGTCGCGCTCAACGACTTCAATGACGCGCTTCGCATGCTCCACCGAAAGCATTGAATGCGTCAGGCTAACCGCGAGGATTTGATTCGGCCGGATGGAGGCGTCTCGCTTCTCCCCGTCGATACAATCGTAAAGACACCCGGCTTCTTCATTCCAGAACAACCGGTTGAAGCCCTGGCGGGCCCTCTCAGCCAGCTCTGCGTACCGCTTTTCGTTCGCTTCGTCATCAAACTCATGCGCCAACCGCTCCATGATGCGTAGCGCGTTATACCAGAGTGCCTGGATCTCGACCGGTAGCCCGCGCCGCGGCGTGACCACCCAGTCGCCGACTTTGGCATCCATCCACGTTAGCTGCACGCCCTCTTCGCCCGAAGCGAGTAGCCCGTCCGTTTCCACATGAATGTTGTAGCGTGTGCCGCGCACATGCCATGCGATGATGTCGGCCAGCGCGTCGTAAAGATTGATCCGGACGAACTCGTAATCATTCGTATACTGCAAGAGCGCACGGACGGCTTCGAAGAACCACAAAGTCGCATCGACCGTGTTATATTCCGGGGCTTCGCCCGCATCCGGAAAGCGATTCGGCAGCATGCCACCGCTCACGTGACGGGCGAATTCCGAGAGGATGCTGCGGGCTACGTCAAAGCGACCGGTGACCAGCGTCAGCCCGGGCAGCGCGATCATCGTGTCGCGTCCCCAATCGCTGAACCAATGATAGCCGGCGATAACTGTCTGACCATTTTCACGCGCGACGATGTACTGATCAGCGGCCGTGGTCAGCGTGCGAACAAGCTCGTCATCGGATGCGGATGCTGCGCTAACTCTCCGGCGGCGCGCAATCTCCGCCTGGCGGTAGTCGTCAGCGTGGGCCGCGTCCCGGCGCTCCGTCGACGCGATGAGGCTGACACGCGAGCGCCGGCCCAGGTTAAATTTCAGAACGAAAGGGCTAAACAGGTCTTCCGTAAAATCCAGACCGCGCTCGCGCTCCCGCTCGTACTCGAAGTTACGATACCAGTACCCGGCCGCATCGATCCCGCCGGCATTATGCGCGAAATACAACGGGGGCAAATCCCCATACGGCGCGATACTGAGCAGAGTATCCTCCGACCGAACGTGAGGATTGAGCGCGCCATTCTCGTGAGTTAAGCCGTGGTAGTCACGGAATGCGATGAGGGGCTGCACCTCAAGCCGGCAGCGGCCCGGATCGGTGAGCCTTGAGGCCGAATCGTTTGCCGCGCCTCTTAATTCGTATTGGATTACTGTAGTGTTTTCACCCCGGACCATGAAGACAGACTTCTCGATCTCAATGCCTTCAACCAGGTAAGTGAAGACGGGGAAAGGGTCGAGTCGGAAGCCTGTCTGGTACCGGTAGCCTTGCGGGTGAATAACACCCGGGTATTGATTGGCGGAGAGGTCATGCGGCTTCCCGTCAACAACGAGCGTCTCCTCGAGCTTGGAGAGCATGACGAGCCGCCCGACCGGCGGCTTCGTCGCGGCGGTGAGCAGCCCATGATAGCGGCGCGTGTTGAGACCATTGATGGTTGAAGAGGCGAAGCCGCCGAGCCCGTTCGTCTCCAGCCACTCGCGCGCCAGGGCGTCTTCAAGCTTGCCGCACGTCTCTTGATCGAAGCGGATCATTTTCAAACCCTTCTCTCTTTACGCAACCTGCACACTCTCGACTGCGGCGTGACTTGGTTGACGAACCTCATTTTTAGCCTGTGAGATTGCCGGTGCGCGCACCGTCATGAATTGGACCAGGTCTTTAGAGAACAGGAGATCCAGGGTCCAATCCAGCGCGACGCGGAGCTTCTTTTCAAAGCGCGGCAGCTTGCTCAGGTAAATCGTCCGCCACAGCCACCAGGCGATAAACCCTGAGAAGTTGATTCCGAGAATCTGTGCGACGCCCGTCCGCCGGCCGATTGACGCAAGCTGACCGATGGTCGAAAAGACGAACGGCTTCCTACGGCCACCGCGGATCGCCGCCGCGATGTTATGCGCGAGAATTTTCCCTTCGCGCAGCGCGTGCTGTGCCGTTGGCGGGCACGTCTTGCCGGTCGTCAGATCGGGAATCGAGGCGCAGTCGCCGAGCGCCCAGACCCCAGGCCAATCCGGGACCTCCAGGAATTCATTAACCCGCAGGCGCCCCCGCTCCTTCATGCACGGCAGCATCTCCAGCGCAGGGTTGGGAGATGTCCCGGCCGTCCAAATGAGGGTGTTTGTCTTAATCAAGGTGCCGTCACTCAGCTCAACACCCCGCTCCAACACTCCCGTCACCCGAGTGTTAACCCTGATCTCCACCTTCCGCCCGGCTAATTTCTTCTGTGCGTAGGCCCCGAGACTTTCACTGAGCTCCGGTAGGATCAGCGGGCCCGGATGGACCAGCACCACCCGGAGCATGTCCTCACTCAGGTGAGGGTAGAACCCGACGGCTTCCCGTAAAAAGTCGTTTATGGCGGCGATGGTTTCGACCCCGGCGAAGCCCCCGCCCGCCACCACGATGTTGAGCAGCGGCTCTCGCAACTGCGGGAAACACTCGAAGTCGGCCGCCTCCATGTTTTTGATCAGGTGGTTGCGCAGGTGGATGGCATCGCCGAGAGATTTCATCGTCAACGCGCGCTCTTCCAGACCGGGAAGGTTGAAGAAGTTAGTGATCGAGCCGAGCGCCAGCACGAGATGGTCGTACTCGAGCTCGTGATAGTGATGCTCATCCCCGTGGGAAACAGTTACTCGTTTTGACCCCACGTCGATCTTCTCGACATCGCCATGGAAGAACGTGACACGCTTGAGCAGCTTGCGAATCGGGTTCACGATGTGTGTGATATCCAGATCGCTCGCCGCTACTTCGTGCAGCATCGGCGTGAAAAGGAAAAAGTTCTCGCGGTTGACGAGTGTTATTTCTATGTCCGGGTCGCGCGCCAGACTCTTTTCCATCTGCACGGCCGCATACACGCCACCAAACCCGCTGCCCAGAATCAGAATTCGTTTGCGCTCGTTCGCGCTCATAAAAGTCTCCTTACCAGAGTGGAAGATTGGGGTACTTGCGGGCGAGAAGGGCATCCACACCATAGCGGCGGCCGGCGGCGCCTATCGCCAGGCAGAACGCAACGACCATCGGCACCAGCAACTCCCAGACCCACGCCGTCCCCCACTCCGCCACCCACAACGTCGTCAAAAACAGGAACGCCGCCAGCGCCACGGGCCGCGTCAACAGCCCGAGGAGCAACAGCACCCCGAAGCTGAGCTCCGTGACGGCCTGCAGCGGCCCGGCGACACTGGCGTGGGAAGCCATCAAGGACATGACGGCTTTGAGTAAGCTAGGTGCGTGGCCCCGTTGGATGTAGTAATTGATCAGACCTGCGTAGCCGCCCGGGCTATACAACCCTTTACCTAAATTCTCGAAGAAGACCGACAGAAAAAAGAGCCCGATCGTTATGCGCAAAATCGCCAACACGGTCTGCGGGTCGGGGGCGGCGGAACCCGGACCGGGCGCGCTCATCTTTGAAGCGTTAATCATATGTTCACCTCCAGATTTAAGAGATCAAATCCATTCCTGGGCCTCAAGCTTCGGCGACTTCACAAAACACCTTGATCGCGCCGCGGGCCGTGGTCAGTGTATCGAAAAGCTCCCGGTAATTCTCCAGACCTCTGACCGGATGGGTGAGCAGCCGCGCGAGCCACCCCGGGTATTCAGCTTCGGCCGGCGCCATATCACGTACACCCGCTTCGAAATACTCGCGGTTGGCGTTGACGGTCCCGACCATCACCTTGTTCCCGAGCACGAACTCGAGATTAATTTTGTCGGCGGGCACCTCTATTTTGCGGTCGCCGCCGGTCACGCTGGAGAGCACCAGCACACCGTTTTTTCCAAGGGCCTGCATGCTGTCGAAGACAACGGGGGAGAAGCCCGTCGCCTCGAAGATCAGGTCAAATGGCCCGTACTTCCCGGCGCCGTCGAGAATCGGAAGATCATTGGTTGTTTCATACCGCCCACCGACCGCCTCGACAAGATCGGCATTAAGGTTCGGCTTGGGCGCGAGGGCGAAGGTCGTGACCTCCAGACCCCGCAAACGCAGAGCGAGTGTGGCGAGCAGACCGATCGTGCCGGCCCCCATCACCGCCGCGCGGCGGGGGCGCCAGACGCGCAGGCGGCGTTGAATCTCGTAGGCCTGCGCGACACCCTTTTCTACCACCGTCAGCGGCTCGAGCAGGACGCCGACTTCCTTGAGCCCCCGCGGGACTTTGACGATGAACTCAGCGTCGTCAACGTAATACTCGCTGAGAAACCCGTGGCGCAGGTTGATGCCGCGCTCGAAATAGGTGTCGTCGGTGGTCATGTCGCTGGTGCCGATCAAGTCATAAATACTTTTCCCGGGCCGGCGGACGGTGGCGACGACGTAGTCTCCGGGGCGCAGCTCGGTAACGTTTGATCCGACCGCCTCGACCTGCCCGAAGCTTTCATGGCCGGTGACGAGAAAGTCGTAGCCCTCAGGCGCCGCGCCGTACTCGGCGGCGTTGATCTCTTTATCGGTGCCGTCAACGCCGACGCGCAAGACCCTCACCAGCACACCGCGCCCGTGAGGGATGTCGTTGACGCCTGGTCGAGGCAGCTCGGCCAGGTGCACGCTGTTCGGTTTTCCAGGTCGTACTGCTATCGCTTTCATCAACCTCTCTCTTTCTTGTTTGCGGGCCAGTTATTTTGGCCCAGGATTAATCGTCAGCTTAAGACCAATTTAATGACGTTTTGCCCCTCTTCACGCGCCGCTCTGTTGAAGGAGCTTCGCGACCAGCCCGGTCCAGCCGGTCTGGTGGCTGGCGCCAACGCCGGACCCGTTATCGCCGTGAAAGTATTCGTGAAAAAGTACAAGGTCTCGCCAGTGCGGGTCCGATTGAAACTTTTCGCGCTCCCCGTTGACGGGCCTGCGGCCATCACTATCGCGCAGGAAGATTCGTGACAACCGGCGGGAGATCTCCCCGGCGACTTCCCACAAGGTCATCATCCGTCCCGAGCCGGTTGGGAACTCCACTTTGAAATCGCCGCCCAGGTAGTGATGGAATCTTTGCAGCGACTCGATGAGCAGGTAGTTGACGGGGAACCAGATGGGTCCGCGCCAGTTGGAGTTACCGCCAAAAAGCCCTGTGCTCGACTCCGCCGGTTCGTAATCCACGCGATGAAGGTTACCGTTGACTCCGAGCGTGTACGGGTTGTCTCGGTGGAAGCGCGACAGGGCGCGGATGCCAAACGGTGACAGGAACTCCTCTTCGTCGAGCATCACTCTGAGCACACGGCGCAACCTTTCCTGAGTGACGACGGACAGAAGTCGCCGCTCTTCGTGCCCGGGCGTGTGCATACAGGCGACGTTACCCGTCAGGTCTGGCCGGTTCTCAATGAACCACTCCAAGCGCCGCTTGAATCCGGGCAACCGGTTCAGCAGCTCCGGCTCCAGCGTCTCGACGGCAAATAAAGGGATTAGTCCGACCATCGAGCGCACCTTTAGCGGGAAGCTCCCCTCTCCGAGCAGGTGTAAGACGTCGTAATAGAATCCATCCGCCTCATCCCACAGCGAGATGTCGTCTTCCCCAATGTTATTCATGGCTTGAGCGATGTAGAGAAAATGCTCCCAGAACTTGCTGGCGACATCCTCATAAGCCGAATCCTCCTTCGCCAGCTCCAGCGCCATCGCCATCAGGTTCAGCGTGTACATCGCCATCCAGCTCGTCCCGTCCGACTGCGCGATGTGTCCGCCGGTCGGCAAAGTTGCGCTGCGGTCGAAAACGCCGATGTTGTCTAAACCCAGGAAGCCTCCCTCGAAGATGTTCATCCCTTCGGCATCCTTGCGATTAACCCACCACGTGAAGTTGAGCAGCAGCTTGTGGAAGACGCGTTCGAGGAACTGGCGGTCGCCCACACCCCTTCGTTTCTCCTCGATCTGGTAGACGCGGAGCGCGGCCCAGGCGTGCACCGGCGGGTTGACGTCGCCGAAAGCCCATTCGTAGGCGGGCAACTGACCGTTGGGATGCATGTACCACTCCCGGAGCATCAGGATCAGTTGCTCTTTGGCAAAATCCGGATCGACGAGTGCGAGCGGGATCGCGTGAAAGGCTAAGTCCCAGGCGGCGTACCACGGGTACTCCCACTTGTCCGGCATCGAGATAATGTCGGCGTTGAAGAGATGAGACCATTCGTGGTTGCGCCCCCGCAGTCGTTCCGGAGGCGGGGCTGGCTGGCCTGGGTCACCTTCGAGCCACCGCTTGACGACGTAGTGGTAGAACTGCTTGGACCACAAGAGCCCGGCCAAAGATTGGCGCATGACACCCTGCGCGTCAGCGGATAGGTCCTGTGGAATCACTGTGGCATAAAACTCGTCCGCCTCACGCCGGCGCTCAGAAAAGATCCGGTCGAAGTCGGCGCCAGGCGATTTCTCGTCGGCGCCTGACACCTCTTTGTCGGTAAGGCGCAGCCGCACCGTCGCTGTTTCGCCCGGGCTGATAACCAAATGATAGTGAGCGGCTGCTTTTGTCCCTTTTTGCTCGGGATTCACCGCCCCCTTCGCGCCAAGTACGATGTAATCGTTGATGCCGTCCTTGGCATACGATGATCCGTTCTCGGTCCCGTAAAGTCGCCGGGTGTTGGTGTCGTTTTCAGTAAAGAGTAGCTCCGGTGCGCCTTCGCAGTAGAGTAAGCGTCTGCCGTACTGCTGCTCAGTCAGATCAATGACGGCTTCCGGCCCTTCGGCTTTGCGTAAGACCGGGCGGGGCCCGTTGTCCCCCCACGACCAGGTGTTGCGGAACCAGATCGTCGGCAAGAGGTGCAGCTCGGCCGTCTCCGGCCCGCGATTCTCGACGTTGATCCGAATGAGGATGTCTTCCACATCCGCTTTGGCGTATTCGACGAAGACGTCGAAGTAACGGTCTTCATTAAAGACGCCGGTATCGAGGAGCTCATATTCCGGAGCACGCTTGTCGCGACGGCGGTTCTCTTCCACCAGCCGGCCGTACGGGAACATGTCTTGCGGGTACTTGTAGAGGTACTTCATGTAAGAATGTGTCGGAGTGGAATCGAGATAAAAGTAGTACTCTTTGACATCCTCGCCGTGATTACCCTCGCTTCCCGTGAGGCCGAAGAGTCGCTCCTTCAGGATGGGGTCGCGCCCGTTCCACAGCGCGACCGCAAAGCAGATCTTCTGATGCCGGTCAGAGATGCCTGCCAGGCCGTCTTCATTCCACCGGTAAGCGCGCGAGCGGGCATGATCATGCGGCAAATAGTCCCACGCGGTGCCGGACGCGGAGTAGTCTTCACGGACGGTGCCCCACGCGCGCTCGCTTAAGTAAGGCCCCCAGCGCTTCCAGTGCGCGGTGCGTTCACGCGACTGCTGGAGTCTGTTCTCCTCGGCAGTCATCACGGCGGTGCCCGCCGTTTTCTTCTCTTCTTTATTGCTCATCTTATCGTTTGTCCTCGCCTAGCCGCCCTCTTTGTGGCCCATCAACCTTGCGCATCGTTCGTCCCGGCCGCCGGCCGCACCCCCGTCCTTCCGCATCGGGGACAGGCGTAGACTTCTTCGAGCACGCCGCCGAAGTCCCGGTCAACCGCCGCAGATCCCTCCATAGCTGCTCCGTAATTAATCTTCTCGGCGTGGTGGTTCATCTCCACGCCACAGTCCGGACAGATCATCTTTTTGTTCGGCATAAAACTCTCCGGTCTGTCTAAGTGAGCCCATCCCTTACCTTTTCGATTTTTTCATGAAAGTAGGCTCGCCAGCCCTCCGGCAATGCTTGAACCTCAACGGCGCGGCGCATCGTTTCCAGGTCCGTCTTTTCGTGGGCATACGGCCGCGTTATGTCGGAGACAGTGATGTTGTGCTCATCCCGCATGGTCAGGTCAATTGCGTCGCCGGCCCCGACGTCGCCCTCCCGGAGCACCGCAAAATAGAGTCCGGTCCGGCCGCTTGCCAGGAATCGTCTCAGGATGTCGGCGCGCCCGAACTTGATCCCGAG
>CAYLJO010000034.1:16518-39084 GCA_964383905.1 uncultured Blastocatellaceae bacterium
GAGTACCTTTGCCATCCAGATCAGTTCTTTTAAGAATTGATCGATGCGCTTGACATACGACTGATCCAAAAGCTTGCCGTCGTCGTCAAAAAGCTTCTGCGCGCCCGAAAAGTTCCCATCCCAGAAGATGGTCACAAGCCCGAGCTCCCGCAAAACGGGCAGCAGATTCTGTATCACTCGTGTGCCGCCGAACCCGCCGGCCGAGACGCCGCAGACCCCCACCGCCTTATGGATGTATTCCTTCAGGTTCGTATCCAGCACGTGCTTGAGCAGGCCCGGGTAGCCGTGGTTGTACTCCGGCGCCACGATCACCAGCGCATCCGCACGGGCCATGGTCGCGGAGAATTGCGCATCCTTGATCGCTTCGCCGGCGTCGCCGGTCGTGAGCGGGATATCTCGAATGTCGATCAACTCGGTCTCGACCCCGTCCCGTTTCCTAATCTCTTCCAGTATAAACCGGGCGACCCGTTCGCTCGCGCGGCCTTGGCGGACCGTGCCGAGAATGACTGGAATAAAAATTGGCCGGTTAGCATTCATCAGCCGTCGTCCTCATCCGCCCTGAGTTATCTCTCCACCATCTGCATCACGTGGCCGTCCGGGTCACGCACCAGAAAACCTTTGGCAAACCCGAGCTCTCTTCCGCTCAGATCAGCCACGCCGGAAGAGACCAGGTTGTATTTCACGCCGATCAATCTTTGCGCCGGACTGTCCGCACTGCCAATGATCAGACTGGTTTGCCAGTGAAAAAGGTCATTGGCGTGCTCATCATTCGGGACCGGGCGACCCGTCCGCGGCGACAGGTATTCAAGAAACTCTATGCCCGGCCCTCCGGCGCCGACCCGCAGGCTCGTAATGCGCAGCCGCGCCCCGAAGACGTTGTTCAAGTGCTCCTGCTCGGTGCCGTAGTTCTCGCTCTCGCCCACGACCTTTAGGCCCATGACGTCGCGATAGAACTTCAAGCTCGCCTCCGTGTCGCCGACGACAATCGCCGTGTGGTCGATGCCAAGGAATAAGTTGTTGCTTGTGCGCTGTGCTTGATGCCACTTCGCCGCCCCCTTGCCTTCCGGGAACTGGAGTATCTCTAACGAATGCCCGTCCGGGTCTTTGAAGTAGAAGGCTTTGATGCCCCCTGCGTTCCTGTTCCAGTCCGGCAACCGCTGTGGCCCCGTGGATGCGTGCTCCACCCTGTTCCGGCGCAGCCACGCGTAGGCGCGCTCCATGTCACTTGTGATGACGGCGATATGCTGAAACCAACGGTCATTGCTGCGTGAGTCAACCGGGACTGGCCTCCCTTTCGGCGCGAGGTATTCTGTCAGTTCGATGAGCTCATCGCCGAGCCTCATGCGTACTACCCTTATGCGCAGCCCGAAGACACCCTCCAGATGCTCATACTCTTCTCCCATCACCTCAACGTCTGAGACTTTCTCGAACGACAAAACCTTTGCATAGAACTCGACCGACCGGTCCATATCGGACACCGTCATCCCGACCGCGTCCACGCGCTCGACCGCTGCCGCGGAAGCAGCTTTAGCGAGCGGGGAGGTGACACTCGAGTTTATCGCCGTCGCGGCAACCCGCGCGTCCGTTCGGGGGAAAGGCTGAGCTTTGGCGGGCGGTACAATAACGCTCAGCGCGAATAATAGCCAGAGAATCACCCACCCGACCGGGAAGCCTTCATGTTTTGCTCTTCTGCCCAACTGGTCGTTCATTTCATCCGCTCCATCAGGTGGTCGCCGACCCGAAGCGCATTGGCCATGATTGTCAGGGCCGGGTTAACCGCCGACGACGACGGGAAGAAGCTGGCATCGACGACGTAGAGGTTGTCCAGGTCGTGCGCCTTGCAGTTCACGTCGAGCGCCGATTCTCGCGGGTCGTGTCCGAACTGGACGGTGCCGTTCTGGTGGGCGACCCCCGCGAGCGGAATGCGCTGGCCGATGAAGAGGTTGCGCGAGAATAAGCCCACGTGGCAGTCGTGCCCGTGCGCCGGGCATCCGGTCTGCTGCTGCATCAAGCTTTGCAGCTTCGCTTGCAGCCGTTTGTGTCCCTCTTCGTTGTTCGGTTTGTACGAAAGAACGATGTTGCCGTCGCGGTCCAGCGTGACGCGATTGTTCGGGTCGGGCAGGTCTTCGCTCGTCAGCCAGAAATCCAGTGAGTGGGTGGCCATCAGCTCCAGGGTGAAGCCGGGCGCAGCTTCGGCGCCCCGGCCCTCAGCGTGGCCGCGTCCAATTTGCCGACGAACGAGATGTGCCCCATCGGGTAGTCCCATTCCCCCGAGCCGTAGTAGAAATCATTCACCGCGAGCGTCTTTTGGAAGACGGTCGGGTTGGGGCACTTTGAGAGGGCCATCATCACCGAGTTGACGTGGCCCATGTAGTGCCGGCCGACCGTGTCGGAGCTGTTGGCCAAGCCGCGCGGGTGCTTGTCGTTGGCGGAGCGCAGCAGCAGCGCCGCCGAATTGATTGCGCCGCACGACACGACAACGATGTCGGCGGAAAATTCCTCGACCGTATCATTGCGCTCGACGACCACGGAACTGACGGCGCGACCCCGCGCGTCGGTTTTCAGTCGCTCGACCTTGGCATTGGTCAGGAGCGTGACGTTCGCATTTCGGAGCGCGGGATCGACCGCGCAAACCTGCGCGTCCGACTTGACGTTGACCAGGCAGGCGAAGCCGTCGCAGGTACTGCACCGGATGCAGGCGCTCGCGCGGCGATTCTTCTCATCGAGCATGACGCCGAGCGGGACGTGAAATGGCTTCAGGCCGAGGCGCTCAAAGTCGTCGCTCAGTTGTTGGATGCGCGGCTCATGGCTGACGGGCGC
The DNA here is from genome assembly GCA_964383905.1 of uncultured Blastocatellaceae bacterium. Taxonomy (GTDB): domain Bacteria; phylum Acidobacteriota; class Blastocatellia; order Pyrinomonadales; family Pyrinomonadaceae; genus CAYLJO01. Next base: position 19,339 of record CAYLJO010000034.1, read on the forward strand.
GTGCGGGTACGGGCGGCTGGCCGGCGGCTCGGTCGGGTCGGCCCCACGCTCGCCGTGGACGTGATAGAGGTACTCCGCCCTGGTGTAGTACGGCTCGAGATCCTCGTAAGAGATGGGCCAGGCCGGCGAGACCCCGCCGTGGTGGCGGATTTCGCCGAAATCTTCCTTGCGCAGGCGGAACAGGGCCGCGCCGTAAAACTTGGTGTTACCCCCGACGTTATAGTTGGTGTGAGGGTGGAGCTCTCCACCCTTCTGGTCACGCCAGACCTCTTTCGTCTGGTACTTGCCCTCGACGTTGACCGCCCGCGCGTCCCAGTTCTCCTTCTCGCGCGGCACGTAATCCCCACGCTCCAGGAGCAGGATGCGCTTGCCTGTCAGAGCCAGCGCGTAGGCAAGTGTCCCCCCTCCTGCTCCTGTTCCGATGATGATCACGTCGTAATGATTTTCCTGAGACATCATGTCCTCCTCTACCACCCTTTGTTTCTGCCCGATACAATGGTTAACGCTGAATGCCGGTTTTCGGGCACACTTCGAGGCCCTGGATGTAGTACACCCATCTTCAAGACTACCTGCGTTTGCGATGGGTTAGTTAAGCCGGTTTAGACGCGGCCTTTGATCAGGCCCTGCGATGTAAGAGATCATACTCAAACGCCTAACGTGATTCCTGAATAGCGTCCAGTTATCAATCGGTCGATTTATGTGATTGCCTCATCCACCCTATTAGTCGCGCAGGCCGGGAAATCCTTACAAAGAATTTTCGCCCCCACATTTCTATGCCGGCGCGCCGCCCCGGCCCGTCACGGGCCGAGCCGAAGAACGGATCAGCGCGACAAAAATAGAGGCAGCTAAATCAGTCCATATGAATTTGGCACAGACCAGCCACTTCTGATAAATCAGTTGTTGCTCGACAAACCATTCTCAGAGGTGCACAGCCTGTGCCAGGAAAGACAATAATCGAGATTCCCGCGGGACTCCAAGAACAAATGTTGTGCGAACGCGCGTCAAGCACGCTTTGGCTATCTGCTCGCGCTCCACATCCTGCTGCTCTGTGCGCAGGGGCGCACCCCGACCGAGATTGCCGCCTTCCTCTTCTGCTCGCGGTCGAGCGTCTATCGGGCGGTCAAAGCCTACCGCTGCGGCGAGATCCCCCAAGGTTCCACGACCGCTGATCAAGTGGGGCAATCGGGCACGATCAGATGCTACCTCCCTTCTCTGCAACGCTCGCTGCTCTCGATCCTGAAATGTGCGCCGCGCACTCTCGGCTGGTGTCGCACACGGTGGAGTTGTGCCGCCTTGGCCGCCGAATTGTTGGCCCGGCGTGGCCTCACCGTCTCGCCAGAGAAGGTCCGCCGCTGGCTGCACAGTCTCAATTACGTCTGGAAGCGCGGCGCGCCACGCGGCCCAAGACTCCGATCCAGCGTGCTCCTCCAAACTGGCCCGCATTCGCCACCTCGTCGAGCATTTGCGCCCCGCTGAACTGCTTTTCTTCATCGATGAGTTGGACATCCATCTGTTGCCGAAAATCGGCTACCAGTGGATGCTCAAAGGCACCCAGACTGAGATCATGACACCAGGGCAGAATCAGAAGCGGTACTTGGCCGGCGCGCTTGATTATCTGACGGGCAAGATCGTGCATGTCCGAGGTGAGCGGAAAAACCGCTTCCTGGTCATTGACCTGTTGCGCGCGCTCAATCGCCAATTCCCAGCAGCCACGAAGATCTATCTGGTGGCGGACAACTACCGGATTCACAAAGCCAAGGTGGTGGTGGAGTGGCTCAACCTCCATCCGAGATTCGAGATTGTCTGGGGGCCTTCGTTACTGTCCGACAGCTAACCCGATTGAACGAGCGAAGGGCTTTGTGCATGATAAGTGCACGCGTAACCACAAGCGGACGCAGATCAATGAACTGGTTAGTGACGTCAAGTGGCATCTCAAGAGTAACGGACCGTGGCCGTATCAACTCTCAAGCATATACTACACGGAAGAGGTCACGGCGGCGGTTGCAGAGTTGTGCGATACGCAGAAATTAAAGGCCGCATGAGTGTACCAACTTCATGTGGACTGATTTAGTTGTTTGCGACCGCCATGGAAGCAGCCGGTTCCGGTTCAGCCCCCTTGATAGCCGCATCTGAAGATGCAGCGTTTGTTGTTGCGGTGATGCAGCTTGGCGCAGGCGACACCGTTAGCGCCTTTCACACGCAGGTAGACTTCCGTGGCCAGGAGCATGCCGAGGGGTGGTGCGGTAAAGTAGATCCAGAGCGCCGTCCAGACCTGGGCCGAGAGGGCCGAGCCTAACGTCCGCGCCGGATTCATGCTCATCCCCGAAAGCGGCGCTTCAATGCTGATGTAAATAGCTACCAGCGTCCCGGCAAACAGCCCCGTCCAGCGGGCCAAATGATTTGTGTTGGAGACGGTCAGCACCACCGTCATGAGGATGAAAGAGATCAGCGCCTCGGCGATGAAAGCAATAACTGGTCCGGACGGGCCGGGAACTGTCGCGACGTAATTGACGGACGGGTCGGCGATCAAAGCGCCGAGAGCCGACGCCGCGATCAGTACGCCCACTCCCCGCCGGCGAATTGCGCCAGCGTATAGAAGAGCGCGTCCCAGGGCTCAACCTTTCCGAGCCGGAAGAAAGTCAGCGTCACCGACGGGTTGATGTGTGCGCCCGAGCGCTTACCCCATGGCGAGTAGATGATCGCGATGTTTGTCATACCCATCGCGACGCCCATCAGAACAGATCGCAGCATATTGCCGGCGATCACCGGCCGGACGGGGGAGGCCGGATGGAAGAGCAGGGCGGCGAAGGAGCAGGCGGAGACCATAAAAAAGCCGAGCCCGGCGGCTTCGATCAGGTATTCGGGCCAGTGATTTCCCCACGCGTCATGCATTGATGCGCCCCACCGGCTCTTATTTTGCGGCGCTTCCCGAAACGTCCACCGGGCCGATGACATCATTCTCGAACGCAGGCCCTCGGGCACACTTCCGCCCATCGGATTTGTCATATCCATCTTTCAGTCTCATCCGTGCTGCTCTGGCGAGGGGTTGTTAAAGCGTCGTTCGGTGCGAATCTGCTGCCCTGGCTATCAACGACGCGGCGTCCCCACCGGACTGTTTGGCGTGCTCTCGAAGCTCAATGATCAAGTACCAAGGTCTTTGACGAAAGCGGCTGCCCCACCCGCCTCATTGGTCGTCCGAGGCGTGAAATCCTTAAAGAAAATTCGGCATCAATCTTAGGTCTAAGCGGCTCCGGATTGTGCCGTGCCGGGCGAGCTGAAGTAGTAAGGCCCCTGCATTTTCCAGTTCTCGAGGTTGAACCTGCGGTGGGCGCCGCAATCAAGACAGGCGCGATAAGTTTCATGGCCGCGGGTGAAAGGCCGGCTTATATCCGTGTGCCAGCATTTGAATAACCTGGCGGCGAGACCGACCGGAATCGACAATAAATTCTTCAAATCACCGGGCTCGTTACGTCGGGTTTGTTTGATGATTGCTTCCGCGGCTTGCATGATGACTCTTAGTACCTTTCTCGCGATCAGAATAACGCTGACTGTAGGAATGTAAGTGGCATGAAGCTCACTTCCACGAGCTCTTCTGCTCTGGTTGCCATCTTCTACATGCCCAGCCTTCTTCGCTTGAGCAGCCTCTTTTTAATGACCAATCTCCTCCTCATGACCCTCAGCCTCCGGCCCTTAAAATTGATCCTCCATCTAACCCTTTTCCTGATACATCATCAGGCATCCTTCAAAACTGCTTCATCTACGTATTGGTCGTAGATGCCACCAAAAACTTACAAGAAAATTTGCGGGAAGCTGAATTACCGGGCCTTGCGGTTGAAAGAGCGTTTGAGACGCTCGCGCGCCTTCGGGGGGAGAGCATTGGTTGGGGAAGTCTCTTCGCGTGAGATTTGAGCGGCCCGGCCGCGGAGGGTGGCTCTCATGAAGCGCAGTTGTTGAAGATACCAGACACACCAGTTACAGACGAGCAGGTGAAGCTTTAACACCACTCGCTCCCGCACTGTGAGTGAATGCTCCAGCGACTGCGACATTACCGGGGCTAACTCTTTGCAGGAAGGAAGCCTGCGGAGTAGCCACCGCCTGACTTTCCTCTTAGCAGTAATGTAAATGTGTGGTGCCATCGCTAGCGCCTTATAAGCTGTAAGTTGAGTTCGAGGCGCGGCCGGTAGCGGATGCGCTGGTAAAAAGATCGAGAGACGCTTCCTGGCCGGTAATGTCTTTAAAGGCAACGATTCGGCTGGTAGGCTCGGTCAGGTCGGGGTGGGGATAAAAACCGGAATCGAGAAAGGCAATAGTCACCCCCTTACCTGTATAGTCCTCTATAGTGTTCAGCCTGACATGTGTTGGGATGACGGCAAAGCGGTTCGGCGCATGTTGATGCTCATGCGCCGCAACCTTAGCTGATACACTCATAGACTCTTTTCGCGCTCCTTTAGCTGACCCGTAGAGATGACCCTGCCCCGATCATTCTCCGGGGACACTGCATCCCTATACGTTTGTCGGCTGAAAGGCGAAAACCTTACAGAATTTTTAGGGAGAGGAAATTTACTGATTACCTGCTTGGAGGGCGCGCTTAATACGTTCGCGCGCTTCTGTGGAAAGAGAGATGCCGGAAGAAGCTTCGCCGTCTGTCACTCTGCTGGCTCGGTTGCGGAGTGTATCTCTCATCAAATGTAGGTGCTCCAGATACCAGACACACCAGATACAGACCCACAGGTGAAGCTTCAGTTCGATACGCTCGCGTAGGTTGAGTGGGCGCTCCAGCGACTGCGACATTACCGACACCATCTTCTGACAGGTCGGCAGCTTACGGAGCAGCCAGTATCTCAACGCGTGCATTGCTTTGTCGTAAAGCTTGAGCCGCATCTTTAATGTTTAACCGGCTCCCGCCTGAACCAGTTCAGCTCGATGCAATTCCTGAGGTGCATGCGCGCGCGGTGAAGCATGACCCACAGATTATTGACCGTGACGCCCAAAATCTCACAGATCTCTTCGCTGCCCAGGCCGTCTATCTCGCGCAGCGTGAAGGCGCTGGCGGTCCGCGCCGGCAGGGGGGACACACACCGGTTAAAGACCTCCCAGAACTCGCCCTGCTCAAGCAGCTCCGCGGGGTTGGCATGCCACTCAATTGGTGCGCGCTCAGCTTTCCAGTGGTCTACCCACTCCCCCGATTCCCTGAAAAGCTCATCGTGCTCAAACGCGTCGCCTTCGAGCTGATTGACCGGGGTCTCGCGGCTCAGTCGGCGAAAATGGTCGGTAATCTTATGTTTAAGAATTCCCACCAGCCACGTCCTCTCAGAGCCGCGGCCGGCGAAATTGCTGCGGGCTTGAAGGGCCGCCAGTAGAGCTTCCTGCACAACGTCCTCGGCGACCGAAGCATCACGGAGACGAAACATCGCGTACCTGAACAGATAATCCCCGTGCCGGTCCACCCATGTGCTGGGATCGGCGGATATAACGGTGGCAACACTTAGTCCGTCATTCATAGGGGGTCGGCGCCGGCGAGCGCGACTCGGCTTTCGCCCGGACCAGGGGGAGCGCCCTCCGGTTTACTTACCTTACTTTTTAGAGAAAAACCGGCGCTTATTTAACATCATGTGACCGTCAACCGCGCCGGCGTAGTTTGATATTGGGCCCGGCATTTGGTCTATTCCCTGGAGGACGTAGGGTAATCTATACTGCGCGTAACATCAACGGGATTTTCAGAGCGTTTTGACATTCAATAGGAGACGCGGGCATTCAGAAGCTACGAGAGGCGGCGCCATGAATCTTATCCCATGTCGCGACTGCGGGGGAATGATTTCCTCTTCTTCCAGGGGTTGCCCCAAATGCGCACGGAACTTAGAGGCCGAACGGATGATCGAAAGGATCTTAAGTATCGTCATCGCGCTCGCGATACTTTTATTCGGGGTCACCTTTTTGATCGGTTTATTAGCGTATAGAAACCGTTAGGATGAATACCCTGCGCGACAGAGGGCTCCGCAATATAGCAGCCTCAACTACGCAGAATTCGAAAACGGAGCGACTAATGATTCTCTACGGCCCGCAGTCGGCATTGCTGCGAGTGGTGACGGGGCTGAACCGTCTCTGATATTCAATCGAGGTGATGAACGAACAGACCATCCCGAGGAAATTCCCCGGCTCCCGGTTATTGAGTACGTCCAGCCAGAAATCGTACCCCCTCTGGTCCGGATCTCGTCTGAGATAGCCGAAGTACTGCATCAGCACGAATGCCGGGTTAAACTCTCGGTCCTTGAGATCCTTAATCTCGACGACGTCCTGGAGCACTTGCGCTCTGGTCTTGCCGCTATTGACCATCGCCTGGATCTGCCGCTGGCGCTCGCCGGCGAAGGGCGTCAGCCCCGCCCGATCAAACAGGTGGTTGACGAATTGATCAGGCGTCCAACTCGCCGGATACTCTTGCAGGAAGGGCGCGCTTTGGACCCAACTGTCGGCAAAGATACTCTTGCTCTGTTCCAAATTTGGGCCGCCCACCACCTGGCTTCCGCCGTCCATGAACTCGCCGTAGCTCGGCTGACGGCCCAGTGCGGCTTTGTAAAGGCGATAGATGAAATAGCCGGTCTCCTGAAACTCTGTCGCGGTGAAGAAGGCGGCGCTCACACCGGCGCGCCGGGAGTTGACGCAGGCCGCGTTCGCGCCGCATCGCGTGATCTGATCGGTCCAGTACGAGAGTCCGTCCTGATCCGGCTCACGGTTGAGGAAATCAAAGTAGTGCTGGTAGACGAAGAACTGCGCGTCGTCAATCGCGTTTGTTGAGGGCGGCGACTGGATCACAGTAACAGTCTGGCCCGCGATATTCAGAGTCCCGCGGCGCGGGCCAGCACCGCTATCAGGGGCCACGGAGTAGCCCACGCTGCCGCTTCCCGTCCCGGTCCTACCGGAAGTGATGCTGAGGAAATCAGAATTGCTCACGGCCATCCAGCTACACCCGTCGGGTACAGTGATGCTCACGTTGCCGCTTCCGCCGTCAGGCGTCAAAGTCTGGATTACCGGCGATAAAGAGAAGGCGCAGACTGTTGGATTGCGCAACGCACGTGCGATGTTCAGTCGCCCGCCGGATGCGACCTTGCCCGCCCACTGCGGAAGTTGATCGGCGTTGTTAATGAGGGTCGCTTTCAGGGACGCGGCCGAGAGTGATGGATTATAAGCGGCGAGCAATGCGGCGGCACCGGCCACGTGCGGCGTCGCCATCGACGTGCCACTTAAGAGTCTGTAGCTTGATGCGCCGAGATAAGTGCTCAAGATACCGGCGCCGGGGGCGGCCAATTGCACGCTCTTTGCGCCATAGCTGGAGAACGTGGCGCGATTATCGGATGAGTCTGAAGCCGCGACCGCGATGACGCTGGGCGAATCGTAGCTTGCCGGGTAGAAAGGGGCGGCATCATTATCACTGGCGCTGTTGCCGGCGGCGCAGACGTTGAGGATATCCGCGTTACCCGCGGCGTCGATGGCATCCTTCAAGGCTTGATCGTAATGCGCAGCCTCCGGCGCCCCGCCCCAGCTACTATTAGTGACGCGGATGTTGACGCCCCGTTTTTTCATCATCGTCACATACTGGAAGGCCTTGACGACACTCGCAGAGGTTCCGTTTCCGCCCGCATTGTGTGACTTGACCGCCATCATGCTCACAGACCAGTTGAGACCCGCGACGCCTTTTCCATTATTGCCGACCGCGCCGATGATTCCCGCGACGTGCGTGCCGTGGCCGTTATCATCCTTCGGGTCGGAGGTATCGGCGATCGTGTTAATGCCGTAGATGTCATCCGCGTAGCCGTTACCGTCATCGTCAATGCCGTTGGTTGCTTTATCATGACCGCCCGCGTCGAGGCCCGTCTCGCCGGGGTTGCGCCACATGTTGGCGCTCAGGTCTTCATGGGTGTAATCAACTCCGAGGTCGATGACGGCGACCACAACGTTCGTCTTGCCGGTGGTCAAGTCCCACGCCGACGGCGCTTGAATCTTCAGCATCCCGTACTGCTCGCCGAACCTTGCGTCGTCAGGAACGGCCAGCGCTTTGTAGATAAAGTTAGGCTGCGCGGCGACGACGCCCGGCATGTTCCGGTAATGCGCCATCCCCTCACCCACGCTCATGCCCTGCGGCAAGCGCACATGCTGCCAGTTGATCGAAGGAAAGTCCTGAATCCTCTCGGCCCCGGCCGGAAGCTGGCGTGAGACGCCGGCCCTTTTCCATGAACCGTCGCCTTCGCCCTTGAGCTTAATCAACAATTCGGCCTCGACGTAATCCCCACCGGGCGCGCTGCCGGCCTGCTGTCTAACCGGGCAAATAGCCTGTAACGCGATAAAGAGGACAGCAAACAGCACCCAACACTTTGCTTTTTTCATGACACTGCTTACTAATCTCGCGCGGGGAAGGACTCTTTTATGACTTTGCTGATAAACATCCGGCCCGCGCTTCTCTGACGGGCGGCTGAAAGGTGCGTCGGCTATTTAATCGCCGGTCCGAATTTTGCTGGCACTAGCAATCACAGGACCCGCAGCAATCACCGCAGCCATCATCGCAGCAGCAGCAACAGCAATCCACATCGCCACAGCCATCGCCACAACCGCTTAGACACCCACGCTTCTGGCTCGGGACAGGGGCTTCCGGCGGCTCGCCCTGCGGAGTAACGGGAGGAGGAGTCGGCCACCCCCCGTCCGGGGTGCCGCCAGACGACGGGGTAGAAAAGAGGCTCGGCAGCAGCTTGAATGGGGCGGCCATCACGGAGCCGAGCGCCGCGCTGATGAACATCAGGTTGAGCGCAACATCCATGCATTCCCGGTATGAGACGGCCGCCGCCACCTGGCGCGGGAAAACAAGCGCCACCATCAGGACTGAGGCAAACACAAGCGGCGTCTGCAGCAAAGTGAAGATGGATGACGGGTGGCCGGCGCGGTATTTTTCCGTCATCTTTTTACTCTGCGTGAGGGCGGCAATCAAGCGCGCGCTAAAATTTATCTGCGCCCCGGAATCCGCTTTGCAAGCGTGGCCTACCACCGGCAATCGACGGCCAAGCTTGCGCGTCAGGTTCTCTTTCAAGCGTGAGGTGAAGCGCGCAGTACAATCAGGGGATAAGGGCAACTGTTGGAGCCTTTCTTCAATTTCCGCTTCGATTGACCTGATCCGCACGACGGCCTCCGTGCGGTGTGGTGCCGTCAACCGCCCGTCTGAGATTTGAAAGACCGCTCGGAGCGCGTTGAACTCCTGACGACGCGCATCCTTCTCGAAATCCTCGAAGGCGTCAAGCAGGTAAACGAGCCTTCCGAAAGCATAACCAAGCTCGTACATCTCTCGCTGCAAACCGGGGGCACCGGCGACCCGTGCCCCGTGCTGAAAAACAAGGCCCGTCAAGGCGGCCGTCGGCTCGGCGAGGTGCTCAAGAGTTGCATCAGGCGCGCGTGGGCCTTCGCTTCGACGGACTTCCGCCTCCCTCTCGTTTTGAATAGCGAACCACCGCCACATCTCTGTCAGAGGAAATTCCCATTGCCTGAGCCTGGAGGATGCGGCGCGAAAGCTCTTTGAGAATAGTCTGTGCGCAAGCTTCCAGCGATAACGGGCTGAATCTTCGATCTGATCGGCCAGCTTGAAATCGATCATGACGACGGTCGCCGTCGCAGCGACCTGCAGGGCGAGCGGCATCTCGGCGCCGGAGGTCGGAAGCGAGAGGCAGTTGTACGACTGGTACGAGCGGTTCCACTTGTTGATTAATTGCTCTTGGCCGGAAATGGCCGTCAGTATTTCCGCTAAAAAGACGGCGTCATAATCGAGCAGCATCCGCGATTTCTGCCCGTAGAGGCTGCCCATTGTTTTGCACGTGCCACAGTAATGAAGACGGCGATGATACTTCTGATCGGGTGTATACGAACAGGTGCGAGCTTTCATCAACCCGTACATTAAGACGTCTCCTGCGGATGGAATTTATCAACTATGACGCTTGATGCCAAAGACGCAAAAATCAGATGAAACGCTCTCTTACATAGCAATTAATCCAAACCTGAAGTGCCTTGTTAGGAACGCCCCAATGGCTGAACGGTCATACTTACCTGCACAGCCGTTTGATAAGATAAGACGATAGGAAAGTGAGCCTGGGAGGACTCGAACCTCCAACCCCAATCTTAGGAGGATTGTGCTCTGTCCTTTGAGCTACAGGCCCGCGCAGGGGATTATCGCAAATGCCAGGAAGCTATGGCAAGAACAATAGTCCTCTAAAGTACTACCAGACAACGTGTGAAAGAAGGGAGCTATGAAGGAAACAACTTATGATAGAGGTAATATTAGTGAAGGAATTGTGATGAGTGCTTACCTCAAGGCCGGTTTTACAGTATCAGTTCCTTTCGGCTCAGGCGCTCCTTATGATCTGATTGTTGATACCGGCTCTTATCTCTGCAAAGTCCAGATCAAGACAGGTTGGTTTCGTAAGGGATGCATAATCTATAGAGGTAAGCGCAGGATGAGAGAAGCATACCCATATGCCACGCGGCCTTACATGGAAACAGAGGTTGATTACTTTGCGATTTATCACCCGCCCACAGACTCGATCTATGTTGTCCCATTCAAGATATGTGGTGGTGATGGATGCCTTAGACTTGATCCTGTACACAACGGACAGCAGAAACTAATCAGATGGGCGAGAGACTTTACGTGGGTGAAGCACGTCGAGGAGCTAACCGGGCGCTCTGGACATAACATGGAATCAGCGTAAACATATGTGGGACGCGCTCTATGCACCTGAGCTACGGGGCATGCCCGGAAGTTAACGAATCAGCTAAACTGTAGTCCAGCACATTCAAGACTGATATTTAATGAGCGACCGTATGTCGTAACCCTGAAGCCGTTTGCGTCCGGGCAGGAATTCCAGCTCGATGACGAAGACCAGTCCGATCACCTTACCGCCCAAGCCCTCCACGAGGTCGGCGACGGCTCGGGCGGTGCCGCCGGTCGCCAGCAGGTCGTCGGCGATGAGAACGCGGTGACCCTGGCCGACCGCGTCGCGGTGAATCTCCAGCGTGTCCTGCCCGTACTCCAAATCGTAAGAGATTGAAGCGCATTCTGCCGGAAGCTTGCGCGGTTTGCGCACGGGCACAAAACCCGCCCCCATGTGATAGGCCAGTGCCGGCGCAAAGATAAAGCCGCGCGCCTCGACGCCGATCACGGTATCAACCTTTGTTCCCTCAAACTGTGCGGCGAGCGCGTCAACCGTGCGGCGTAAGCCCTGGGGGTGCTTGAGCAGTGTCGTGATATCGTAGAAATTGATGCCTGGCTTCGGGAAATCCGGCACTTCGCGGATCAGAGCCTTGAGATCGTCCATGGTTTGCTAATGACCAGTAATCAGTAGTCAGCAGTCAGTAGAGTTAATCATTGATTACTGAATACTGATTACTGATTACTTTCTACCTCTCGATACGGAAAGATGAGTATTCACCGGTCGGCTCGACGTTGATCTCCTCGACCTGTTCCACCGAGGCGAAGGCCGGGCCGGTCGCCAATTCATGTTTGAAAGATTCGACGTTGGCCGGCGCGCCTTCGGCCAACGCCTCGACGCGCCCGTCCGATAGGTTTCGCACATAGCCGACGACCTGGTGGCGCGCCGCGGCGCGCTGCGCGAAGAAGCGAAAGCCTACCCCCTGGACGTCCCCACTGATCAGAAATATTCGCGCCGTCTTCATCTCTACCCCTTGATCGAAGTGAATCGCCCGAAAGCCATGATCTTTTACATCCCGGTCGGGGTCTGCCCTTACCGGCACTTCACAATGTGTGGCTGCTCCCCATGGACTAAATTAAAGGTGCCGAGGACCTGATTCGTGTCGGTGAGCGTGACCTTAAGCGTCATCCTTTTGCCGTCGGTCCAGCCGGTATAACGCGCCTGGCGGCTATCGGATTGCTGGTCTTTACGGATCGGCCCGCCACGTTCCATGACGTAAGTGCCGCGCGCATCGAAACGGCCGCGGCGGTCAAGCGCCAGCGGTTGTGTGATGGCGCCGTGGGCGCAATCGTATTCGATACTGGCCGTACTGCCGGTGACCTCTAGTCTGATGTGCTCGCCTCCCCACATTCCGGATGGGATCTGTCGCGGTTTGCGATTCCGGCCGAAGCCATCTTGCATAAGCATCATTGAGATTAGAGGAAAAGCAATCACAACTCCAACCCATATTAGCTTTCCACTCATTTTAGTAGTCCTTTGCTCAGGCGCGCACCCGCCCCGCGTGATCGCGGGAGGCCGACGATGCGCAACGCGCGAGGGTACCGTTTCAACTCAAGCCGGTCGCCGGCCCGCTCAGATGAGCCGGGCCGCCGCGGTCAGGATGAAACGCTGCACATTCTAGCCTAAAGTCGCGGCGAGCGTTAGTGGCGTCGTCAAAAGATGCTTCAAGTGGCGGCGATAGGTGATGCGCTACTTATATTTCGCTCTCTGATCGTCATTCGGTAATCAATTCAACAACGCCGATGCCGCCCGGGGCGAGGCTGAGCCTGATGCTGTTTTGGCCGCCGCCGGACTCGACGCCCAGACGCCTTTCGGTCACCCACTCGCGAGCCTGCTTGATAACCGCGCCGCTCAAGCTGATGGTTGCCTCAATGCCGGCGCTGCGATCAACCCGTGCCAGCCCCTGTTGCGGTTTGAAGACCCCCTTATTATTAATGAGCGTGACCACCCAGCCGTGATCAGTGCGATTAATCAGATATTCCACATCACCGTTGACGCGAACGGGTGTCGCACCGGCGCAGAGGTGCGCCAGCATATGCGCGGCAAATGGCGTCAACCTTTCGTCCTCGCCGAGCAGATCCGGCAGCGCGCAGAAGATAACCTGGCCGCGCCCGACTCTGTTTACTGTGACCAACGGGTCGCCGGAATTGGTGGCGAGCAAGACCTGCGTGCCACTGCCTCGCGTCTCCATCCGCTCGTAGCGAAACAACTGGCCGCGCAAATCGGTCGCTTCCTCGCCGGGTGAAAGGCAATGCGCATCATCCGCTTCAGCCGTCGCGCCGAGCAGTCGCACGCCCAGCAGCTCCGGCGGCACTCCTTTCGCCTGCGCCGCGTTGAGCACCAATACGCCGCCACCGCGCACGTAATCCGCGAGCTTTTGTGTCCATGCCGGGCTCCACCGGATTCGCCCGCCGGCGATGAGCGCTCGGTAGGAGTCAACCGCTTCCCTGTGCGTCTCGGAGGCGACGAGCACGTCGAAGATGTCACCAAAGATGGTGTTGACGAATGCCTGACGGTCTCCGGTTGCCGGCTCACCTTCTGTGACAGGTAAAGGGAAATATGCCGCGCCGAAAAGCTCGCGTAAGGCGCGGTCGCTTCTGCCGACCGGCGAGACGCCGAAGGGCCACTGGGGGTAGTCCGTCATGTCCCAGCCATGGGCCGGGTCGAGCAGGAAGGCGATGGGCGTGTAGGGCACGCCCCGGTCGGGATGTTTTTCGGCGAAGCGGATGAATTCGTCTGTGATGCGGCCGAGCGGGTTGAGCTGAAAAGGGTGCTCGCCGGGGCCGGGTTTGAAGAACTGGTCGAAGCCCTGCTCCAGATAGATGGCCGACGCACCCGCCATGTAGTAAAGGTAATAGCTCTTGCGATACCAGGAGAGCGACGGCCCCATCGTCGCGCCGTAACGCGTGTGAAAGAAGTAGTCCGGGCCGGCGTAGTTCATTGCCTTAGTGAAGGTGGTCGCGGTGTCGCCGAAGTTTGGCGCGTGGTAGTAAAGAAAGTCTCCGCCGTACTGCCTGGCCGCGCCGCGCGTGAAGGCGATGCGCATCGCCGTCCCCGGCTGGACGGCGGCTGTCTCCATGCCAATCAAGCGGCAGCCCCATTCGCCGAGCGCGTGAGCGTAATAGGTGCTCGACGTCGACTGCGCCGGGATGAGCTTGTCCCACATCGGGCCGGTCTGCGTGTGAAAGGTCGAGCCCCACTTTTTTTCGAGCGCGTGCGTGTAAAAGCTGCGATACGCTTCGAGAAGCTCTGGCCTGGACATGGTGTCGGACACGTGAAGGCCGGCGGCCGCATCCCCCCACACGTGCCCGATACTCTCGCCCGAGATCCACCCAAGGAATTGATCACGCAATTCGCCGGTCAACAGTTTCCATGCCGACTGTCCTTCGCCCTCGGACATCTGCGCGGCGCCGTAATTGATGAGCACGGCGAACGGCGAATGTGTCTCGCGCAGGTAGCGCAGAAAAGGGCTTCCCTCCTTTAAGAGTCCCGGCAGCTGGTTAATGTAAATAACGGGTACGACGAGTTTGGAATGGAAAATGGGTACGTCGCGTGCGCCCTTGTACATTTTGACGAACTCTTCGATGGGCTCGGCATTGAACGGATAGAGCGGTCGTTCCTGGGGTGGCTTGTCGTAGAGCGGCCAAAACTCGCTCGCGATATTCCAGGGCATCAGGAAGTCGTGCCCGGCGAGTAAGGGACGCCTCCACGCTTGTGGCGCATCGAGCTTCGCTTCTGTGGACCGGATAAGAGATTTGAGCGGCGCCCGCCGGTTGGCCCATTCGCGCAGGGAGCCGAGCGCCGCAAAGTCGGGTTTGCGGCGGCCGTCTGGCACGAAACCGAGGTCGTTTGTGACAAGCACGCAATCGACATGGCGCCGCGCCTGGGCGGCCTTTTCAATGTTGATTGAGATGCGCGCCGGCCCTTTCTGTAGGGTCGCCAGCGCGCCGTCCCACGCGAAGGCCCATCCCCAGTACATGCTCACTTCGTCGTGCCGATCGATCACGTCCTGCGCGCCGTATTCATGGCTGAAGACCTTGCGCCCCTGCTGCTCAATATGCACGACGAAGTTTTCGGTCTTTCCTGCCCAGTCCGCATAACGCACCCAGACCTTGTACTGGCCCGCGCGTGGTACTTCCATCTCCTGGAAGATCGAGGCGCGCGTTTCATCCGCGCTGGCGGCAGCCGAGTTCCACTCGCTCTCGCCGCCCTGCGACCACTCGGCGGAGACGCCCGGCCCGTTGATCCCCCAGCCGGGAGCCTGAGCGCGCGACAGATTCATCCATGACGGGTTGATGACCGGCTCATGACGCGCGTCGGTCGAGAGGCCGCGCATGTTTTCGGCCTCGTACCAGAGATATTCGAACTGTCGCGGAGACGCAATGTACGGACGCGGAGACGCGGGGACGCGGAGACGCGGGGACTGAAGTTCACGAGAGAGAGAGGGTGAGATGAGAAGCAAAAGTACTAGAGAGGTACGAAAACGCCGTGATAAGCAACGAACAGTCTTATCGCCGCGTCGCCGCGTCTCCCCATCTCCGCGTCTCGCTACTGCCCTGTCCCCTACTGGCGGATTGTCCACTGCTCCGGGCTGGAAATCATTCGGACCAACTGGCCGAGGATATTGTCATACGCGGTGTCTAATTCTTCGGCATTCGCACCTGACAGGTAACCACATCGGAAAGCAAACTCAAGCCAAACACGAGTCTCTTCGCCCTCGCTCTCCGCGTCGCTGAGTTTACTCACGAAGCTCGCCGGATAACGCCGTTTCCGCCAGGCTTCTGCGATATTGGCACACACTGACCTTGATGCACGGCGCATCTGATCAACCATCGAGGACTTTTCTTCAGGAGGAAATCCCTTTGTCAGATCGAAGATCCGCATGGCCGCATCCATTGCAGCCTGATAAACACGCAGCTCCTTGTAGCCTCGAATATTCCCCATCGCCTCGGTCCCAGCGTCCCCGCATTCCTCCTCTCCGCGTCTCCGTGTCGCCGTGTCTCCGCGTCCGCGCCTAACCGAGCGCCTCCAGACACTCAGCAAGCGTGCGCTGGCGGCAGGTGAACATCGGTGTATCACGCAGCGTGAAGGAGCTGGCTTTCGTCTCGCGTAATTCCTGCACGAGGTCCAGGAAATCCGCCGGCTCGTCCGTCTCAAAGGCGACGACGAACTCCTGGTCGTCGAGGCCGAACGAGTAGGTCGTATGCAGCTTGACCGAACGATATTTTGAGCCGATGCGGATGTGCTCATCCATCATCTCCTGCCGCTGCTCCGGCGGGCGCGCATACCAGTCCCTCGTTTTGACGAACGGGTAGACAAAGAGGTACTTCGATTTGCCGGGCACGATGTGCAGGCGGTCTTCGACGTGTTCGGGGTTGTCCTTGTCGATATACATTGAGCGCTTCGTCATCGAGAGGAAGGACTGGGTCACGTCAAGGTATTTGCTGAGCGCGGTGCGGTTGAGACGCGCCGTCATTTCCTGGATCAGATCAAGGGCGTAGCCGATGCGCCAGATCATGAAATCCACATTGCTCCGGAGGCCGACAATCGAATAGGTATGCATCAGAAGGTCCCCGCGAAACTCTTCAAAGGCGTTGAGGAACTCTTGCCTGGCGCGCTCCCGCTCGCTTTCATCGAGCATGCGCCATTCCGGGCGCGCTTTATAGAAAGTGAAATTGACAAACTGGCGCGGCAACCGTGGCTTATGCGCCACCGCCTCTTCAGTCTGTGGGGCTAACCGCAGCGAGCCGCGAGACGCGTTGTTGGTTTGTGCTTGGTCAGGGCTCATGCTTCTTCACCTCTTTTAGAGAATTACAGAGCAGGGTCGCACAGTATTACTCGATTAGGATAATATGTGCGCCGAAGCCAAAGATATTCTGCGGCGATCTCAGGCAGATTGCAACCCGTCTTAGTGTTTATTCGGGTTTCGCCATATACATTATTGCGTCCGTCCATAGTTACATATGCCCGACAGTAAAACCGTTCAGAGTTCGCCCGCGGGAAAAAGGGGGAATAGTCGCAGGGATTTTCTGCGCCTGGTCCCTTTCGGCATCTTCGCGGGTATCGCGGGCTGGGTAGCAGCCTCCGCTTTTCGCTTCCTGCGCCCGACGGCAACGGCCGCGGCGGCCGCCGCCGGGTGGATAAATGTTGCGCCTCTCTCGCAGATCGGGGGCGACAAGCCGGTGATGCGTACCATCAACGTAGAGCATACTGCCGGGTGGTCGAGCACGATCGAAGAGCGCTTCGTTTACGTCCTGCCGAAGCAGAACCATCGCGTGCTGTCGAGCGTCTGCCCGCACGAGGGTTGCAACGTGATGTGGCGCGAAGATGCCAACCGTTTTTTCTGCCCCTGCCACGACAGTTCCTTCGCCCCTGACGGGGCGCGATTGGGTGGCCCGGCGCGGCGCGGGCTCGATCCGCTCCCGTCACGCGAACAAGGCGGGATGCTCCAGGTTCAGTATCAATCCTTCGTCAACAACATAGAGGAGCGCGTAGTGCTCGAGTAATGAGCGTGGGCAACGCACAAAAGGGCGCGCCGCGGCGAGAACGTTGGCTCTCGCGCTGGACGACGCTTGAAGACATCGAGTACTCGCTAAGTGATGAGCCGGCGGGCGGCATCACGGCATGGGCGCGCACGACGGCCGCCATTGTGGCGATGCTGCTCGCGCTGCAGGTCGTCACGGGCGTGCTGCTCGCCTTTTACTACGTCCCGTATACGGAGACCGCGCAGGCCACGGTCGCGTACGTCGAAAAAGTCTTGCCCGCCGGGTCATGGATTCGCTCGCTACACCATTACGGCTCGCAGTGGCTGACGCTCTTCCTCGTCCTGCACCTCACGCAAATGTTCTGGCGGGCTAGTTACCGGCGCAAACCCGTCGCGTGGGTAGGGAGCGTTGCCTTGCTCGCGTTCGTGCTCGCGGAGGGCGCTACTGGATACTCACTGCCGTGGGATGCGCGCGCCTTCGCCAGCACGCGCATGGCCGAAGGGATCGTGGGCAGCCTTCCGCTCGCGGGCCCCGTGGCGCGGCACTGGCTGCTGGGCGGCGCGGAGATTTCGACGCTGACGCTGGGACGGTTCTTCGCCGTCCACGCGCTCATCGTGCCGATGCTGGTACTGGTTGCGGTTTCGGCGCGGCTCTTTGTGTTTCGCGATCGCAGCATGGCACGCGGCGATGAAGAGATGCCGCACCTAAGAGAGTGGACGCGCGAGCAGTTGATGCGCAACGCCGTGGCCGCGGGGCTGGTGTTTCTCGCGCTGGCGCTTTACGCGTCGAAATTCTATGCCCCGCTCGGCCCCCCGGCGGAAACCGCCACGCCCGGTTTTTTGCCGCGTCCCGGCGCACAATTCCTGTGGCTCTTCCAGATGCTGAAGTACTTGCCGGGCCGCGTCGCCTCGGTGGTCGCGATCCTTCTGCCCGGGTTAATCCTGATCGCCCTGGCCGCCCTGCCTTTTCTTCAGGCGTTGCCCTTAAGCAAAGCGCTGGCCCACCCGCGCCGCACCGTCGGGATTGCGCTGTTCGCGCTGGGCTGGCTGCTTCTCGCTGTGATGACCACGCTCGCTTACGTGGAGGATGTGCGTGACCCACTCGTCCGCGCGCAACTGGCGCGGCAGTCGGCAGACGAAGCGGTCTTCCGCGCCGAGCCATTTACGCCGCTGCGGCTGCGTGTCGAAAATGACGATCAAGCTTCGGCCGGCGCGGGAACGAATGGCGCCGGAGGCACGGCGGCTGATTCCACTCGGAAGGATTCCCAGGCTTCCGCTTCACCTACAGCGCCCGCCGGTCCTGTCTCCGCCAGGACGTCATCTTCACAGCCTGCGTCACCTCCCGATGCCTACACAAAAAACTGCTCCAGTTGCCACGGCACACGCGGCCAGGGCTTCTCTGTTTTTCCGCGTCTCGTCGGTGTTTCCGCCAAACCGCACCGGACGGTCGAAGATATTATTGCGATTATGAATGATCCGGCCTCCTATGGTCTGCGCCCGCCAATGAAGTCGTACGCCGACAAGCTTTCGGAGGGCGAAAAGCGCGAGGTCGCCGAATGGGTCGCCTCGCTCAGGAAAGGCAAATAACCCTTTTAATTCCTCTGTGCTCCTGCGGCGTCCTCAGCGGTGATTGTCTTTGACCTGGCACTCAACTGATAGAAGCTCGACATCGGTTCTTTTAAAGTGACGGCTCATGGTCTATACTCGCGTCGCTTTTTTTCGCTTGACGGTAGGTCTGTCAGGCTTTCACATTCTGCTTCGGAGTACCACACGGATGAAACTTATCAGGCTTGCGATGATTGCCGCCGCCGTCGCTCTTTTCGTCACTGCCTGCACCGACACGACAAACACAACCAACACATCAAGCACCGGCGCGCAGCCATCCCCGGCCGCGTCCCCGCTACAAAAACCAAGCACTCAGCCTTCGCCGGCCGACGAGCTGGCATCCGCGCGCGAGACCTTTTCACAGAAATGCGCCGCATGTCATGGTCCAAATGGCGAGGGCGGCATCGTGGACGTCGGAAAGAAGAAGCTCAAAGTTCCGTCCCTCAGAGAAGGCCACGCGCTCGGACACCCGGACGAAAAGTTAGTCAGGCAGATTACGAATGGCGGCGATGGGATGCCGCCGTTCAAGACTAAATTAACGCCCGATCAGATCAACGATCTTGTGCGTTTTATCCGGCATGACCTTCAAGGTGGCGCCGCCGCGCCGAAGAGCGCTGCAACGCCGGCTGCGCCGAAGGGTTAAATCAAAGCGAGTGACATTTGAAGGTCTTCTCCACGCTATGTAATACTGTGCGGACAGTAGCTACGCACCCGTAGCTCAGTTGGATAGAGCGTTTGACTTCGAATCAAAAGGCCGAAGGTTCGAGTCCTTCCGGGTGCATCATTATTTTCAATAAGTTACGGGCGCTTTCGTAGCGCCCGTTTTACTTCGCACACACATTCACACACAAAATTCCGGCGTGGTTTTGTCGCCATTTTTCCCGCCCGCTACTTATTCTGCTACTTATTCTAACAGTGTTT
>CAYLJO010000035.1:0-38354 GCA_964383905.1 uncultured Blastocatellaceae bacterium
AGCACCACGAGAAATGGGACGGCTCGGGCTACCCGCTGGGACTGCGCGGGGAAGAAATCGACCTGAACGCCCGCATCTTTGCGGTGGCAGACGCCTTTGACGCAATCACCAGTGATCGCGTGTATCGTGCGGGCAAGCCCTACGAAGCCGCCGCCGCTGAGCTGGACAGGTGCGCCGGTCAGCATTTCGACCCGCAGATTGTCGAAGCCTTCCATCGAGTCCCGCCTCAGGACTGGGAAGATTTACGCCGCCGCTCGTTGATGCTAGAAGAAGAGAGGGTCCAAAAGCCGCACCCCGTGACCACTCTGCCACAATCAAGGATAGACGCGTTCGCAAGCTAATCCCCCTTTCCGATCACCATCATAGTTTCACGACGTGAAACCTGGGGCTCACGCGAGTCTGCCACGTCTACGCTGCGGAATGGAATCATTGCGCCGTAGGTGTCACGATGTAGCCGTGGCGCGTGCGTAAGTAAAGTCCGGCGCGGCGCGATGTCACATCAACTCGCCGGTACTCTCCGGGCACGGCAGACTCGAGCGGACGCTTGGGCGTGTAAGTGACGACATACTGTGAGCCAATATCGCGCGCGACCTCATCGCCCTGCTTAATCATCTCTTCGGTAGATTTTGGCAATAAGATGCGGCCGCCAGTTTCTTCCGCGAGTGTTGTCAGCCGCCGCTCACTTTCCCTTGTCTCCTCACCATATTTCTTATAGTGCCGCCGCATTTCTCGATCCAGATCAATCCTCCCCAGGGTGAAAGAGGGGTTTCGCGTCGCCCCGGGCGGCATGGTCGGATCACCGCCAACGGTCGCATCTTTCTGCCGGCCGGTACCGCCCTGCGCTATCCTTCCGTGCCGCTGCTCTATCGCCTGACGCACAAGGGTCGTATAGCTGATGATATGCACGGTGGCTTGCGCCGCCATTAATTTCTTGACGGCCTCTTCCGACCTGACTTTACCGCCAGGCGCCTCCACCCCGTCCGTGATCAGAACTATGTGACGGCTTCCGGCGGGCCTCTCTTTTAACTCGTCCGCTGCGGCGATCAAAGCCTCGGAAAGAAGTCCCCCACGCCTGCCCGAATGAAGCTTGGTTTTAAGCACGCCCCTGATCATCTCGGCATTTTCCGTCCAGCCTTGCAACAACTCTACACGGTCACCGAACTGCATGACTGCCACCTGATCATCCGCGCGCAAGCTTGCGAGCAAATGCAGGGCTATGGCGCGCGTCGTATTAGTGCTTTTTGCCAGAGTCATCTGACTACCCGTGTCGAGAAGCAGTAAAACGTTCGGCGGAATACGGCGCACGCTCCTGATTTTCTGCTGGATGCCGTCTTCATGTACAAGAATATCTTCCAGCTCAACGGTCGGATCGAACCGCCCCTGCCCGTCATAAGCGAATACAGGGAGCCGCACCTCCTCGGTAAAGACTTTAACCGGCTCTTGCTCTTCGTGTTGCGTCTGAACCGGCTTCGGAGAAGAAGCAGGAGCGGGCGACTGCGCAGTCACTTGCGCGATGAGGCGTGGAGCGGCAGCGAATATCAGAACCGTAGCAACGACGTGCGGGAGTATAAAGTTTGACAACAAGAGCAAAACCTCTACGGCGCAGGACGTCGGGTAATCAGTCTCTTTGATGCGCCGAAAGCAGGCTGCGAGTTGCCCGTTAAGTTTTTCAGCGCCCCCTTTTGAGCGCTTGCGCCTGCACGGCCGTGATCGCGACGGCGTCAACAATGTCCTCCGCTTTGCAGCCGCGCGACAGGTCATTGGCCGGTTTATTGAGACCCTGAAGAATCGGGCCGATGGCAGTTGCGCCGGCCAGCCGTTCGGTTAGTTTGTAAGCAATATTGCCCGCTTGCAGGTCAGGGAAGATAAGCACGTTGGCCCGCCCGGCGACGCTTGAGCCGGGAGCTTTCGATTGCGCAACCGCCGGAACTAACGCCGCATCGGCTTGCAGCTCGCCGTCAATCTCCAACCCGGGCGCGCGCGCGCGCACCGTCCGCGTAGCCTCAACCACTTTGTCGACGAGCCGGTGCGACGCGCTGCCTTTGGTCGAGAACGAAAGCATGGCGATGCGCGGTTCTGTGTCGAGTAGGGCGCGGCAAGACTCGGCGGAAGCGATGGCAATCTCCGCCAGCTCTGATGCCGAAGGTTCGACCACGACGCCGCAATCGGCGTAAATGAGCGCGCCCTCATGGCCGAACTTTTGGCCCTGAAGCGCCATGACGAAGAAGCTTGAAACGAGCTTGAATCCCGGGCGCACACCGATACAGTGAAGCGCGGCGCGCACGGTATGAGAGGTGGTGTTTGTTGCGCCCGCGACCGAGCCATCCGCCCGCCCCGTGCGTACCATTAGATTGCCGTAATAGAGCGGGTCTTGGACACTCGCCCGCGCCTCGTCTGCCATGACACCTTTGGCGCGGCGCAATTCATGATAAAGCGCGGCCATCTTCTCGAAATCTGCGGCGCGCCGGTGATCTATGATTTCAACCCCGCTTAAGCTTACGCCTTCACGCCCGGCCGCGGCGCGAATCTTCTCGACGTCACCGAGCAACGTGACGCGCGCAATGCGCTGACCAGCGCAGATGCCCGCGGCGATAATCGCTCGAAAATCTTCACCCTCCGGCAGGACGATATGTTGAAGGTCGGCGGCGGCTCGCTGGCGTAAACGCTCAAGTAATGTCATAAAACAGTATTCGGTAATCGGCAGCTGGTTTGGGCGCGAAGTCTATCCGACTCAGATTTAGAACACAAGCTTCTTCACTAACGAAGCGGCAAATTACTAAGAATTGAAGAGGCTGGACGTCCGATCGGACGTTGCAGGAATTTTTAGCGCGGGTCAGGTGGCGAGCAGGGAATCGATCAAATTCTCGGCCACCGCCGCCAATTGTGCGACGATCTTCGGATTGCTCGATTTGAAGGCGCAGAACTCTCGTTCTTCAAGGGCAGGATTGTCGAATCCGCCCTCGTCAACGGCCACGAGGGCGACACGCAGCGTCGTCGAGTCGGCAATGACAAACCACTCGCGGGCCAGCTTGATCCCACCACCGATTGCGACCAGCTTCATGTTCGGATGGCGCGGCGGCCTCCAATCGGGCTCGCCGAAAACATACACGCGCTCAGACAGGTCGGCGATGCGCAGGTAGCGGTCAATGACGCCTTCCATCCGCGAGAATTTCTCAAAGCCGGCGTATATTCTGCCCGCCCGGTTGGTCCTGAGCAGCAGCGCATTTTCAATTAACAGGCTGACATATTCCAGACACGGAACCTGCGCTCGAAAACAGAATGTTTCGCGCTCGTCGAAGTCACGCCGCGAGATGTAAGTGACGTGACCCAAATCTTCTATCTGAGAAGACTTTGCGATCTTCAGAGCTTGCTCGAACATCGAAAAGTTTTTCACTATGCGCGCCAACCTCCTGCGCCCGCTGGCGAGGTAAAACTTCTACTCGTCGCAGACTGCGACAACGTTACAAATGTTTCCTTAAAGTGTGGAGGAGGGTGCGGATTCTGTGGAGTTCCCGAGCGAGAAGGTGGGCTAGGACATAGCCCTGCCTCAACAGTCGATCCTTAGAAACTCTTCGCCACGACCGGGTAGCCGCGTTACCCTCTGCCACCGTGGTGGGCGCGGAGCGGCTCAAAAGAGAAGTTCCTGCTCCTTACCGGCCGGCAAGACCCCTCTAATATTTACTCAGCACCCACCAGAAATTGCCGATCGTAGGGTTGCCGTTCCACGCAAACTGCGCGGCGTGACCGTGAGCCAGAACGACGTTGCCGCCGCCGATCCCGCTGCCACCGGCCGTCACCGCGCAAGTCCCGGCCCCGTTGTTATAGACGCTCACAGGCTTCCCTTCGGACGGCGCGTTTGTAGTATGCAGGGTGACGGTGATTGCCCTGGTGGAATTGCAGATCACAACAGAATCGGTTTCATCAGTCGTAGTGTCGGCGGTGACCGTTCGGAAATGATAGCGGGGCTGCGTGTTGGTCGTCGTGGTGTCGCCGGAGTTGAACATCCCCGTGGCGTCCAGATGTCCCCTGATACTATACCCGCCGTTGAATTGATACCTGCCGTTGTGAATGTATAACCACGCGGTAGGATCGCCGACCGACACGCTCGCCCCGGGATTGCTAAAAGCGATCTGGCAATTGCTGAAACCGAGTACCCCGCCGGCGGATTGAAAGTCTATGTTTGCCGCGTTAGGCGCGGAGCCGGTCTTCTCAAAGTTGGCGAAGAAGACTGCTAAATTAGCGGTCGTATTCGTGCGAATGAGCTTCGCATTATCCTCGGCGTGACCGCTCGTGACGGTGATCGCGTGGCGCGCGGTGCCCTGCAAAAAAATGTCGGTGTCACCGGCGTTGAGCACACTGTTGACCACATTGAAATTTCCGCCCGCGGTACCGGTCTCAATAGCATATAGACCGGTGCCGTCAAAAGAGCAGTCCTCGATCTGGTTCCAATTACTGTTCGAGCCGTTAATAAAAACCCCCGCCTTAGCGCGGTCGCGAACCTCGACGTTTCTGATCTTGTGCTGCTCGTTGTTCTGGTCGCAGGATAAACCGCCGCACGCTCCCGCCACCGTGTTGAAATCGATGTCGATTCCATCAATGATGCTTGATGCGGTGTCGGAGCCAATGATGGTCGTTGAATGTAGATGCCCGCCACGTTTGATGCCATAATTTGAGAACCGATCTTATATGTCCCGACGAGTCTTTGAACGATGCCAGACAATGAAGGCACCGCCCTGATCATCGCATTAATGGCCGAAGCACTGTCCACTACTCCCGTGCCGTCCGCTCCCCACCACTCTGCGAAGACTTCTTTGACTTTGCCCACGCCGAATGTGACCGTGCCTGCGCCGGTAAAAACCTGTTTCATCTGGGGCGCGCTGAACGGAGCATTGATCTTAACATTCACCCCCGCTGAAGTATTGAGCGCGCCCGCGCCTTTGAGAAAGAGGACGACGTTGGAAGGGACGGTCAGATCCGCGGTCACCGGCAACGGCGTGGACACGTCAAGAATAGCGTTGGCTGAACCGGCGGCAGCCACCGCGGCGGCCAAGCTGGGATACTGCGAGGCGTCCAATTCGTAAGTTGAATCAGAAGCGATTACCCCCTGACGGTGAAGGGCGCAGGATCGCCCCCCGCAGGGGAGATACGGATGTCATACACGCCCGGATCGACGTAGAAGTAATAGAAGCCTGCGGAATCGCAGGTGAAAGGATTGGCCTTGGCGGTTGGGCCTGTATTATCAGCGAAAATAGTGGCTAAACTTAACGTACCCGCCCGATAGACCGTGATGGCAGCCAGTGGGTACCTTAAGCACAGTGCCTTTCGAAGCAGTCCCGCCCGTTGTCACCGTTGAGCCTTGCTGAGCGTACCCCTGAATTTTGGGCCTGGCCGATATAACTTGAGGAGCTAAGACGAGGATAAAAAGAGCAAGTATGGATCTCATCGTTTACGGCTAACGTCCCAACAATATCAAGAGCGCAAATAATAGCGTTAGGCTTTACCTTTTACTTGTGCCTTCTTTAACGCGTCGAGCAACTTATCGTGGATCTGATCGAAGCCACCGTTGGACATGATGGCGACGATGTCGCCCGCACGGAGCTCAGGTGTTAGGTAGCGAACAATTTCATCGGCACCCGCTAGGGCGAACGCCGGTTTGCCTCCGGCGGCGATGTCTTCAATCAGACGATTTGTATCGAGCACGCGCCCTTTCTCGGTGGCACGGCGGCTGTCGAAGACCTCGGCAATGACGACGTAATCGGCATCTGTAAAGGCCCGTGCATAATCTTGCTGGAAGACTGCGAGACGTGACGACCATGAACGAGGCTCGAAGACAGCGATCAGACGGCTCTCCTTATATTTGGCGCGCAATGCGCGGAGTGTTTCGCGAACGGCCGTCGGGTGATGAGCAAAATCGTCAATCACCGTGACGCCGCGCTCCGAGCCACGCACCTCTGCGCGGCGCCGGACGCTTTTGAAGCCGGCGAGAGCATCGCCGATTACCTGGCGCTCGACACCCCACGCGTCGGCGGCGACGATGACCGCGAGGCAGTTACGTACGTTGAACTCGCCGATCAGCGGCGTCTGAAAATCGGCCCACGCATGCCCTTCGCGAAAAACGCGGAAGCGGGTCATCTCGCCCTCATAATTTATGTCGCGCGCCTGCCATGTGGCCTCTCCACCGGTGCCGAAGGTTTCGAGCCGCGTGTAAAGCCGCTGGCCCATCTCCGCCACGACTTCGCGCACATGCGGACTATCCCACCCGGCCAGGAGACGGCCGTTGCCGGGTACCAAGTTCATCAAGCGCCGGAAGGCGAGTTTGACGGAGGCCAGGTCCGGGTAGATGTCAGCGTGATCGAATTCGATGTTGCCGACGATGGCTGTTTCCGGCAGGTAGTGCATGAACTTTGGGCCCTTGTCGAAATAGGCCGTGTCGTACTCATCGCCTTCGACGATGAAATAGTCGCTGTCCGTGACGCGAAAGCTGACGCCGAAATTCTGTACGACTCCGCCGACCAGAAAGCCGGGGTTAAGGCCACCCCGATCCATGACCCACGCGGCGATGCTGCTCGTCGTGGTCTTGCCGTGCGTTCCGGCCACCACGAGCGAATGTCTCCCGCGTATGAACTCTTCTTTGACGACTTCCGCCTGCGAGCGGTAGAGAAGCTTGCGGTTTAAGGTCTCTTCCACTTCCGGGTTGCCGCGCGGGATGGCGTTGCCGATGACGACGCAATCCGGCGCAGGGCTGAGATGCGCCGGCTGGTAGCCATGCATGATGGGAATCCCAAGTGATTCGAGCATCGTTGACATTGGCGGATAGACGTTCTCATCCGACCCGGTCACGCGATGCCCGCGCGCCTGAAGCATCCCCGCGAGCGAAGCCATCGCCGTTCCGCAGATTCCAATCAGGTGATAATGCATAAAGGTCTGGCACGGAATGTTCCGAATCTTAGTGTGGGGGTATTCACTTTATCACTGAAATTACGCGGTACCTCTTAAAACATCAAGCAAAAAACAGCGCCCGGTCTACTATCCATCTGATTCAGGTGTTAAACATCAAGGAAATACGGATTATTTCCTCATCTCTCTCCGGCCGCCGAATGTTTCCCAGCACTGTCTACCCAGGTGAATTGCAGGTAAGGCAGGGCAGGACTGATGTTCACCCAAACATCAGCATGAGTTTTCGCCTGCTCCGGGTTCACCTCAGCCATTTGGGGGTAGGCGCGAGAGCTTCGCCGCTTCATTTCCTTCGCAGAGGAGCGCTAGTAGGGGCCGATGTTTTGGCGTAATAGCCCTGCCGGTAGGAAAGGCGCAAGTTTTCCTTGCGTAGTTCGGGGTTCGCCAGTTCGATCTGTACATGACGGTATGAGCCATCGCGATTCTTATTGGTTGGCGAATATGCGATTAGGTACTGCGAGCGCAGCTCAAGCTGGATTTGCGCAAAAGCTGCCTGCAGATCCCTCTCACTCCGCGGGAAGAAGGCGCGTCCACCTGTCCGCTCTGACACCTTGCGCAGCACACCTTCGTTGATGCCTCCCATGTACTGGTCGCCGATGCCGATGGCGTAAATCACCACGTCGGTTTTGACGGCGCGATCAATCGCGTCACCCAGCTTCTTAAGGTGACTGCTGGTATCCTCGCCGTCGGTGAGCAGGATAATCACGCGGCGCGTTTTGTCGGAGCTGTTCGACAGCACTTCATCGGCGGTGATCCAGATAGAATCCCAGATGGCTGTCGAACCGGCAAGGGATTGATCCGATATCGGGGGCGTACCGGGGATGACCTGACCGTTGCCGATGTAACCCGAAGGCGGCACAAACTCGACACGGTCGAGTGCGCGGCGCAGGCGCGCAACGCTGCTCGTCAGTCCCTGTTCCAGCGTCGCCTCACCGGTGAAAGAGACGACCGCAGCTTCGTCTTTCTCAGGACGGATCACTGCATCAATGAAAGCTTTGGCCGCATCCTTCTCAATCGGCAGCGTTCGCTCTTCTGAAGCGCTTGTATCAACCATAATAGCAATCGAGAGTGGAAGATCCACCTGGCGCGCAAAGGTGAAGATTTCCTGCGGCTGCCCGTCTTCGAGAATGCGCACATCTTCCCGGCGCAACGTCGTCACAAAGCGCTTCTGTTTATCCGCGGCAGTGAACAGAACGTTGGTCAGGTTGGTTTCAACCTTGAGCACCTCGTCGTCCGGAAGTATCTCATCGTTTTCTTTCGGGGCGGGCCGCGGTTTAGGCGTCTGCTGCGGGGAATCATCCGCCGGGCGCGAGCGGCTCGCGCCCGGCGGATTCGCCGGAGCTTGCGCGCGTACTCCGGTGGCGAGCGAGCTATTAAACAACGGTGACGCCAACAACACCAGTGTGAGAAAGCGCATAGTCTGCTTTTGATAAAACATCCGTATTAATCCGTAAAACGGGATCGGGAGCCGGGAATGAGCAATTGTTTACTACCCCCGGTACCCCCATCCATCACCGCGGCGCCGTCGTAACGTTGTCGGCGACTGCCGTATAGCCGTGCCTGGTTCGTACCTTTAAGCCTTCATGGCCGCCCGTGAGCCGCACTTCAATCCGCCGAAAACTGCCGTCATAACGATCGTTCGTCGGCTTGTAAGTGATGAGATATTGCGAGTGCAGCTCTTTGGAAATCTTGTTGAAAGAGCGTTCGAGCGCCAGCATGTCGCCGGTAAAGAAGGCTGTGCCCCCCGTCTCTTCGCAAAGTTTCTGAAGATCGCGGTCAATTCGTGATGACACTGTTCCCGCTTCGACGCCGGGCACCGTGCCAAGGAAGCCCGCTTTGGTCGAGACAGCGAAGATGGTTGTTTCCGTACGTTGCGCGATATCAATCGCGTCGCGCAACGTGGCGCGGCTGTAGTTGCTGTCGTCGCCGTCTGTGATGGCCACGATCACGCGGCGCCCCGGGGCGCTACGCATCTTCTCATCACAGAATTGCCAGATCGCATCATAAAACAATGTTTTGTCGCCGGGCTTTTTCACTTTGTAAACAGCGCGGTCGAGAAGGTCGAGTTTATCCGTAAAATCCTGGCGCAGCGTAATCTCGTGGTCAAAGGTGACGAAGGCAACGTGATCTTTGCGCGCCTTGACCACCGTATAAATGAAGTTCATCGCCGACTCCTGCTCGAACTTGAGCTTGCCGGCTACAGACGGAGATGTGTCCATCAGTACGCCGACGTAGAGCGGCGGGTTCTGTCGCTCGTCCGAGAAGGATTCGATCTGCTGCGGTTGTTTGTCTTCAAAGATCTGGAAATCGCTCGTCGTCAATCCTGAGACGATCTGCCCCTTCTTATCAAGCACCGTCACGGGAAGACGAACGAGGCGGATGTTGACCCGCTCCGTTCTTTCCTGGTTCTGCGCGGCGGGGGCCGGTTGCGCTGGCTGAGGCTGTTTCGGCTTTCCCTGCCCGAGCGCGGCTCTTCCCGGCGCCGTCGATACGCTCAACGCGAGTGCCGTGATGAATAGAGAGTAGAAAAAGGTGGTTCTCATAACCTACTGAAATTGTCGCTGGGTGAAAATGACGGAAATCTTTATCCGGAGCCCACATTTTGATGCTATTTGCGCGAAGGCTCGTTGCCCTGCAAGGCGACTTAGGGGCTACCAGTATAGCAATCTAATTTCAAAAGCGCATTTCCTGCCTTATCTAAAGCTTCAAAGCCGCCCGCGAGCCCTGCCCGAAATCTCCTTCATCCAGCGATCTCTCCGGCACTTTCAAGACTACTTCTGATTCTCATCCAGGACCTTAAGTAGATGAGCTAGCGCGGGCGGGAGCGGCGCGGTGAAGCGAAACTGTTCGCCTGTGCGTGGATGACGAAAGCCCAGTTGCTCTGCATGAAGAAACTGTCGATTGAGCGCCACGATCCGCGCGCGTAACCGGCCGTCCGGCACCGTTTTGTCGCGGCCATCGTTGTATTGCGTGTCGCCGACCACAGGATGCTTCAACCATTGTAGATGCACCCTGATCTGGTGGGTTCGTCCGGTCTTGATCTCTACGTCGAGCAGCGTGAACCTTTCGTAAAGGCGCCGCACGCGGTAAAGAGTGAGTGCCGGGCGCCCTCCGCGCACGACGGCCATGCGCGTGCGATGGCGCGGGTCGCGCGCGATGGGCTGATCAATGCACCCACTATTCTGCTCGATGCGGCCGTAAACGAGTGCGATGTAGGATTTGAAAACCTCACGCGTGCGAAACTGATCGGCGAGCTTTTCATGCGCGTCCTCGTTTTTCGCCACCACAATGAGGCCGGAAGTATCTTTGTCGAGCCGGTGCACGAGGCCGGGACGCGCCGTGCCTCCCTGTGTCGAGAGTTGCTGGAAGTGGTACGCGAGCGCATTGGCGAGCGTTCCCGTACCCACGCCCGCCGCCGGGTGGACTACGAGGCCGGCCGGCTTATTGACCACGACGAGGTCCGGATCTTCATAGACCACTTCGATGGGGATATTTTCGGGAGCAAAGACGGCCGGCGGCGGCGCGGTGAGCTCAACTTCAATCCGGTCATCCGGGCGCAGCTTGTAGGAAGGCTTCGCCGTGTGGCCGCCGACGAGCACGTCGCCGTCTTCGATGAGCCGCTTAATTCTCGCCCGGCTCCAATCCGCGACGTGCGCCGCGAGGTACGCGTCAAGACGCGCGCCTGATTCCGCTGCCGCGACGCGCAGCGTGAGCGTCAAAGCCGCTTGATTCGCCACCTCGAGCCGTAATTCGGAATGCCCCTCGCTCAAGCGCGTTCAGCCTTTGCGGCCGGCAGGATTTTTTCTGACGGCTCGGTTGCGGCGCGGCGCCAGCGGAGGATGAGAATAATGGTCGCAATAAGTCCGACAATCAGGCTGATCAGTTGTGACGTGGAAAGGCCTGTCAGCGTCGTCAAGCCTGCGATGTCGCCGCGCGGGTCGTCGCGGACGAATTCAATGGAGAAGCGTATCAACGAATAGAGCGCTGCGTATAAGAGTATAAGCTGGCCGCTGAAATGCTTCCGGCGGTGAAGCCAGAGCAGGAAAAAGAAGAGCGCGAGGGTCGCAAAAGACTCGTAGAGCTGCGTCGGATGTAACCTGGCATCGATGGGGACGCCCGTGATCTCGTGGCCCAGTTCCGTGAAGCGCACCCCCCACGGCAAAGACGTCGGCTTGCCCCAGCAGCAGCCGGCGGCGAAACAACCCTGCCGCCCGATGGCCTGGCCCAGCGCGATGCCGGGCGCGAAAGCGTCCGCCGTCTTCCACCAGGGCAATGCGTAACGGCGGATCAGAAAATACCCTGTGACGACCGCGCCGATGAACCCGCCATAAAAGACTCCGCCGGAGCGCACGAAATCAAGCGAGAGCAGTTCTGCCGGATGGTTCCGGTAAACCGGCTCCGTCCACAACATTAAAAGTTTGGAGCCCACGAGCGCCGCCAGAAGCATCCACAATCCCAAATCGTAGATGCGCTCGCGCGGAAGCCCGTCGCGCCCCGCCAGCCGCGACGCGATAAGCAGTGCGGCGAGAAACGCGAGCGCTAACAGCAGGCCGTAGGTATTGATGGGGAAATTACCGATGTGAAAAAGCTCTGGATACATAATAATAATCGGCGACCGATCGTCAGCTTTTCACTTATGACTGATCGCCGAGCACCGGCTTTCGCTTACTTTCGAAGAATAGATCGAAAGCAAGCAGCAACGCTCCGGCGCAGATGCTGGCGTCTGCCATGTTAAACGTCGGCCAGTGGTACGAATGAAAATGCACGAGTATGAAATCTATCACGTAGCCGAGCCGCACTCGATCCGTGAGATTACCGGCGATGCCTGCGAGTAGCAGCGCGCACGCGCCAAGCACGCGATCCTCCTCACGCGGCGTCCGCCAGAAATATGCGAGGACGCCAGCGGCCGCCAACGATGCCAGCATGGCAAAGAACCACCGGCCGAATGCGCCGCCGTCCTGCAATTGGCCGAACGCGATGCCAGAGTTCTCGGCATACACAAACGCGAGCAGCCCGTCAATAACTCTCTTTTCTTCACCGAAGCGCAGCGCGCGAACCGCCCATGCCTTGCTCGCCTGATCCGACATATAGATGCCGAAAGCAGCGAAGAGGTAGGCTGCGCGCCACCCGATGCGCCGGGCATTCGTATTCATGCGGCTTCCTCCCCTTCAATCTCAGTCAGGGCCTCGACGCAGCGCTCGCACGCCGTCGGGTAGCGCGACGATTCTCCAACCCGCGTCGAATAGTTCCAGCATCGCTCGCACTTTTCGCCTCTGGCACGCTCAATCCTCACTCGGGTGGGTGTCGTATGATCAACCGCCGCCCCAATCTCTACCTGAGAGACGATGAAAATATAGCGCAGTTGATCTAAGTAGCGTTCGAGCAGTTCCCGGTCTTTGCCGAGCGCGCCAGGCATGATGATTACACGCGCTTCGAGTGACCCACCGATGCGCTTTTCGACTCGTGCCTCCTCAAGCTTAACCAAAACTTGATCGCG
This sequence comes from uncultured Blastocatellaceae bacterium, assembly GCA_964383905.1. Lineage (GTDB taxonomy): Bacteria > Acidobacteriota > Blastocatellia > Pyrinomonadales > Pyrinomonadaceae > CAYLJO01. Next base: position 12,452 of record CAYLJO010000035.1, read on the forward strand.
GAGCCTAAACAATCGTTCCCAGCGCGCGAGAAGTTCTTCGTCGCGCCTCTCATTAACTTCCGGAAATTCTGCGAGGTGAACCGACACGGGCCGCGTCCTTCCGTCGCTTGATACAGGTAAGTTCTCCCAGATTTCATCCGCGGTGAATACGAGAATTGGAGCGAGTAGCTGTGCCAGCCCTTCGGCGATTTTGTAGAGCGCAGTTTGTGCCGAACGTCGCTTCTGATTTCGCGGCGCGGAGGTGTACAGCCGATCCTTAATGATATCGAAATAACGGGCCGACAGTGTCACCGTGCAGAAATGGTATAGTGTGTGGTAGACAGTGTGAAACTGGTACTTCTCATACCCCTCACGCCGCGCGAGCGCTATTACATTGTAGAGTTCTTCCAGCGCCCAGCGGTCTATCTCTTCCATCTCCTCTTGAGGAACGCTATCGCGTGCCGGGTCGAAGCCGTTAAGGTTGCCGAGGGCAAAACGAGCCGTATTGCGTAGCTTGCGATAGGCGTCCGAGATGCGCTGCAATATCTCGGTCGAAGCACGCATGTCTTCGTGATAGTCGCTCGATGCGGCCCACAAGCGTAGGATTTCCGCGCCCGACTGCTCGATGACCTCGCTCGGGTAAATGGCATTGCCTGTGGACTTGTGCATCGCCTTGCCCTGACCGTCAACCACCCAGCCGTGCGTCAATACCGTTTTATAAGGTGCGGCGTCATGCGCGGCAAGCCCGACCATCAGCGACGAGTTGAACCAGCCGCGGTACTGGTCGCCGCCTTCGAGGTACATGTCAGCGGGCCAGCGAAGCTCCGGCCGACTTTCGAGCACGGCGGTGGAAGATGAGCCACTGTCAAACCAGACGTCGAGAATGTCCGTCTCTTTGGCCCAATCGCTGCCCCCGCACTTGGCGCATTTAAATCCTTCAGGTAGAAGTTCCCGCGCCTCCCGCGCATACCACGCGTCCGCCGACTCGCGCTCGAAAATGTCGGCGACGTGATTGATGACGGACGGATCGGCGACCGGCTCATGGCAACTCTTACAGTAGAAGACGGGGATCGGCACGCCCCACACGCGCTGGCGCGAGACGCACCAATCAGGCCGCGCTTTCAGCATGTTGCGCATGCGATCTTCGCCCCACGCCGGGATCCACTCGACACGCTCGATCTCGCGCAGGGCACTCGCGCGCAGTGACTCGCCCCCAATTGAGTTGTCCGTAAAATTATCCGTGAAGTTAGTCCGGTCGCGCCCGTCTTCGTCCTTCTCAACTTCCCCGGCTCCCGCGGCCCGGTCCATTGAGATGAACCACTGCGGGGTGGCGCGAAAGATGACCGGATTGTGGCAGCGCCAGCAATGCGGATAGCGATGCTTGTACTCTTCGGTAAAGAGGAGCGCGCCCCGCTCACGCATAAACTCGACGATCTTTGGATTTGCGTCAAAGACGCGCTCGCCCGCGAAATGCTCGACATCCGCGGTGAAGCGCCCGGCATTGTCCACCGGGCAGTAAATCTCCAGGCCGTATCGCCTGCCAATGACGAAGTCGTCGTGGCCGTGGCCGGGCGCGGTGTGAACGCAGCCCGTGCCGGCTTTGCCCGTCACCTGCTTATCGCGCGCCTCCCTCACGTCGAGCTCGGTTTCGGCATCAGCCTCGCCGCCGAGCGTGACGTGCTCACCGAGCATGACCAGCGACGGGCGGTCAAGCCACGCGTGGCGGCACTCCAACCGATCAAGCTTCGCCCCGGGAAATCGCGCCAGCACGGTCGGCGCGCTGCGTTCACCATCGGCCTCGCGCTCGCCGAAGTCGCACTTCATCGCGACGGCGCCGGCGAGCTCACTGGCTATAATGTAGACCTCTTCGCCGTTCTCGACGGCCGCATACTCGAAATCAGGGTTGACGGCGATTCCGAGGTTTGCGGGCAGCGTCCAGGGCGTCGTGGTCCAAATGAGGAAGAAAACCGTGCGGCCTGCCAGCACCTCATCTATCCTCGCCGGATCGCTGACGAGCGGAAACTTCACATAAACGGAAGGGCTGGTGTGTTGCCTATACTCGACTTCGGCTTCGGCGAGCGCCGTCTGGTCGTGTATACACCAGTAGACGGGGCGCGCCCCCTTGTAAACGTAGCCGCGCTCGATGAAGCGACCTAACAGTCGCGCCGTCTCCGCTTCATAAGAGTTCGACATCGTGAGATACGGATCGTCCCACTGGCCGAGTATGCCGAGCCGTTGAAAGTCGCGCGTCTGGCTCTTTAAAGCCGCCGTCGCATGATCGCGGCAGGCGCGACGCACGCTAACGGCAGGCATGTTTGCCTTCTTAGCGCCAAGTTTTTTATCAACGTACAACTCGATGGGTAGCCCGTGACAGTCATAGCCCGGAACATAGGGCGCGTCATAATTCATCATCGTGCGCGATTTGACGACGATGTCCTTGAGAATCTTGTTAAGCGCCGTACCGATGTGTATGTCCGCGTTGGCGTAGGGCGGGCCGTCATGAAGGATGAACTTTTCCGCGCCCTCACGCGCGCGACGGATCATCGCGTAAAGCCCAAGCTCCGCCCATTTTTTAAGGCGGGCAGGTTCTGATTGCGCGAGGTTGGCTTTCTGCGCAAAGCCAGTCTTTGGCAAATTAACGGTCTTCTTTAGATCAAGCGGAGTTTCCGTAGACATAGCGTAGTTCGCTTTCCATGTAGCGCACCGCCGGCCGTCTGCTTAATGAACGGCGCATCGGTTCAAGAATTAATAATAGTAACAGCAGAAGCGTTTGCGCGCCAAAGCAACATGGGTGCATGTTCTGACAGGTTAACGATTTGCTAATAAAAATGAAGGCCCGAACCATGCTGCTCTCGGAGGCGCTGGCTCGGGCTGATCGGGCTCTGATAAGAGCGGTCTTAACCGATAAACATCTCCTCGTCTGCGTAGGTCTGATTAATGGGCTTCGGCGCGGGGGCGAGCAGAACTTCAAGGCCGCGGCGAACGCCGGCCATAATCGCGGCGAGTTCACGCGCCGGTTCGATCACCTTCGAGCGGATAAACTCAGTCGTCGTAGAGACTTGCATGTGCGTCTGATCTATCGTACGACCGACGAGCGCCACTTTGTCGCGCGCCGTCACCGCCGTCTCGCCCACGAGCACCTTCAACTCGCGCACTTCCTCTTTAATGAGCGCGAGCGAGTCGGAGAAGTGCATCGTCGCCGTCGATAGATGACCCGATATCACATTAAACTGTTCTGCAATCTCTTTGCCCTGCGCCGCAATTTGCCTGCCCTGCTCGCTCAAGACCGTAACCTTCTGTACCAGCGGCTCGACGCGCGTTTCCAGGCGATTAATCGTCTTGACGGCCCGACTCACGAATACAGCGATTGCGACCATTGCGATGGCAATCACAATGAACGAGGCGGCGATAATTACCGTCATTATCATCACCCAGAACATTGGATTGTCCGCATTCATCTGCAAGGCCAGCGAGATCATAGGGTTTTAGATCAGCGATTAAAAGAGATTAGATTTGAACTGCCATTCTCTCTCACCACAATCACCTCAGCTCTTCCTCTCGCCTTCGTAGTAGGTCGGGGCGGCTTCAGTCGCGCCGGAGAGTTCCGTTCGCCGTTTCTCCTCAGTATAAGCCTGCTTACCTGCTTCAATCGCGGCGGAGAGGGTGCCCGTTTTGCGCGCCGCCGCTTCACGCGCGGCAGTGGCAAGATCGCCCGCTTTGTCTGCGGCGACGGCGTAGAGTTCGGAGGCACGGTCGCGCGTCGCTTCATAATACTCCCCCGCCTTTGACCCGAGTTGGGTCGCCGTTTCGCGCGTGCGGTCGATGCCTTTGCGCGTCGCGTCGGCGATGTCGCCGCGTAGTTCCTGACCCGATTTTGGGGCAAACAGCAACGCAAGAATCGCGCCGATGCCACCGCCGACGAGCAGATAGGTGAGGCGAGTTGAAACGTCCGCCCCCTCCCGCCGCCGCCCCTCGTTCTTATTTTGCATGGGATGTATCCTTCCCCGAGCGACTGAAGCGCGCTCTTTGCCGAATGAGTAATGGCAGTTTTGAATATATCAAAAGCTTACGAAGGCACGCAAGAAATGGTTTGCTCCGCCTTTACACTTTTGACAGATAGGTACGCTCTACGGCTGAGGTGGTTCCGGCTTGTACAGCATCAGATATGGCACCCGATTTGCTGCGACTGCCACTTCCGCGGGCGCCCGCCCGAGGGATCAGAAAGCTCTACCCGAATAACAATTTTTTTTGACCCAGTGCTTGAGCCGTAAATTCTGAAAAATTCGGGATCACAAGGTCCAAGAGCTAAAAGACTACTACCTCATTAAAGCGCGGGTAATCGTCGGAATTTTGGAAGTACTAATGACACCAGCGTCATTTACTTGACAGTGCAGCTAGGCCATCAGGGAGTGATATTTAATGTTAGAACATTCATACGCCATGCAACAAATAGTAGATACGAAGATTTATCGAGAGAATGAAGTCGGCTCAATAGAGAAAATCAGGCGCAGAATAGAGGTCAAGATCATCCCGTGGATCGCAACTGCGACCCCATTGATCTGGTTTATTTTGATCTCGATATGGCTCTATACGGCCCTTTGTAATCTGACGGGCAAAGGAACTTGCCACTGAGTAACTGAGAGCCGCGCTCCCTCCTTAAATAGAACAGCACTGCCGCCCGTCCGCTTGGTCGGGCGGTTCTTTTTGCTTCACAATTTAGGCGCCCGAACATTAACTTAAGTGACGGGGTGTAGAAATCGACCGCCGATTGCTGTATCCTCCTGGGGCTCAAACCGACGCATAACTTTATAGAAAGGCACCCCTGGAGTCATGCCAAATAGTGTTCCTATTACAGTCGCGCACGGTGATGGGATCGGGCCGGAGATTATGGAGGCGACGCTCCACATCCTTAAAGAGGCCGGCGCGCGCATCGAGATTGAGACCATCGAGATCGGCGAAAAGATTTACCTGGCCGGGAACAGCGCAGGGATCGAGCCGAGCGCCTGGGAATCTTTGCGTCGCACAAAAGTCTTCCTCAAAGCTCCGATCACGACTCCGCAGGGGGGCGGTTTCAAGAGCCTCAACGTTACCGTGCGTAAGACGCTCGGCCTTTATGCCAACGTCCGCCCTTGTATTTCCTATTATCCGTTTGTGAAGACGAAGCACCCGAACATGGATGTGGTTATCGTTCGCGAGAATGAAGAGGACTTATACGCCGGCATTGAGCATCGCCAGACGGATCAGGTCACACAATGTCTGAAGCTTATCTCGCGCCCCGGCACGGAAAAGATCGTCCGCTACGCCTTTGAGTACGCGCGGCGCAACAACCGCAGGAAAGTCACCTGTTTCACCAAAGACAATATCATGAAGATCACCGACGGCCTGTTCCACAAGGTCTTCGACGAGACCGCCAAAGAGTACCCAGACGTTACGAATGAGCACTGGATCGTCGACATCGGCGCGGCCAAACTCGCGGACACGCCCGAAGCTTTCGACGTAGTAGTGATGCCAAACCTTTACGGCGATATTCTCTCTGATGTGGCGGCGCAGATCGCCGGCTCGGTGGGTCTCGCCGGTTCCGCCAACATCGGCGAGCGCGTCGCGATGTTCGAAGCCATCCACGGCTCGGCCCCGCGGCGCGCCGGTCAGAATCTCGCCAACCCGTCGGGACTGCTGCTCGGCGCGGTGATGATGCTCGTTCACATCGGACAGTCTGATATTGCAGAGCGTGTGCACAACGCGTGGCTTCGCACCGTTGAGGACGGCGTTCACACTTACGATATTTACCGGGAGGGCGTGAGCCGCCAGAAGGTCGGCACGCGCGAGTTCGCTCAAGCCGTCGTCGAGCGCCTGGGCCGGTCGCCGCAGACGCTCAAGCCCGTCAGTTACAAAAAAAGCAGCGGCGAAGCGATCACGGGCAAACCGGAGAGCACGAGAGCGGCGGCCAAGAAAGACACGATCGGCGTCGACGTTTTCCTGGACTGGCGAGAAGGTTCGGCAGATCAGTTGGGAGCCGCCATGGAGCGATTAAGCGGCGATGATCTCAAGCTGGTCCTGATTAGCAATCGCGGTGTGAGGGCTTATCCCGGCGGGCTCCCTGAAACATTCTACTCAGACCACTGGCGCTGTCGCTTCATGTCCAGAAACGATGGCGCGATCGTCTCGCATGCGCAGATCATTGCCTTGCTTCAGCGCGTCGCGGACGCCGGATACGATTTCATCAAGACGGAAAACCTGTGCAATTTCGACGGCCAGCCGGGCTACTCGCTCAGCCAGGGGGAGTGAACCGGAGAGACGCGGGGAGGGGGCGACCGGGGCAACCAGGGAGAAAAAGCGAGATGCAAAGTGATGAGTCCGAGCCTCCTCTGGTAGCCGTGATCATGGGAAGCAAGTCGGACTGGGAGACGATGCGCTACGCCGACGAAACGCTGACGCAGTTCGGTGTTTCGCATGAGTGCCGCGTTGTTTCGGCGCACCGCACGCCGGCCTGGATGGCCGAGTTTGCGGCGGGCGCCGAGGCACGCGGTATCGAGGTGATCATCGCCGGCGCGGGGGGCGCGGCGCACCTGCCCGGCATGGTCGCCGCACAAACACTCATTCCCGTGCTCGGCGTGCCGGTGCAAAGCAAAGCGCTTAAAGGCTTGGACTCGCTTCTTTCGATTGTGCAGATGCCTGCGGGCGTGCCCGTCGGGACGCTCGCCATCGGACAGGCGGGCGCGACCAACGCCGCGCTGCTCGCCATCGCGATCCTTGCTCACACACGACCTGATCTGCGCGGGAGGCTGCGGCGTTTCCGTGCCGAGCAGGAACGACAAGTCCGCGAGGCGACGCTCCAGTGAACATTCTGCCCGGCGGGACCATCGGCGTGCTCGGCAGCGGCCAACTCGGACGCATGTTCGCCATGGCCGCGCGTCGGATGGGTTACATGGTCCATACCTTCTCGCCCGAAACTGACACCCCGACCGGTCAGGTCTCCGACCTTGAAATCACCGCCTCGTATGACGATCTGGACGCCGTGCGTGCCTTCGCTCGCGGTGTGCACGTTGTCACATTCGAGTTTGAAAATATTCCGGTCGCAACCGTCGAAGCTGTCGCCGAGTTGGTACCGGTGTGGCCCAGCGGTTTCGTCCTCTACACGACGCAGCATCGCATACGTGAGAAGACATTTCTGGCCCATGCCGGATTTCCCGTGACACCGTTTCGCCAGATCCGCTCTCTCGCAGAACTGCGCGCCGGCATTGATGATCTCGGGCTGCCTGCCGTTCTCAAGACCGCAGGCTTTGGATACGACGGCAAGGGCCAGAGCAAGATCGTCTCGCCGGATGAATGTGAGAAGGCATTTAATGCGCTCGGCGGTCAGGAGGCGATCCTCGAAGCATTCGTAGATTTCGAGCGCGAAGTCTCGGTGGTGGCCGCGCGCGGTCTCGACGGGTCGAAGGTTAACTACGGCGTCATCGAAAACGTTCATCTCAACCACATCCTGGATTGTTCGATGGCGCCTGCCGCTGTATCTCCGGAGGTTGAACGGACGGCGACGGAGATCGCGGAGAGTTTACTCGAACGGCTCGACGTCGTCGGTGTGCTTTGTGTGGAGTTTTTTGTTGGGCGCGACGGGACGCTCTACGTCAACGAACTCGCCCCGCGACCGCACAATTCCGGTCACTTCACTATCGATGCCTGTGTGACGAGCCAGTTCGAGCAGCAATTGCGCGCCGTGTGCGGATTGCCGCTCGGGGCGACGGACCTGCTCGCCCCGGCGGCGATGGTCAACCTGCTCGGCGACCTCTGGGAGCGAGGCGAGCCTGACTGGCTCGCGGCTTGCGCCTTCCCATCCGTCAAGCTCCATCTCTACGGCAAGCGCCAGCCCCGGCCCGGGCGAAAGATGGGCCATCTCACCGCACGCGGGGTGACTAGGGATGAAGCGGCGGAGCTCGCGCGGGGAGCGAGAACCGCGCTGACAGGCGGCGCGTGACGAAAACAGCGATGAATTTGCGGGCGGCATCGAACAATCAAGCGCGGATTCTTTGTTTGACGAGAGGAAAAGACTGTTACGCGTCGATACGCTCGATCCGTTTAGCGACGCATTTCGCCCCTATTCCTCTATAATAAACCGCACCGATGCAATATGAGAGCAGTCTTGAATTCTGGTTGGCTTTAGCGCAGAATGTGCACGCACCGTGACGCTAATTTCAAATCCCGGTTGGATAACGCGCGTTTGTAACCTACGCTGTTTTTATCACTTCTTCTTTTCCTCCAATCTCATAGTTGAAGGGGGCCAAGGTTTGTGATCGGTCAGATCGTCTCCCATTATCGCATCCTGGAAAAACTCGGCGAGGGCGGAATGGGCGTCGTCTATACTGCTGAAGACACTCACCTCGGCCGGCGCGTCGCCATTAAGTTTCTCTCTGCCGCCGCCGACGGTCGCCACTATCGCGCCCGTTTCCTTCGGGAAGCGCGCGCCGTTTCCGCTCTCAGTCACCCGAACATCGCCGCCATCTACGATTACGGCGAAACTTCCTCCGGCGAGCCTTTCATCGTGATGGAGCTCGTTAACGGCAAACCTCTCAACGACCTCTTGCACGAGAGCGCGTTGACGATCGCGCGCGCCGTGCAGATTGTCGAATCTGTGGCCGGTGCTCTTAGCGAAGCTCACGCGCGCGGAATCATTCACCGGGACATCAAGCCGTCGAACATCATCGTGGGTGAGCGCGGCCAGGTCAAAGTGCTCGACTTCGGGCTGGTCAAGCGACTGAATGATGAGCAAGGTTTTACGTCGGATCAGGATGCGCCGACGTTACTCGTGACGCGCACGCGTAGCGATGTGGTGGTCGGCACTCCTTTGTACCTATCGCCGGAGCAAGCAACAAGCGCGCCCGTGGACGCGCGTAGCGACCTCTTCGCCCTCGGCGCGTTGCTTTACGAGTGCGTTACCGGCAGACCGGCCTTTGCCGGTACGAGTGTGATCGAGATCGGGGCACAGGTCATTTATGTTGATCCGCCGCCGCCCTCACAGATCAATCCGCATGTGCCGCGGGAACTGGACCGCATCACGTTAAAGGCCCTGGCGAAGAGACCGGAGGACCGCTACCAATCCGCAGAGCAGATGAGCGCAGACCTTCGTGCGGCGCGCCCTCTGCTGCGCGATGACAATCAGCGGATCGCGCGGCTCTCCGTAGCGTCGCGCATCGCGCGTTCGAGCGCGCTGATGACGCTGTCGGATGTGATGCGCAGGCCGCGGCTTTCCATCGGGTTCTTCTTCATTGCGCTGGCAATCGCAGGAATCGCCGTCTGGGCCACGGTGCGCTGGGGGCGACCATCTCCCCATAGAGCCTCGCCTGAGGCACAAAATTGGTATAACAAGGGGACGGACGCGCTGCGCGAAGGAGCGTATTACCGGGCGAGCAACACGCTGGAGCAGGCCGTCGGTGTCGATGATAAATTTGCCTTGGCCCATGCGCGACTGGCCGAAGCGTGGATCGAGATGGATTATGCCGATCGGGCAAAGGACGAATTGCTGCGCGTTACCGCGTTGGTACCAGACCGCACGATCTACCCGCGCCTGGAGAATCTCTACCTCGACGCCATTACAGCTACTGTCACGCGAGACTTCGCGCGTGCCACCGAAGCCTATAGGGAGATCGTTCGCCTCACGCCGGACCGGCCAGAAGTTTACCTTGACCTGGGGCGCGCATACGAGAATACCGAAGAAGTAAAAAAAGCGATCAAGAGCTATGTGGAGGCGACGAACCGCGATCCGCAATATGCGGCGGCATTCCTGCGTGTGGGAATTCTTTACGGACGGCAACTAGATTTGGCCAGCGCCGCTGCCGCCTTCAATAAAGCGGAGGCGCTCTATCGAACGCTAGGCAACGTCGAAGGGCAGGCGGAAGTGCTCTACCAGCGAGGCTTTCTCTCCAACCAGTTGGGCAAGATAGCCGAAGCACGCGCCGAGTTGCGGCGCGCGCTGGATATGGCGCGCGCCACTGCTAACCAGTACCAAGAAGTCAAAACGCTGTTAAAGTTGGGCGACATTGCGATCGGGGAAGGCAACATGCCACAAGCGCAGCAGTATGCGCGTGAGGCGGTAGACCTGGCACGTGCGAATGGCATAGATTACTTCACCGAGCGTGGTCTGGTTGATCTCGGCAATACGTTTCTCATGAGTGGCGATTACAGCGAGGCCGAGAGCTATTTCAAGCAGTCGCTTGAACTGGCGCAGCGACACAAGGCGCGCCGCAATGAAGCGCGGGCGCTCCTTTCACTCGGCAGCTTACGCGAGCGGCAGAACAATGCTGATGAAGCAGTGCGTTATATCGAGCAGGCGCTCCCCTTCTATCAGCAGGGGGGCTTTCGTAAGGAGTCTTCCCAGGCCCTGGGGCTGTTGGCACGCGCCAATATCGAAAAGGGTGATTACGACGCCGCACTCAAGGCATTTCAACAGCAGCTTCAACTCGCCGAACAGGTGGGAGACCAGTCACAAGTAGCTTTCTCCCATGAAGGGATCGGCCTCGTATTAGTTAAACAGGAGCGATATCCCGAGGCGCTTGGTCATTTCGAAGAGAGCTATGCCATAGCAAAGTCACTGGGAAGCCAACCGGATATTCTGAACCAATTAACAAACCGCGGCGATGTACTATGGCAACTCGGTCGCTACGAAGAGGCACGCGCGTTGCTTAACCAAGTGTCCGCCATTGCCGAGCGACCTGGCGGCGACAACAAGAGGCTGTCGTCCTGGTTCTATCTGGTACTTGCCCGCATGGCGCTGAGCGAACGGCGCTTCACAGAGGCTAAAGTCAGAAGTCAAAAAGCGTTTGATTTAGCAGGGGCGCAGTTCAGGGGCAATGCGATCACGGCAAAGTACACGCTCGGATTGGCACAGGCCCTCTCCAGTGCGCCGCACGAAGGAAGGCTGTCGTGTGAGGAGGCGGTTGAGTTGGCAACGCAAATAGGCAGCCCTTGGCTGCTTTCCCAAGCGCGGCTCGCGCTTGCCGAGGCAATGCTTGAGGGCGGCGACGTGCAGGGTGCATTATCAAATGCACTGCGGGCGCAGGAAATCTTCGCGCGGTCCGGGCAGCAAGACTCGGAGTGGCGAGCATTGCTGATCGCGGCGCGTGCCGGCCGCCGGGCCGGCGATGAAGCGAAGGCACATGATTACGCCTCGCGTGCCGTTAACCTGCTTTCAAATCTCCAACAAAGCTGGGGGGCGGAACACTACAACACCTATCTAACCAGACCGGATGTGCAGCACTATCGTAAGCAACTCGGTGAAGAATTTTCTATAGATGAATAAATCCATCCCCGAAGGAGCAATTAGGCATGGCTAACGGAGGTACCGTGATAATCAAAGGCGGTTCGCTCACCATAGAGTCCAATGTGCGATTTGACCGCCGCGAGCGCAACGGAAAACACACGTACTACCACCCGGAGACCGATAAGAAAATTACGCGCGTGGAAATTGAGGGAAGCAGTAAATCCGGATCGCTCGCATTTATGCCTGTGAACGGTAAATGCACCATCCGGATCCACTATAAAAATACGGCCGGGAAAAAAGCGGGCCGAAAAAAGGGTGGTGTGAAAAAAACAGGCCGAAAGTGAGCAGCCTGCACGGGCCAGAATCGAGGATCTCCGCCGGCCCTTATTCTATGCCCTGCCGTCTCTTATAAAGTTTGAGGTGGCGCGCAAACCTTTGCGCCGCTTCCTCTTCTCTCCCCGTGGTCTCAGCTACGGCTGTTGCTGCCCGCTCGCGCCGCTCGCTGAAAGCAGCTTCGGCAATGCCTAAGAGCCACCACATGGTGCCGCGCGCGCCGAGATGTTCGCGCACGCGTTGGAAGATGCGTGGATAGAGCTTGGCCGTGCGGCTCAGCAGGTTCCTGAACGCGTTGAAGGTCAGGCGGTCTTGAAAGAGTTCGCGTCGCACGCGCTCGTCAAGGCTATGGAGCGCGGCCATCACTGCATTGAGCGTTTCGTTGACGGCCGCCGGCGGGCTCTTCGGCGTTGGTCGCATAAATTCCGCGAGGCCCGCCATCTGCGCGACGCGCCCTTCGAAGGCGCTAATTTCAGAGAGCGATGAGACGTCCAGCAAGTCAGCGGCGAGCGCAAGATCTGTTAGATGCGTCATGCGTTTGAGATTGCGCAGATGCGAGCCGAAGCCGCAGAAGGTGAGCGGAATCGGCAGTCCGGAAGTATCGCCGATCAGCATTACGCGGTCATCGGCGATGCGCTTGCGCCCCCCCCACCCGTGGTGATTAAAGTTAGGTGTGTAGCCGAACACGGGCTTTGTAACCCGCCACTGCGCGCCCGTGCGCTTGTAGCTCGGAAGCGACTCGAAATACCGCTCGAACAATGCGAGCAGAGATTTATCGGCGGGTGAATGAATCGTATCGTAAAAGAAAAGATAGGTTGTATATTCGTCGCGCTGCGCGTTGCCGGCGAAACCTTCCCATACCAATTGGCGATGATCACTTGCGTCTTCGTTGCTCACCAGGATTTCGCCGACGCTAAAATCAACATGATCCGCCTCCGTGCCGCGCACAAATCCGCGCGCCACCGTTCCCACGGTCGGGCACACATGCGTGATCGAGTGCCCGTCGTTAAACTGCCGCGATACGGGCGAGTCGGTGCCGGTCGCATCGACGAACAGTCGCGCGGCGAACAGACGCCGTTTCTTCGTACGTGTATCTTCGACTTCAACCGCGACGCGTTCAGGCTGGATGTAGCAGCGCACGAAGCGCAGCCCGTCAATCAGAAGGGATTGGGTCCTGCTCGAATGGATCTTGGCGCACGCTAGTTCCAGCAATTTGTCCGCCGCAACCACGACATCAAGCACGCCATCCATCCATAGCGGCGGCGTTTTCAGGCGCGATGCGGCGTCATGGAATTTAACGAACCCCGAACGGTAGCGATTCAGAATCACGCCTTTGACCTCCTCTTTTGTAAAGAGGCCCGCATGATCAAATGCGCGCAAGTCTTCATCCGAGATATTCCAGTCGTGATGTGTCTTGCCGACAGCCCGCGCGTCAAAGACCATCACGCGCCGCCCATACTGACAGGCCATCGTCGCTGCATGAAGCAGGCCCAGCACGCCACCCGCATAAATGATCTCGAATTCAGCTTCGGCTGTGAGATCAGCGGGCGGTGCTCCGCGCACCACAACCTCCTGAGCCTGCCGGTTCGGTCGTTCCATCGCCCGCTGCCAGCGCGCCTCGAGTTCCCAGATCCGGCTGAGCCAGGCTTCACGGTTGGCGAGCGCGCCAAAATTTGCGACTGTTAGCGGATAACGTTTACGGAAATCGCTGAGATCGGGTGTGGCGTGTCGTCTTCTAAATTTCGCAGCACCGAAAGTCATAAAGCAAAAAAGGACTCTGCATTGAGTTCCGATCTCAACGCGCCCTCAGATCAAACGCGTATCTAATAAGCTTTGGCTTGAGTGTAACCGATGTGCCGCCCGGAAGGGAAGGATGAAAAGAAATGATGAACGCGGAGCGTGGAACGCTGAATAAAAGCAGCGAAGTCCTGTTTTTATTCAGCTTCATCCTTCGTGTCTAGGGTCTTCGGCGCGTGAGTAAACTGATTACGGCGACGAAAATTGCTGAGCCGACAATCGACCAGATGACGGGAAAGGTTGTCGACTCTATCCTAACGGGGATGGGCTCGGGTAGGCCCAGCCGGCGCGCGATCAGCATGCCAATGAGCGCGCCGATGAAGCCGAGCGCGATGGAAACAAGGCAACCGCCACGCGAGTAGCCGCTGATGGCCTGGCCCAGTGCGCCACAGAGACCCGCGACAAGAAGCAATATAAGTAAGTCAATAAGTGTCATCAGATCATCCCCTCAAAATGACGCGCGTCGAGATCATATTAGTCTACTTGGCCGACGCCGTGCGTTAACGACCGAGTTCGTCGCGCACGACCGCGCCGCCTTTCATCACGAAGCGTACTTGCTCCAACTCCTTTACGTTACGCAAGGGGTCGCCCGCGACGGCTATGATGTCGGCGTATTTCCCGGCTTCAATTGCGCCCATATCATTCGGCCTCTCTAAAAGATCCGCGGCCACAATCGTCGCCGATTGAATCGCCTGCATCGGCGTCATGCCGTAGCGTACCATATAATCAAACTCTTTGGCTTCGTTCTCCGTCCACGGGAAGCCGCCGACATCCGTACCGAAAGCGATTTTCACACCTTTGCGGAGGGCGATGCCGAACGCTTTCGCCTCAAGGTCGCGCATCGTGATCCAGATTGGCGCGCCCCCTGCCGCGCGTCCTTCGGCGACATAGACACCGACGTAGATCGTCGGGCACCAATAGGTTCCCTGGCGCACCATGCGATCCATCAACTCTTCGTCAAGCCCGTCACCGTGTTCTATTGAATCAACGCCAACCTTGAGCGCGGCGTCGATGCCTTCGCGCCCCATCGCGTGCGCGGCAACGCGACGGCCCAGGCGGTGCGCTTCCGTGACCATCGCCTGCATCTCTTCATCCGTAAAATTCACCCAGGAGTGGAGGGCACCACCTTTCATATAGTAACGCCGGTCGGCGTAAAACTTGATCCAGTCCGCGCCGTATTTGACCTGCTCGCGCACGGCACGCCGTACATTGTCGGCGCCGTCAACGACCTGTACCCCCTCCGGCATTCTCAGTTCCCAGGAATAGCCCAGTAGCGGGTACATGCCGGTCGCAGAAAAGGCGCGCGTCGAAACGAACATGCGCGGGCCCGGGATGACGCCGCGCGCAATCGCCATTTTGACATCAACGTCGGCATACATTGCGCCTTCCGTTTCCAGGTCGCGCAGTGCCGTAAAGCCATTCATCAGGGCCGCGCGCACCGCGACCGTAGCCCGAATAGTACGGTACGGGATTGATTCCTTTAGCAATTGCTCGTCGTAATCGGCGGCCGTGACGTCGCCTTGCAGCAGGATATGCGTATGACAGTCCGCCAGGCCGGGGAGAACCGTTGCGCGTGAAAGATCTATAACGCGGGCCGAGGCCGACGCACGCTGTTGAATATCTGCTACGGGGCCGACCGATTTAATGCGCTCGCCTTCGACGAGTATGCCTTGATTTTCAAGGACGCGCCCGGCACGCACATCTACCAACCGACCGGCCTTGATAAGCACTGCAGAACTATTTTGATCAGGATTTCTCTGCGCGCAAATAGAGCCTTGCCAGAGTGGGGAGAGGATGAGCAAGGTGACCAACGCTCTCTTCATTAGTTTCTCCTTTCGCATGGGTATGCGACGCCAGTTTTTCGTCTTTCAATTCTGTTTAAATATTCGTATAATCAGCGGGCGGCTTGAGGGGAACCCGCATTCCCCAGCAGTATCCTACCGACTTCGCGCGACACGCCGTAAGATCACCGAAGTCATAATTTTTTCCAAGACAATTCCAACAGGAGTAGAAGAAAGAAATGCGTAAACTTTTTATCGCAGCGTTGATTACGGCAGCGGCGTCCGGTACGAGCATGGCCCAGGGGGCCAACTCGCCACAGAGCAGAGACGAAATTATCAGAATGGCCCAGGCGCCAACCGAGCCGGATGGCATTGGCCGCGCCGTCGTGCTTGTCTCTGACGAGAGTGGCAATCCGGTCAGCGGAGCTTATACCAAACTCGCATCCACGTGGGGCGGCAAGCAGTTTTGCGAATCATGGGGATCAACTAATAATCAGGGCGCGATCGCGCTGATCCCGATTCACATGGGTTCACAGCTCAGGCTGAGAGTAAAAGCTAAGGGCTATCAAACGCAAGAAGTCAGCGTCAACGCAAGCTCTCTCAACGAGCCGGTGCGCGTCACGCTGGCGCGAAAGAAATAACCTTTTTCTCGGTATAATCGGAATCAGAAGGGAGCGTGTCACGCCTTAAGGACACGCTCCCTTATTTTAATTCACCGGTTGTCCGGCGCTCGCCTCCCTCCCACACATCACCCGTAGCCGCATCTTGTTCCCGCCCATTTTGCTCTATCATTGGAACCAACTCCGCAAGCGCGCTCTGCAATTTTCGCGCCTGCTCTGCCGTCATTAACAGCGTCGGCGCTCGCTCGCCGTGCCCTTCGAGAGTGATGGCCAGCAAGTCCGTCGCGAAAACAGAAACTCGCACGCGTCCGTCCGTCGAACGCCGACCGGTGCCGATCTCCACTTTATATTCCGGGCCAGCCATTAAAAACCCCGCTGTATTTTAGGATTGATGAGAAGAAGCATACCATAATAGTTAGAGGGAATAGTAAATGGCAAATAGTGAATGGCGATAAAACAAGGACGTTTGAGGTCTCTTATTGACCGTTCTTAAAGTCCTTTGCTTTTTCTCCACTCCCGCACGACATCCCTTTTATCGCGCTTCTTTCCATCGACTTCGTAGTTCAAACGGCGCATCTCGTCGGTGGAGAGCGAGTTGTTCAGGCGCGCGAGCGTTTCCAACGCCGCCGGGATACGCGCCAGTGTGTCTTTGCGGATGAGCATCACAGCTTCGTAAGGCGGAAAGTATTGGCGGTCGTCCTCCAGTTGCGCCAGGTCGAGCGCCGTGATACGCCCGTCCGTAGAGTTACCGGCGATGAGATCCACCTGTCTCGCGGCAAGCGCCAGATAAGTCAGCGACAGATCCATTTCGCGCGGCGGCTCGGCAAACTTCAGATTGTAAGCGCGCGCAAACCCCGGATAGCCGTCGGCGCGCGACATAAAATCCTGGCCGAATCCGGCCCGCCACATGCGCGCATACGGCGCGGCATCCGAGATCGTTTTCAGATTGAGCCGCCGCGCATCGGCCCCGCGCACGAGAATCGCAAAGTCGTTGCTGAAGCCGAGCGGGGCGCCGACCTCGACGTTGAATTTTTCTGCATACTCGCGCCTGACCTGCTCGTAGACGGCGCGGGGGTCTGTGATCGGCTGGTGATGCAGGATCGCCGTGTAAGAGGTGCCCGTGTATTCGGGATAGAGGTCTATCTGCCCGGCGACGAGTGCGTCGTGGCAGAGGTTGCCGCCGAGTTCAAAGCGCCGCTCAACCTCCAGCCCTCTCGCCTCAAGCGACTGCGCCATGACCTCTCCGAGCAGCACCGACTCGGTAAAATCCTTCGAGCCGACGACGATGGGCGTGACCTTCTTTGATTGGGCTTCCGGCGAGCCTGCGCCTCGCCGGCCCGCGTAAAAGCTCACGCCTACAACTGCCAGGATGGCGAGCGCCGCCCACACGATTCGGCGGCGTACAATCAGGCGACCTTGCTCCGCGGAGCGTTTCACGCCGATGTCGAAATGCTTCTCCAGCAGGCCGAGAGCGAAGTCGGCGATCAGGGACATTAGCGCCGCGGGCAAAGCGCCCGCGACCGTCAGCACGTTATCGGTCTGACGCAGGCCGCGAAAGATGTACATGCCGAGGCCACCCGCCCCGACCGCCGCCGCGATGGTTGCGACGCCCACTGAGATCACCATCGCCACCCTGACGCCCGTCAGAATCACGCTCGTGGCCAGCGGCAGCTCGACCTGGCGTAGCACCTGCCAGTCCGTCATGCCCATCGCCACCGCCGCCTCGCGCACGTTGCGGTCAACGCCAAGGATTCCCGTCACGGTGTTGCGTATGACAGGCAGGAGCGCGTAGAGCACAAGCGCGACAATGGCCGTGCGGGCGCCGATGCCGCCAATGAACGGGAGCGGGATGAGCAGACCAAAGAGCGCCAGGCTCGGAACAGTCTGCATCACATTGGCGACGCCCAGCACGGGGCCGCGCAAGCGCGGGCGGCGCGAAAGAAGTATGCCAACCGGAATTCCGATGATGACAGCAATCGAGGTGGAGATCAGAACGAGCCAGAGGTGCTGCTGCACAAGGACCAAGGTCTCGCGCCAGTTCTGCCGGTAGAATCCCAGGAGCTGACTAAAAAAATCCAGGAAGCTCATGCGCCCCCTCCGCTGGAAGCGAGCGGCCCACCATCCAGGTGTAATGTCTCGATGTACGCGCGCGCGTACTCTTCCTCGGAACGGAGGAAGTCCCCGGGCGTTTCGAGCAACAGCAGTCGCCCGGCGCGCATGAGGCCGACACGCGAGGCGAGCATCAATGCTTCGCGCACGTCGTGCGTCACGAAAATTACGGTCTTGCCGAGCCGCCGGGTGAGTGCCGCAAACTCTTTTTGCAGCGCGGCGCGGGTCAGCGGATCGAGCGCTCCGAACGGCTCATCCAGCAACAGTAAAGGCGGTTCGGCGGCGAGCGCGCGGGCGACGCCGACACGCTGTCGCTGCCCACCGGAGAGCTCGCGCGGGTAACGGTTAGCGAAAATTTTCGGATCCAGGCCGACCAGGGCTAGCAACTCGTGCGCCCGTGCTTGGATACGCGATTCTTCCCACCCTTCGAGGCTCGGCACCAGCGCGACGTTACGCTCCACGGTGAAATGTGGGAACAGTCCCGCCTCCTGAATAACGTAGCCCGTCCGCCGCCGCAAGCGGATCGCATCCCACCGGCCGGTCGGCTGGCCTTCGACGCGCACCTCGCCCGAGGTGGGCAACAGAAGACGGTTGACAAGCTTAAGCGTAGTCGTTTTCCCGCAACCCGATTCGCCCAGCAGCACGAGCGTTTCGCCCCGATTCACCGTCAGATTCAGATCCGAGATGATCGGCGACCCGGCGCCGGGCACGCTATAGTTGACGGCGCGAAACTCGACCGGCGCGGAATCATTGTAATAGGATGCAGACATAACTGGAGCGCGTAGGCTCACGAAGCCGCGGAGACAATGAGCGATAAAGAAAAGGCATGACAATTGAGCACGTCAAGCAATCCGCAGGTACGGAAGGAGGTGCGAGAGCGAGCCGTGCCAGGAGCCATACCAGTTGCGAAGCAGAATATCAGCCGGACAAATCTCTTCCCGAACAACCTGTTCGCGCAGGACGTCCAGATACTTGACTTCTTCCGGGGCGATCCGCTTAAGCCCGCCGGCGGCCAGCAAAATGGTTTCTTTCGCGATACTCAACACGTTGACGCTCTGAAAGCGTGTGGCCAGCCCATCACGCGCTACCTGTTCCTGCAGCGCATGTGTCTCTTCACGACTCAGCTTTGGGGCAATACGCAGGGCCTCGTCGAGCGATGCGGCATCGTACATCAGTCCCTTCCACAGCGCCTGCGCGGCGAGGGCCAGCGGCAGCGGGCCAGAGTCCGCGCTGCGGAGCTCGATATACTGCTTGAGGCGTGCCTCGGTGAAGATCGTCGTCAGATGATCGGTCCAATCCTGGAAGGCAAACTCACTCCCGCCATTCGCCCTGCCAAGAAACATTCCGAACTGTTGGTCCGCCGCCGCAGGGACGTAGCGCCCGTCGCGCCGTGTGAAGATCATTGGCACGCCGAACGAATAATCGACGAATGCTTCGAGCGAAAAATCTTCACTGAACGCCAGCGGCGAAACGTTTGCGCGATCAATATCGGTCTCCAGCCAGGCGGCGGCGCGTGTTGACTTGTAACCGGAGACCCTTCCGTTTTCGAAAGGTGAATTGGCGAAGATTGCCGCGACGATCGGCGCAAGGCGATTGCCGAGGATGTATTTCTTCGCGAGGTCTTTATCCGAACTGTAATCCACGCTGGCCTGAATCGAGCAGGTGCGACACATCATGTCCCACGCGCGACGGCCACGCAACGCGAGGTAAGGGCGCATCACCTCATAACGCTGCTTCGGAAACCAGTGCTGCTCTTCAATAGCCCTGAGGGGGTCAAAGCCTGTCGCGAGAAGTGTGAAGCCGCTCTCCTCCGCAATCTGATGAAGGCGCGCAAGGTAGGCCCGGACGTCACGCTCGACCTCGGCAAGCGTAAGTCGCGGCGCGCCTGAAAACTCTATCTGACCGCCCGGTTCAACCGTCACACGCGCGTCGCAGCCCGCGTGCGCCTCAATCAAAACGCCGCCCTCGAAGACCAGGCTATTGTCAGACGCGGCCAGACCGAGCAACACCGCCTGCACCTGACCCGCATCGAGGCGTTGGAAATCCTGTGTGTAATAACCGAATAGCTCGAACTCCAGACCGGACATCCACGCGGACGAAGGTTTGGCACCGCGGCGCAAATGGTCTATGAAGAGGGCGGTGGAAGCCGGGGCTTCCACCGCTTCCGAAACCGGTTTAACCTTCAATACGGTGTGCTCAGACAGGGCATTGGCGTCCATGATAGGGGGCTCTGTGGCAACGTGGGCGTCCTCTTCGCCTCTATTTTTAACGAGGCCATACGTCAGATTAACCTTTGCTCGGCCAACTTCAATAAGGGTCGAGAAAGGGGTGCGGTACAAGTTACCGGCGGGACGAAATAGCGGCGCGTCCGCGCCCGCTCCGAACCTCTGCTATGATAGCCTATCACAGTTCATTATCAACTCGCGCCAGCGCTTTTATTTTGTGGCGAAGCCGGCTGGGCGCCTTCCGAGGCAATAGACATGGCGAAACAGAGAGCCAAAGAGATTGCACAATTAATGGCAACGGCACGCGCCGACACGTTCAAGCTTTTCGATACGGCGCGCGAGGTAGATTTGCATCAAAGCCCCGGCTTCGGGTTTCGCCCGATAATCTGGCACCTGGCCCACATCGGCGTTTTCGAGGCCTACTGGATTCTCCAAAGGTTGAAAGGGGAGGCCCCTTTAGACGAGCGCTACGAACGCATTTTTGATCCGATCAGCACGCCGCGCAAAGAGTCGAAGAACCTTCCGTCACGAGCCGAGATGGAAGAGTATCTGGCGCGCGTGAGGGACGGCGTTCTGCGCTATCTCGATGGAGTGCAATTCGATGAATCCAATCCGCTGCTGCGCGATTGCTATGTTTTCGAGTTGGTTCTTCAGCATGAGTACCAGCACCAGGAGACTGTCGCCTATCTCCTGCACCTTCTCCATCCGGCAAAGAAGGTTGCGCCCCGTGCGGATGAAGCACGTCGGGCGATAAGTCCGGCGCAGCTTTCGCCGCCCCGGGGTGAAATGATTACGATCCCCGAAGGCCCCTTTGAGATGGGATCAATATGGGACTCGTTCGCTTACGACAACGAGACCCCACCGCGTACCGTTCACGTTTCGGCATTCAAGATCGATAGGCTCCTGACAACCAATGAAGAGTACGCACAATTTGTCGAAGAGGGTGGTTACCGGAGGCGCGAATGGTGGAGCGAGGAAGGGTGGGAATGGCGCCAGCGCGAGAGTTGGACGGGCCCACTTTACTGGACACGTGAAGGAGACAATAACTGGCGCGTCCGGACGATGTTCGGTGA
The DNA here is from genome assembly GCA_964383905.1 of uncultured Blastocatellaceae bacterium. GTDB lineage: Bacteria > Acidobacteriota > Blastocatellia > Pyrinomonadales > Pyrinomonadaceae > CAYLJO01. Next base: position 33,620 of record CAYLJO010000035.1, read on the forward strand.
AGGGGAGATGAATCCGCTGCACCCGGTCATGGGCGTGAGCTGGCATGAAGCGGAGGCTTACGCGCGTTTCGCCGGTAAGCGTCTGCCGACGGAAGCCGAGTGGGAAAAGGCGGCGTCGTGGGACGCCGGGCGCGAACACAAACGCCGCTACGCGTGGGGCGACGAATCTCCTTCGGCCGCGCTCTGCAATTTCGACGATCAATTCTGGGGCACGACAGCGGTCGGAAGTTTTCCGGGCGGCGCAAGCCGCGAGGGCTGTCTGGACATGACGGGCAACGTTTGGGAATGGACTAACGATGCCTTTGCCGGTTACCCGGGTTTCAAGGCTTTTCCGTACCCTGAATACTCGGAAGTATGGTTTGACGGCGACCACCGCGTTCTAAAGGGCGGCTCATGGGCCACGCGTGCGCCACAGCTTCGCACCTCTTTTCGCAACTTCTTCCGCCGCCACTTCCGCATTGCCTTCGCCGGCGTACGCTGCGCTTCCGGCGCGTAATCCCAGATCTCTGGTGGTAATAGCGATCCCTCCGGCCGAGTCCTTCTACGGCCGCTTGTCGAGTAATTTCGTAATGGTTTTGAGGAGCACGTTTAGATTGATGGGCTTTGTGAGATGATGATTGAATCCGGCCTGGAGGGCCTGGTGACGGTCACGGTGCTCCACGAGGCCCGTCATGGCGATCAGCGGAACGGTCGCGTAGGTGGGTAACTTGCGTAGGGCTGCGGCCAACTCGTAGCCGTCCATCCCGGGCATTCCGATGTCCGACACGACCGCATCGAAACGCTCGTGCCGTGCGGCATCAAGCGCGGCGGTTGCCGAGGGCAGCGATATTACTTCATAGCCCGCATTTCGAAAAAACAGGTCCAGCATTAACCTGATGTCGGGCTCATCATCGACTACAAGCAACCGCAATTTGCGACCTCTTGATTTCTCCCCCCTGGTCTTTTCCCATTCACCGATCCCTGCAAGCACTTCCAGATACCGAGCACGGCCATCAAGAATGCATGCTCCGTTTAGAAATTCGTTCATTTTCTCCGCAGGCGGCGGACGGTTACCGGTCATGAACAGGTTCCTCCATCGCTTCTATGCCAAATCATACGACTAGTCAAGAGTAACGAACAAAACTTGTAGGATGTCTTTGCCGGTGATTGTTTTTGGTAAGTATCGGTGGGGCGAAGTATGCCGGCAAACGGTCTCTCTCTGCCCGCGGTGACTAAAACAATTCGGCAGGGACTTGTACACCAATCGCATACATTTTAGGCTTTCCTGTGATACCGTAGCCCCATCATATGCGCAGGATTTTTCTGAGCCCGCTCCCTAATCCGTGAAGCGAAAAGGTCGGGGTGTGGTGCGCTTTATCCCAGAGAAAGCGAAGGGACAGAATAGACCTGACGCCGCATGACGAGTTGTGAGATGATTGCTCTTGAGCATGAGACCAACGCGGGAGACGCTTTAATGCTCTCTTAAGCCGGGCTGACAGGGATATGCCAGATTTAATCCGCTTCCTTACGGCACACCTGCGTGAGCTTGTCGGTAATCGACGGCGCGTTCCGCGCCGAACGGCGCGGTGCTTGGCGCGCCTGCCATTCAGTGTCTCACTGCTTGAGACGAAAAAGAGTGCTGTTGACCACACGGACAAGGTGCTGTCGGTCGGGGGGCGTACTCACGACCTCAGCGAGACAGGTCTGACGCTCATTGTGCCCACCGTTCGCCTCGGTGATCGCTACCTCACTGACGCGGAGAGCAACCTGCAAATTACGCTCGAACTTCCGGCCGGGCCGGTCCGGATGCTTGCCCGTTCAGTACGCTTCAAACAGTTCACTGAGGAGGACGCGGAGACGGGGTTCCTCATCAGCGTGTGCGTCACGGGGATGAGCGACGCCGAGCGCGCTCGCTACGTTGAGTACCTGCAAACACTCGTGCAAATGGAAAGGCGAGTTCGTCAGCATCGGCGGGACCGGATCGGAACAGCCCCTCTGATAATCAAGGGCGCAGGAGAAGTAGGGGCATGGGACAGCCTTACGCCGACGCAAGTTAATAAGAGGTTCGAGGACTTCGAGAGGTCACTTCGGCGGAAGAGGCGGCGCTCATAAGAGATTCAACGATCCGTGAAACATACTGGTAGTCAACCAGGGGGGAGGAGTCGGCATGGTTAAGGCTGAGGAGAGAGCCTCGGACGACAAACAAAAGCCGGAGGGAAAAGAAAGCCCGGCGGAGAAACTGCAGGACGTTAAGCCGGCGGGCTCGGTCGCACCGGGCGCGGAGAATCCGGACAGCGAGGGGATCAAAGGAGAAACGAATCCCAATACAGAATAGAGAAAAAGTTCTCGGACCGAACGTGAAGGCAGGGAGGGAGAGGATATGAAGCGCGGCGTTACAGGGTGGGTTTTAATGGCTGCCGGCGTGGCCTGCATGATGATCTACGTCCTCATTTCCCTGGGTAGATTCTCCCGCGCCGGCATAAGATTTGGTGGCGAATTGTTTTATGTAGGCATAGTTTTGATTCTTATCGGAGGGGTATTACATCTGTTAGTTAAGATAAAGTAGAAAAAGTAATGCTCACACGTTACCCCCGGCATAAGGAGAGAAACAGATGGGCGTCTACCCGAGTGTTTGCGCCAGCCGGCCAGAGATATGAAATGAGACTGTGTTATTGCGGCGCCAGCGCAACACGGAAGCCCAACGGCGCCTATTAGGAGTCAAGCTCAACTTCGCTGATATACGAATAGTCGCCGGGCACGTGAGAGCATCAGCACTGATGCGCGCTGACCGTCACAATTAAGGGGTGGCCGAGATATGAGCGTCTCCTTCATCAACCTTGGCCCGCGGGAAACGCGTAAGCGCCGTCTGATGGGCATTGTTGGCTTGACGGTTGGGGTCGGACTGGCTTTTGTGCTGGTTGTCTATGGCGCGCCGCGCTGGTCGCGTCTGATCGTCTTTATCCCTATCTGGATAGCGGGGCTGGGGCTCTTGCAGGCGCGCGAGAAGACGTGAGTGGCGATGGCGGCGCGCGGGACGCGCAACATGGACACAGGCGAAGAGAGAATCGAGGATCAAGGGCTGGTGGCGCGGCTGCGTGCGAGCGCGCGGCGAATTCACCGCCGCGCGCTGATCACCGCCATTGTGATTACTCTGGTAACGCTTGTTTTCCCTTCAGGTCGTACGGGATAGAGAAAGAGGTGATGAAAATGGGTTTTTTGAAAAGGTGGCGTGGGGCGCTGGTTGTGATTGTGTGTGCGGCTATCGGGATAACGGCCAGCGCTTACCGCCGGAAACTGCCGGTTGAATCGAGCGCCTCCGCGGCGCAGGACGTGATCACCCTTGACAGGCGAATCAGCATGCTCGACCAGCGTCTCACCTCCATTGACTCAAGGATCAGCATGCTCGAGCAGCAATCCATCCTCAGCAGTCGGTCGACGCCTTCGGTAAGCAGGCGAGATCCCGAGGTCGATTTGTTGCGTCGGGAGGTCGAGATATTGCAGCGGCAGATCAACCAACTCGGGTGCGGGCTGGCGAAGCTTGACGAGAGGACACTGCCGGCGAGTGCCCGGGAGAGGCGAAGGCGGGCCGGTGCGCCGAACACTGATCCGTGCCGCCTGGAGCCGGAAACGCCGCTTCAACTCCCGACACGCCCGTGAGTCCTGACCGTCAGGCTTAGTCAGAGGATAGATGATGAGCGGGGACGAGAAAATCTACGATGTGATCATCATCGGCGGCGGCCCGGGCGGGACATCGGCGGCGATTTATGCGGCGCGCGCCGAGCTGAAGACTCTGGTAATTGATAAAGCGCCGTTCTCCGGGGCGCTCGCCATCACGCCCAAGATCGCTAACTATCCGGGTATACCCGAAGAGCTACGAGGCGCCGAACTCCTTACGCGCATGAGACAACAGGCCGAGTCGTTCGGCGCGGAGTACGTCCAGGCGCCCGTGGTCGGAGTTGATCTCAGAAGTGACCCGAAGGTGGTCTTCACCAGCGCGGCCCATCTCACGCGCACGGTGATCATCGCGACCGGGGCCAGCGAGCGCACTGTTCGCGTGCCCGGCGAAGCAGAATTTGTCGGGCGCGGCATAAGTTACTGCGCCACATGCGACGGCGCTTTCTTCAAGGGCGAAGAGGTGGCGGTCATCGGCGCGAATGATGAGGCGCTCGAAGAGGCGGAGTTTCTGACACGCTACGCCCGCCGGGTGCATCTCGTGAGCCCGCGCCCAAATTTTCAAGCGCCGGTCGAGATGGTTAAGAGCGTGCTGAATCATGACGTGATTACCCTGCACGAGAACACGACGCTCAAGGCAGTGATCGGGGATGAAGCGGTGAGGGCGGTGCGGCTGAACCGTCGCGACAGTCGAGAAGAGTTTGAATTACCGGTGAGCGGCGCGTTCATCTACCTGCAAGGCGCGCAACCCGGCACGGGCTTTCTCAAAGGGGAACTGGAGCGTGGAGAAGCCGGGTGTATTCTGGTTGACCGCGCAACGATGCAGACGGCGATTCCAGGCGTGTATGCCGTCGGCGATGTCATCTGTGCGCGTTTGAAACAAGCGGTGATCTCGGCGGCCGAAGGGGCAACGGCTGCTATCTCCGCAGATAAATTTATCCGCCGTTCGGATAAGACGTCACCGGGTCGTTACTGGTGAAGGTGTGACGTAGCACCGCTTCTACTTGGGGGGCGCCCGCCGGAGGCTTAGAAGTCATCCCTAAACTGGTTGACAAGTAGTTTTGATTCGATAGCTTACCAAGCC
>CAYLJO010000036.1:0-37900 GCA_964383905.1 uncultured Blastocatellaceae bacterium
GAAGGGGTTGATGGCGGAGGGGTGCAACCGATGGCGGAGGCTGGTGAGTCGTCTGGCGTCTCAAGCGTCTCGGATGTGGCGAGCTAATAAAGTCCTCGGCAGGAGATTAAAGGGCGCTTCGGATAGCCGGTCGAAGCGCCCTTCCTTTTGTGGGGACAAACGATCGCCGCGCTTGTGCGTAATCGTCCGGCTATTGATGGTCAAGGTCTATTCATTCCCCGAAATAAAGTACCAGCTAGCCCCCAGAGGGGAGCAAGAATGTAGCCCACGGCTGCCGCGGGTAGACACAGCATTAAGATTGGAGAGACCCAGTGGGGTTTGCTGTCATTGCTTGCTTTAATTTAGGTAGAACTAATGGGTTAAATCCTTAATTTTTTGATAAACTGTAAGGGTTGCGTGTATCAATACTAATGTAACCAGCCGACGGTAAAAGATGGCTCGAACTATTAATCAAAACGGAAGACATGAACACGGCCTCAAAGTTGTTAGGGCCGCGTGCCCGCACGACTGCCCGGACACATGTGCAATGCTGGTGACGGTGGAAAACGGGCAGGCGGTGCGCGTCGCCGGGGATCCTGATCACCCGTACACCCGCGGCTTTCTCTGCACCAAGGTCGCCAACTATGAGCAGCGCACATACAGCCCCGACCGCGTACGTACCTGTCTGAAACGTGTTGGAGCGAAGGGTGAAGGACACTTCGAACCGATCAGTTGGGGCGAGGCGCTGGATATCATCGCCGCGCGATTCACCGCACTCGCAGAGTCGGGCGAAGGCGCGGAGACTATTCTCCCCTACAGTTATTGCGGCACGATGGGCCTGGTCCAGTCACAATCAATGGACCGTCGCTTCTTTCATCGTCTCGGCGCGTCGCAACTCGACCGAACGATCTGCGCCTCCGCCGGGACGGCAGGCTATAAGGCAACTATCGGTGCCACGATCGGAACTGACCCCGAGCGTTTCAGAGAGGCGCGTCTGATTTTACTCTGGGGAACCAATACGCTCTCATCCAACGTGCATCTGTGGCCGGAGGTTCTTCGGGCGCGAGATAACGGCGCGCGGATCATTGCAATTGATCCGCGTCGCACACGCACGGCCGCTCAATGTGATGAGCATATTGTCCCCCTGCCCGGCACCGACGCGGCGCTCGCGCTCGGAGTGATGCACGTGATTTTTGCGGACGGCCTCGAAGATAAAGATTACCTGGAGCGCTACACAGTCGGGGCCGATGCTTTACTCAATCGCGCGCGCGAATATCCGCCGGAGCGTGTGGCAGCCATCTGCGGATTAGCGCCGGAAACAATTGTGCGTCTCGCGCGTCTCTATGCAACCGTGAAGCCTTCCGTGATCCGCATCAATTACGGTTTACAGCGACACAGGGGTGGCGGCATGGCCGTGCGCACGCTCACTTGCTTGCCCGCGGTCGTCGGCACGTGGCGCGATCCGGCGGGCGGTATCCTGCTCTCGACGAGCGGAACGTTCCCGCTGAACTTCAACGTGCTCGAGCGCCCTGACCTGATGCCAACACCCAACCCGCGCATGCTCAACATGTCGCGGCTCGGCGATCTTTTGACAAAGACGGACGATCCGCCCGTGCGCGCCCTCTACGTTTATAATTCGAATCCGGCGGCGGTCGCCCCGGAGCAAAAGAAGGTGCTGGCGGGCCTGCGGCGCGAAGATTTGTTCACTATAGTTCATGAGCAGTTTCTAACGGACACGACCGACTACGCGGATATCGTGCTTCCCGCCACCACGCAGTTAGAGCACTTTGATCTACATAAGGCTTACGGCCATCTTTACCTCGTCGTCAACGAGCGGGCCATCCTGCCGCTCCATGAAGCGAAATCTAACTCGGAGGTCTTTCGCCTGCTCGCGGCGCGCATGAATTTTCAGGAGGATTGTTTCAGGGATTCTGACGAAGACATCGCCAGACAAGCAATCTCAAATGATCAGCCGGCGCTCCGTGGCATCACGCTTGAGCGCCTGCGTGAACAGGGGTGGATGCGCCTCAGCGTGCCTGGAATGTTCGCGCCTTTTGCCGAAGGAAATTTTCCGACCACATCGGGCAAATGCGAACTCTATTCCGAAAAGCTGGAAGCGCAAGGCTTGCCCGCCGTCCCCGAGTTCATTCCCCCGAATGAGTCGCGCCAGAGCTCGCCGAATCTGGCTGGCCGTTACCCGCTGGCCCTCATTAGCCCCGCGGCGCACGCATTTCTCAATTCGAGCTTTGCCAATCTTCCCAAGCATTTGCGGCAGGAGCTTCGTCCCTTCGTTGAAATCAATCCGGCAGACGCAGCCGCGCGTGATATCAAAGATGGCGACACCGTACGTGCGTTCAACGAGCGTGGCTCGTGCGAGCTTTCGGCGGTGGTCACCACCCGCGCCCGCGAAGGGGTGGTCGTTTCACCTTCCGTCTGGTGGAACAAGCTTTCGCCCGGGCAGGCAAATATCAATCAATTGACTTCGCAATCGCTCACCGACATGGGCGGTGGCGCGACCTTTTATGATGCATTGGTTGAGATCGAGCGAATCAGTAAACAATAACCACAGCGGCGAGTGTAAGTCCTCGTTTCATGCATAAAAACAGTCACTCTGAAAGTTTTCGCACCCTATACGTGTCGATGCTTAAATCCGCTCTCGTCCTCATGGCCTACGCTCCCGGTGTGTTCATGCTAGGCGTGGCGATGGGTCAAAAGCCACAGCAACAACACTCGCGTAAGCCGGTAGCGCGGTCTACGGCGCGCGTCAGGATTCCGGATGAAATCATGCTGCGCATCCTCCGCGCGGAGGATGCGCGTCGTTGGGATGTCACCCTCGGATCATTATTACTTGATAGAAACCCTCGTGTCCGCCAGCGCGCCGCGCTGGCAACGGGACGCATTGGCGACGAGCGCGCATTGTCGTCGCTGATAACCTTGCTTCAGACTGACAGAGACGCGAGCGTGCGCGCGATGGCCGCATTTGCGCTGGGACAAGTTGGGTCGGCGGCGGGCGCAGACGCATTGGTTTCTGCATTGCGCCGGGGTGAAACGAGTGAAGTGCGTGCGCGCGCCATCGAAGCTGTTGGTAAAATCGCTGCCGCTCTGCCCAAGACGGATGAAGAGAGAGCGCGTGACTTGGGCGGACAAATCATAAACGCGCTTGCATCCGCGTCTCAGGAGGATCTCAAGCAAAACCGGCAACTGATCCTGCTGGGATTAACGGCTGTGCTGCGCGCCCGTCCAGCGTCCGCAAGCTCCACTGTCGCACAATTTCTTTCGAGCGGAGACGCGCGCATTCGTGCCGATGCCGCCAACACGCTGGCTCGCCTGCGCGCCAAGGATGCCAATGACCAATTGCGAGTCTTGTTGACGAATGATACGGATGCGGTTGTCCGGGCCAACGCGGCGCGTGCGCTGGGCGCGGCGGAGGATCAAGCTGCGCTCGACGCCCTTGTGGATCGAAGTACGAATGACGCGGACGAGCGCGTGCGCGTGAGTGCCATTCGCGCTCTTGGCTCGTTGAAAGACACTGGCAGCGCCACACCGCTCCTACAGCGGGCGGTGCTATTATTCGTTCGTTATCGCACCTTAAAAAATGGTGCGGACAGGATAGAGCATCCGTCTGAAACAAATGAACTGCTGGAGATTGCGACGGCCCTTGGCCTTGTGCTCGCCAACACGGGCGATGCGCGAGCCGTCGCTTGGCTGCGCGAGTTCCGCGAAGCGGAGGAAGAAGCCGCGCCGGAAATAGAGATTGCTTTTGCGCGTATTGCGCCTGCCGCTTACTTGCGCGAGTGGCCTTTTAATAAGCTTACCGACACGACGGCGCTTGCAAAGCTTCGGAAGAATTGGAGAGTGATGTCTAGCCTCGCACAGGGACTCGGCGCAATATCCGGTCTGACGGCCTTAGCGGCAGGCAATAGTGTCATTGGCATGAGGGCCGATGCGCAAATCATTCTGCGCGAATTACTGGACGACCCCGGCACGCCGGCGCTGGCTCAGCCCGACGTGCTGCGTGCTCTAGCCTCATTCAAGGGGAATGATCTCGGCGAGGTGCTGCGTAAGCAGTTAAGCAGTGCGGACGTGATTGTGCGCGCGACGGCCGCCGAGTTGCTGAATGACCTTCCGCCGGATGAGACCAACACACGCGCCCTCGCCGAGGCTTTGCCGGCCGCCATGCGCGACGAGATGAATGATGCGGCACTCGCGATTCTTGATGTGCTCGCCAAACAAAAGGGCCCGACCGCCAATAACGCGATTAAAACCGCGCTCGGCTCGGCGGATCATCTCATTCGCCGTCGTGCCGTTATGCTATTGAGAGCTAACGGAGCAAGTGATTATCAATCGAGCAACGGAGGTGTCGCGACACGCCATACCGTATCAGATTATCAGCGCGCGATTGCCCGCCGCGGAAGGCTCATTCGCGCGACTGTTTCAACTGATAAGGGATCGTTTACAATCGAGCTTTTACCAGAAGACGCGCCGCTGACGGTTGATAATTTCATACAGCTTGCGGGGCGCGGATTCTTTAACGGCATCACATTTCATCGCGTCGTACCTAACTTTGTCATTCAGGGTGGTGACCCGCGCGGCGATGGCAACGGCGGCCCCGGCTACCAGATTCGCTGCGAGATAAATGAAGTCCCTTATGATCGTGGTGCGGTCGGCATGGCTCTCTCAGGTAAAGATACGGGCGGCTCGCAGTGGTTCGTGACGCATTCACCGCAGCCGCACTTGGACGGTGGCTATACGGTCTTTGGCCGCGTCCTCACAGCTGATATGCATGTCGTCGATGGTATCGCGCGCGGCGATCAAATTCGCAGCGTTAGTGTAACGGAGGTTCCGCGCTCTGCATCCAAAGAAGGGAATAGGGCTCCCGCACTACGCAGGTGAAGCCGAAGGCGGTGAAGTACGCCAAAAATGACCCGTATTGCAGCAAAGAGAGCGAACTCGACATTGAATCGAACAGGCGAACAATTAGAAGCCATAGATGTGGTGCCTTGTCATCCTGTTCTCCTCGCCATTAGGCTCTGCGCCGCGACGGCCGTCTTCGTAATATCCACAGCCGCGCAGCAGCTACCGCGCACGCCCAACCCTATCACGCGCGCCCCGGAAGCGACCCCCCGCTCGCGCTATCGAATCGACTGGACGCTTGATTTCGATGGACGATCATACGGCGGAGTCGAACGCGTTCGTTGGATTAATCGCGGCGGCCGTCCGGCCTCTGTCCTCTATTTCCATCTATACGCCAACATGGGCGCCGGCGCCCCGTCTTCGGAAGCACCACGACTTGACGTGAGTGAAGTGCGCGATACCGCATCAAATGAACCGCTCTCATTCTCGCTCGATGATCAAGCGACCATCTTGCGCGTTAATTTACGCGGGGGGGTCGCCGCCGGAGCGGCGGCAGGGATTGAGATCAAGTTCAAGGGGAGTGTGCCGAAAACCAATGTCGAACAGACGAGCCTTTTTGCGCACATTGTGCAGCAGGTTGGAGCGGCACTGAGAAGCGAGCGTGAAATGCGGCACCCGCGTGACGTGAATTTCCGCTGCCGCGGTTTGATGCTGCTCGGTAACGCTTATCCTGTGTTGGCCGCACGAGACGGCGACGACTGGCAGCGCAAAGTTGAGCTGACGATCGGCGATACGGTGTTTACGGAAACAGCAGATTATCATGTGGCAATTAACGCGCCGTCGGACCTAATGATCTTCGCTTCAGGTACTTCGGCGGGCAATGTCGCCCGTGGCGCAAGAACCATACATCAGTTCGAAGGCGAGAATCTGCGTGATTTCGCGATCGTCGCCGGACACGCGTTGAGGTCGGAAGAGAGAGTGGTTGGCGACGTGATCGTGCGCTCTATCTTCATACCAGAGCACGAGACGGTCGGACGGCGTGTGCTCGCGGCGGCGGCCGATGCGGTGCGCGTTTATGTCGCCCGCTTTGGTCCCTTGCCGTATAAAACGTTCAGCGTCGTCGACGCGCCGCTGAGCGCCGGTCTGGGGAGCACAGAGTTCAGTGGATTGGGAGCGATTGCCAGCGCCTTCTACGTAGACTTCGATGCGCCGCAAATGCACAACCTGCCTGAGATCATTCGCGAGCAACGCACATCCATTGAGGAGAGCCTGGAATGGACGGTGGCCCACGTCGTCGCGCACCAGTGGTGGGGCGCCGTGGTCGGTAACGATCCATCTCGCCAGCCCTTTCTCGATGAAGCGCTGGCAAACTGGTCGGCACTGCTTTACTACACGGATATTCACGGTGAAGAGCGAGCCGCCGGTGCGATGGAAGATCAATTGCGCGGCGTTTATAAAGTCTACCGCACCTTCGGCGGTGAGGATATGACGGCTGATCGCGCCGCGCGTGATTACCGAAACTCCTTTCAGTATGCAGCCATCGTCGGCAGCAAAGGAGCCTTGATGTTTGCGGCGCTGCGCCGTTTAATGGGTGATGAAAGATTTTTCGCGGCGCTCAGGAGCTATTACAAAGCGAATAAGTTTGAGATCGCGGAGATGGATGATCTGCGTGGCGCGTTTCTCGCCGAATCAGCCATTGCACAGCGTCGCGCGGTGGCGCGCACCTTTAACCGCTGGCTCTCGAGTAAACACGGGGACGAAGACATCGCGACGCCCGACCCAAAGCTCGCCGCTACGCTCGGCATCAATCCGGCGCCGCCCAAGAGCAACGACCGTAATGCTTTTGCGCGACTGGGAAAGTTTTTCTGGCAACAGATGACCCGGATACGTTAATTTAAGCCCCGTCATTTCCTGTAACTGTTAACCCGCTCGCGGTACTGTAACGTACGCTCGATCATAATTTGCTCTAAGGCGCCAAAACCTCATTGCGGTTGAGTCACTCTCCTTTAAGGTGGTAATACTTGGTTTATTCTTGGCCTCTTTTTTATGGCTCAGACAATTTCAGAAGCCCCCATTGAAAATAGCCCGGATATTACAGAAGGATGGGCAAACAGCACAGGAAGCAGATGAATCCGATACGGTGGCAGCACACAAACTCACCTTACTTAAAGAAATGTGAACCGCCCTAAGCAAGACTGTTGGTAAGTTATGGCAGGCGTAGAATAGCTTCGCCCTGACGCTTCGATACAAAGGAAAAGGGCAACTGTTTTAGGATTGCCCTTTTCCTTTGTTATTGCTGTCCGTCTGCCTTCGACCACCTCACATACCGTCATGAACTGCCCGCGCTGAGCAGCATCCGCAGCATCATTTGTAGCTGAGTGGCCTTGAATGGCTTCGGGAGGAAAAAGACTGCGCCAGCGGCTAAACCTTCGGAAGAGAGTTTCGGGTCGCGCTCACCCGTCATTATCATCACGGGGATACTCTTCAGATCCGGCTCTTTCTTCATGTAACGGACCAACTCGAGTCCGGACATGTGAGGCATCTTGATGTCGAGAATGGCTGCGGTGAGGTTGCGGTTTTTTTGGAGGATCTTGTGCGCCTCACGACCGTCGGGGGCGAGCACCGCCGTACATCCTTCTTTCTCAATCGCAGCCGCCATTAGGCGCAAGATCGCCGGATCGTCATCGGCAACAAGGATGTGGCATGAAGCTTGAGAAGATTTCCCTGGCATTTTCACTCTTCATCCGGGTTATAGTATAAATGATACCATCGCGTTTAGGAAAAAAGAGCGCGCCGCGCGCAAGTAACAATGGCATCATTCTTCATCGGACAGTGGCGCGAAATCAGGCGTATTTGGCTCAGGAGGCAACCGCAGCTCTGCGCAAGCCACCCAATCATCGCAAGCCGCGACAGAATCCCTAAATTCTTGGATCTTATTCCCGGCCATTAATCGCAACTCTCCGGCTCGCTCTTGCCAGTTCTCATCTAAAAGACTGTTTGCGTAGTCTTCGAAGAGGTCGGCCAACTCACGCGCCTTCTGTGCCGCCTTTCGTGCATCCTTGGCCGCGTAGTGCAATGCCTTTTGTTGCTGGCTCACTTCTTGCCGCCTTTCTTCTTGCCAAACTTGCGCGTTGAAGGGCTGTGACTGGGCTCTGCTTTTCCTACGGCACCCGTTTTTGAGCCGACGGGCTTAGGTTGTGATGGTTTAGCTTTCGGATGAAATAGCTTCTTAATCGATCTGGTTGAAGTACTTCCCCTTGCTCATCAATAATGAGTAGCAACCGCCTATCCGTAAGCCTCACCGACTGCCACGGGGCATTAACCGAAACCCACCCGCAGACGGATTAATTGCGCCCAAGTCCAAGCCACCCTCATATGGGCTAAGGAGCGATTCTAGCCCGCCAGCAAATAGTTTGACCAGCCCGATAGGTCCACTTATATTCCCCGCACCTTCAAGCGACAGGCATTGTAGCTTTAGTGACGTGACTTCCTCCAGCTACCAACAGCTGACCGGCAACAACTCTTATTAACGGGCATTTTTCTTGCCCCATATTGCTCAAGCTCCGTTTACCTGCCTGAACCTCAGGTCTAAGACTGCGCCCCCCGGCACATATATGTACCGGGCACGGGACTCATAAGGGCCAAACGACTTGGAATGATGCTAGAACGAGTTTTCTTGCATCTTCCTGATAAGTTCCCGCATCTTATTTCCTGTGAAATGGCTGCAACACCAGGTTAATTGTTAGTTTTGGCAACGTAGCTCATCTTCCTGCAGGGCTACTCGGCGGAGGACCCGGATATGCAAAATATGATGAGAGAATATCAATTAGGGAGAGCGCCGGAACTGAAGCGCGAAAGATTTGCGCGGCCAACAGATGTGCAGATCGAGCGCGAGCTGGAGCTTTTAAGTCGCTGGATGGACAATCAGTTTCGCATTCCGGTGCTCAACTGGCGATTCGGCCTGAACGCGATCATTGATCTTGTGCCGGGCATCGGCGACACAGCCACTTCTATTGTCGCGCTCTATATTTTGGCGTCCGCCGTGCGTTACCGCGTCTCGAAGATTACGCTGCTGCGGATGGGGCTCAACATTGCTATTTATTTCGTCGTCGGATTAATACCTTTTGTGGGTGACGCGCTCGACGCCTGGTGGAAGCCGAATATCAGAAACATTACTCTCCTGCGCAAGCGCGCGACAGTTTCAGCCGCGGAAGCGCGCCAGGGAAGAATGAGCGACTGGCTCTTTGTCGGCATTATAATTTCGATCCTACTGGCCCTGCTGTTCGGCTCGCTGGCCTTCACCGGATTCATCCTGTGGTACGCCGCTCAGCATTTCAGGCTGCCGTTCTGAAGTACCGTAGCGATCCGATCATTACGGCGAGCGGCAGCGAATTGGTCAGCCGACAAATCAGTTCGCTGCCTCTCGCCGTACCGTGGCAGACGGGCAAGATCCGCTATATGTGCTCCAAAGCCGAAGCCAGCTTGTCGAGACTATTCTCGCCCGCGGCAAAGCTCAAGAGCCTGCCCCCGGCGTCAAATAGGTAATAGGCAGGCAGTTGGCCTTGCTCGTTCAAAAAAGCACGGCGCAATTTCTGCTCGTTATCAACGGCGCAGGGCTCTGTAATGTTGTACTCTGCGATGCAATCTCGCACCGCCTCGGTATCCATCTCCGCTTTGTCACCCGGCACGTGCACGGCAATAAACCGCAAGCCCTTATTCCTGAGCCCGTCGCGCCATCCGGCGAGGCGCGGCATATTCTCTACACAGGTCCGACAACCGATGGACCAGAAGTGCACGAGCGTCGGATGGCCCTGCGCCTCCGCAAGAGCGTGCGCCTCTGTTGCACCGAACCACTCCGTCGCACCGTCCAATGACGGCATCTCTGCGCCGGTCTTCAACGGCATGGTATCTCCTCGATAACTAAGTTGAGTGCGGCGAGGACATATTATGGTGTGGCCCATCAATGCTTGTCCAGACCGCGCGTGATTAAAGAGACGGGCATTACAACTTCGGATAACGTGCGACGAACGCCACGAGCGTGTCTACATACTCCTGAAACGGCGGGCAGCTGACACCGTGCGGTTTGAGCAACCCGCGCGCTACGGTCGTGTCGTATGTCTGGCTAAGAAAAAAATAGGGTACGGCGGCGAAGGGCAGGCCCGTAATGGTCGGCGAAAACGGGAGTGAAAGTGTCGAGCGCACGATGGGGCGCGGGATCTTGACGCGCGACCCGCGCCCGGCAAGCGACTTGGCAATAACTTCAAACAGGTCGTAGGTCGTGAGCGGCGCGGGGTCCGCCAGTTGCACCCTCGCCCCAACCGCGCGCTCGTCCTGTGCCAGCGTAGCCATCGCTTCGACTACAAAATCCACGGGCACCAGATTCAGACGCACTTCACGGTTTCCAATGTTCACGAGCGAGAGTAGATTGGGCTGCATCCGCAGGTAATGGATCAGATAGTAAACACCGTCGTATTTGGCCGTTTCTCCGGTACGCGAATCACCGCAGACGACTGAGGGGCGGTGGATCGTGATGGGCAGTTCGGATTTCAGCGCCTCCACGTCCAACTCGGCCAGATACTTCGTCTCCTCGTAGTAATTACGAAAGCCTGCCTCGTGCCGTAACTCCGTTTCAAGGATCAGACCCGTGCGCAAGCCCGCAACGTAGCAGGTCGATACGTAATGATAGCGGCGCAAATTCCTCATCGTCCGCGCGAAATGGTTGACGTTGCGCGTACCTTCGACGTTGACGCGCATCGCAAGATCACGCGCTACGGCCAGATCATAAGCGGCGGCGAGATGAAAGAGCGTGGTCGTCTCCTCACGCGCCATCTTCAATTCTGCGGGTGAAAGCCCCAGATTTGGTTCGGTGATGTCGCCCTCAATGATGCGAAAGTTTCCGGCGGGCAGGCCCTTCTCCTGGGAGATTCGTGCCACTTCTTCGCGCGCGCGTCTTGTGAATAAAGGCTGCACGAGGAGCAGAAATCGCGTATCTTCCCTCGCCAGTCGTTTGACAAGACGCCCGGCAATGAAGCCGGGAAATCCCGTCAGAAAAATCGTTTCCTCAGGTAACATAAGTTTAGGGAATGTATGCCCAGCCTCTCAAGACAATATATTTCTAGCGCTTTTTTATTCCAAGCTGTGAAAGTTTTCGTCGAAACCCCGCCGGCGTGTTGAGGGTATGGAGAAGGGATCCGTCCTTGCGTTTATAAGAAATTAGCCCCCCCTTATCGAGCCTGGCAACCAACACCAGGTCTTTTGCCGTATCCACTTGATATTCGGCTACCTCAATATCATTTCCAAGAAGATCCCGCAGGCTCAAACCAGTTTCTTCCGTTTGCAGGATATATCTCCCGGGACAATTGCGGATCGGCTTCCATCTCCACGTCTCTAGCAGTTGGTCGAAACCCATTTCGCTAATTCAGTCACACGCAAGTTCAACAAGCGTGCGCACGCCTGTCCCGGAAGCGCCTTTGGGAGCGTAGGGCTGCGGGTCGTCGTACCATGCTGTGCCCGCGATGTCCAGGTGTACCCACGGGGTCTCGGCGGCGAACTTGCTGAGCAAGAGGGCGGCCGCTGTGGCGTCGGGGCGACCGCCGTAGTTTTTGAAATCGGCGATCGGACTTTCGATGCGTTTCTTGTAGTCGTCGCTGACGGGCATGCGCCACACGGGCTCGCCTGCGCGCGTCGCCGCTGCCGTCACACGATTGGCCCAGTCGTCATCATTGCTGAACAGACCTGTGCGATGATCGCCGAGGGCAACAATGATTGAGCCTGTCAGCGTCGCCAGATCGACGATGCGCGACGCGCCGAGCTGCTTTGCATATGCGATGCCGTCAACCAGAACGAGCCGGCCCTCCGCGTCTGTATCGACGACCTCAATTGTGTACCCGGCGAGCGTCTTGATGATGTCGCCGGGCTTGATGGCCCGGCCTGAAGGCATGTTCTCGGCGGACGGAACAATGCCGACGATGCGGCGACGCGGCTTGAGCTGCGCAATAGCACGGAGCGCGCCGAGCACTGCTGCGCCGCCGGCCATATCGGACTTCATCTCGTACATGTCCAGGCCGTGTTTGATCGAGATGCCGCCCGTATCAAATGTGATGCCTTTGCCGACGAAGGCCCACAATTCATCGTCGGGTGATGCGCCGTCAGGCTCATAGCGAATGACGATCAGCGCGGGCTTTTCGTCTGAACCCTGACCTACCCCCCAGAGTCCGCCCATACCTCGGCCACGTATCTCGTCGGCGTCGAGAGATTCGACGCGGAGACCGAACTCCTGAGCCATTTCCGCCGCACGGCGCGCAAACTCGCGCGGCGGAAGGGTGGCGCCCGGCTCATCAGCGAGCCTGCGCGACCAATTGACAGATTCGGCGATGATGCGCGCACGATGTGCCGCCGCACGGAGGGCGTCGCTCTTTTCGGAGGCGATGATTGTCAGCCTCTCGAGTGAGGATCGTTCTTCGTCGTGGTTTTGATAGAAGTCCCCGTGGTAAAGGCCAAGCAACGAGCCTTCCGCCACGGCGCCTATCATACGTTGTTCATCATCGTCCGCGGGCAAGAGGAACGAGAGCTGCCTGGCGCGGCTCTCTCCCGCCGTGCGAACGGCCATCCCTGCCGCTTGCTTCAGCGCGGTCGTATTGTAGTCTGAGTGCGCGCCGAGGCCCAGAAGTAGTAGGCAGCGCACGCGGCCTGGCTCCTTATCAGTTGCGCGGACGAGGAGTGATGTCCCCGCTTCGCCTTTGAATTCACCGCCCCGCACCAATTCTTCGACTGCGCCCAAGGCGTCACTGTCACGTGGGACGGCCGTGCGCGGCTCGTCTTCAAAGACGCATATCGTAGTAATTTCGTCCGGTGTTGATCGTGTAAGCTCCGTTCCTATTTCAATGCTTAAATATTCTTGACTACTCATGAAGTCGCTTGCTTAACTTATTCCCCACCCTTTATTTCATAATTAACGAGCATTATAGACGGTAAGTATAATCTATCCATGCGAATTCAACATAATTGGGCCGGTAAAGAAATGCGGAGAAGGTGGGGCCAAAGTGACACGGCGATTCATTTTTTGTCTCGGCGCCCATCCCTCATCCATTATAATGTGCCGTTATGTTTGACGATGAGTTTTCAGCCGGCACGGCGCGCGAAGCAAGAGAGTTGATTGAGCGTGCCCTGGAGGCCCAGCAGGAGAAGGATTACGAGAAAGCAATCGAGCTATACAAACGCTCTCTTGCAATCCGACCGAGCGCCGAAGCGCACACGTTTCTCGGCTGGGTCTATAGTTTTCAGAATCGTTACGACGCAGCCATCGCGGAATGTCTTGAAGCGATCCGCGTCGATGATACGCTCGGCAATCCCTATAACGACATTGGCAGCTATCTCCTTACGCAGGGCGACTCTTACATCTGCGTGCGCTGGTTCAAGCGAGCCTTACTCGCCCCACGCTACGAATCTTACGCCTTCCCACACTTCAACCTGGGTCGCGTTTACGAGATGCGCGGGCGCCTGTTGGAGGCGGCCAAGCATTACGGGCTGGCGCTGGAACAGCAACCGGGATTCACGCAGGCAGCAATTGCGCTGCGCCGTATGCAGGCTCGATTGAACTAAAGAGTAATCAGTGGCCGGTAAAAACTCCAAAGCCGGACGCTGATTACCGGGTACTTTCTTTATTGATCCTGATCTTCTGGCGCTCCTCATTAACGGCGACGTAGATGACCTCAGCTTCTGTGACCCTCACGCGCTCGCTCGTGCCGCCATGCCGTTCAGCTTCGACGATGACGCGTACGGTAATGGATGTCGTACCGATGCGGAGTGTTTCGGCGTAAAAACTGACGAGATCGCCAACAAAGACGGGCTGGTGAAAGATAACTTCGCGCATTGCGACCGTCACGAAGCGCTCCATCCGTGTGCGGCGATGCGCCTCGATGGCGCCGGCCATGTCAATGTAGCTCAGGATGATGCCGCCAAAGATTGTGCCCTGCGGGTTGGTGTCACGCGGCAGGAGTGTAATGCGTATCGCCGGATCGGTGTAGGAGTTCATAATGTCAAATGTTGATCTGTTGTTTCGCCCATTCAGTGATCACGCGCTTCAACTCATCCAGATGCTCGTCGAAGAAGTGGCCCGCGCCATCGATAATGTTAACCCGAGTGGGCGCATTCCTTTGAACCTCTGCCACCAGCCGACGCAGCTGGTCCACATGGCCGAACTCGTCGCGCTCGCCGTGAACAAAGAGGATAGGCTTACGACATGATTCAAGAAATGTGAAGTCATACATGTCAACAGGCGTGCCGATGCCGATCAGGTTAGCCACGCGTGGGTCTGCGACGCCGACTTCCAAACCAACGCGGGCGCCGAAAGAGAAGCCGGCGAGCGTGACGCGCTCGTTCGGGTAGCGCTTTTCCAAATAGTCCAGACCGGCGCGCGCATCGTCGCGCTCGCCGCGCGCCTCATCATGCGTGCCCGTACTTTGACCGACACCACGAAAGTTGATGCGCAGCACGACGAGTCCGGCTTCATTCAATGCGCTGGCCGCGCGAAAGACCACTTTATTATGCATCGTACCGCCATGAAGCGGGTGCGGATGAAGCACGAGCGCAACGCCGCGCGCCGTGGCCCCGTTGCGCGGTTCCTTCAGAATTGCTTCGAGGTGCCCGTGTGAAACAGGAATCAAGAGATTGCCAGCCGGATACAAGCGAAATTTTTATCCTCGGAGATGTTTGATAGGTCAAAAGACTAACAGAAATATGCGCGGCTGGCTAACATCAGTGGCATCGCCAGATAATTTTCAGGATGCTCAGCACTTCGGCGCGGTTTAGCAAAACATGAGAGCGCGAAAGGGCCATTACCCTTTCGCGCTCTTGTATTTGCACCGGCGCGGCGGCCGATTAAGGGCATTCGGGTTCACTTGCCAGGCGCTTTTGATTCCGCCGATTCCCGTGTCTCTTCCATCTTTTCGGTCGCTTGCTCGGCCTCCGGGATAACAGCCTTCAGAGCGCCGACGACTGCGCCGGTGGCCGCGCCCGAGAGCACTTTGCTGGCGACCCTTCTAACTTCTTTGCCTACTTTAGAAGCCGTGGTTTTCCTGGTTGTTTTCTTGCCTCCGCCTGATTTCTTCTGAGAAGCTGATGCGCCCTTAGGACCCTTTTTGCTCGCGCGCGCTTTGCCTCCTGCCGATGCTGCTTTCTTGGTAGACTTCCTGGCCGAGGATCCTTTACCACCACTGCGAGAACCGCCCGATTTCTTACTCGCCTTTTTAGTTGCCATCTTTTCTATCTCCTTTTGTCTGTAGGCATAACGTGTGCACACCCTACCAAACTGCGACTGATATTGTCACGCAAATTGTCTCTCCGGGTGCGAGAAGGAGCGCTTCATGTCCGCCGTTCTATATGTACAGCAGTAGACAATAAATGCCATGACCCTGTGCAAAACCGTCTTGACTCGCGATGTGGCAAAGGATAGTTTTTGGTTAATGCCTGCGCTTAATCCCCAAGCTTGTCGATCAGGCCGCGCTCATCGCGAAGGTCGGGCCACTGCTTCCGAGCCTTCGGTGAGAAACCAGGCTAGACGATCATTAAGCTTTGAGGTAGATTATACGGCCTCAAATTATAGATAAAGCCTCGCCGGTTAATACAACCGAAAGGGTATGAGTATGCAAACCGTGTTCGCGCCTGCATCCATGGATCGCTCTCTAGCTGTATCCAACCAGTGGTCATCCGGCCATTATCTGTCTGGCGGCGAAAACAGACTGGACACAGACCCTGAAGTCTCAGGCTATTCGGCGGAAAAGAGTGAAAGCACCCCGCGCGCCCTCGTCGTTGACGATGTGCCTGATGTGACAGAGATGCTCGCCGTGTTTCTCAAACATGCGGGCTATGAGGTTGCCACAGCATCTTCAGGCCCGGATGCACTGGAGATAGCCCACACCGAGCGATTCGATGTGGTTGTGTCCGACATCGGAATGCCGGGAATGGACGGCTACGAATTGGCCGAAGCGTTGCGCGCTCTGCCTGACTATCGCACCGTACCGCTGATCGCTGTGACCGGTTTTTCGCTATATGACGACCGCGCACGCGCGATTAAGTCTGGATTTAACGCCCATGTTACCAAGCCCATCAACCCGATGGCGCTCCTTGAGCTTATCCAGCAACTGTCGGGCTAAGCAAAGATAGGAGCGAAAAGCTAGAAGGGCGGCCACGGAGACACGGTTGCATAGAAGCATTCGACCCGTCTTGATTACTACCCCCTTCGAGGCATACATTCTTTAATCCCTCAATCCCCCTTTTCATCCTTTCCTTAACAGTGCGGCTTCGTGCTATTTTTGTAGCAAGACTTTAAACAAAGGCGGAGCGTGCGGCTTTGTCTCGGGTAGAGTTACGCCGGCGCCCCTGAGGTAACGAATTTTATGGCGCAAGATGTTAGTAAGGGCTCAATCGAGACAGCGGCGAAAAACAGCGCACCGGGTTCGCTGGCTCTTTTCACGGCGGAGGCCGGGACCCGCGTCATTTATCTTGTTCTTGGCGCGGTGGCGATTTTCCTGATCTTCTGGCGGCTTCAGTTCGCAACACAGGCGGTCTGCTGCGGCGACCTTGACGGCTACTACCATATCAAATGGAGCCGGTTGTTGTGGGAAGGTATGCGGAGCGGTCACTTCCCTCCTTCGTTCACCTGGCTGCCGCTGACCACGCTCAATCCGAAGGATTACGTGGATCATCACTTCCTCTTCCATATCCTGCAGATTCCATTCACGTGGTTTGGCGATATTCGTTTGGGCGCAA
The DNA here is from genome assembly GCA_964383905.1 of uncultured Blastocatellaceae bacterium. GTDB lineage: Bacteria > Acidobacteriota > Blastocatellia > Pyrinomonadales > Pyrinomonadaceae > CAYLJO01. Next base: position 16,603 of record CAYLJO010000036.1, read on the forward strand.
AAGTATCGGCGATGCTATTCGCCAGTCTGGCCGTGTTCTCTTGCTACTGGCTCATCGTGCGTTACCGCATCAGCTACGCGCTGGTGTGGCTCATCGCGCTGCTGGCGTGCTCTGCCCCCTTTCTTTATCGAATGAACATGACGAAGGCGATGAGCGTCTCACTCGTCCTGCTGATTATCGGCATCCATCTATTATTCGAAAGAAAATATATCTGGCTGCTGCCGCTCGCGTTTGTCCTCACGTTAGCGTACGACATATGGGTGCTGCTGTTTGGGGCCGCCGTCATCTGGGCGCTGGTGGTGCTTTGGGGCGAGCGGCGCGTCGAGTGGCGTCCTGTTTTGTGGGTCGCCGCCGGCGTATGTGCCGGTTTAATTATCAACCCTTACTTCCCGCACAACATACGGCTTCTCTATGAGCATATTTTGATGAAGGTGACGGCGGGCAATTTCAAGACCGATGTCGGCAGCGAATGGTACCCGTATGAGAGCTGGGCCTTTCTGGGGAATTGTGTCGTCGCTTTCGCCGCCATGGTGGTCGGGTACATCGCTTTCGATTGGAGCGACAAAGAACGGGCGCAACGCCCACTCTTCTTTTTAATTTTTTCCACGGCCCTACTCATCGTCAACGCGCGCTATAGACGCTTTGCCGAATACTGGCCGCCGTTCGCCGTGCTCTTCGCAGCTTTTACTATGCAGTTGATCTTTGACGGGGTGCGCAAGTCCCTCACGAGCTTGCCGCCCGATGTGCTTGACGAGCTAAAGCCGTATCTGGATAGAAACCAGCCGACAGAAACAATCAAAAGGAGTCAACGCGAAGAGTTACGGAGGACAGTCGCGGCGGTAGTAGTCGCGGTTCTTCTCGGTGCTCAACTCTTCATCAACGTTCGCGCCGAGGTGAAGGAGATTTCAGACAGTGCTCCGCCCGACGATTACCGGGCCGCGATGAGCTGGATTCAAGCGAACATCCCTCCCGGCCAGATCATTTTCAATACCAATTGGGACAACTTCCCTAAGATGTTTTACTACGACACGAGCCACGCTTATGTGTCAGGCCTCGACCCGACCTACCTGCATGACCAAAATGAGGATCTCGGCAAGCTTTACGACCAGATCAGGCTCGGCAAAGAAGATGATCCGGGCCCACTCATCCGCGACCGCTTCGGCACGCGATACGTCTTCACAGCCAATGATGATATCGGTAATGATTTTTACAACAAGGCGCTGGACAGCGGATGGTTCGAGGAAGTTTACGTGGATAAGCACTGCACCGTGATGCGTATTCGCGATCAAAAAGGCGAGCCGCCGCCCGATGAAAACAACAACAATGATGAGGGCGACCAAGGTGATCAAGGTGATCAGGGCGACGAACAACCGTAAGAGCGGATGGCGAGTTGCAACCCGATAAGAACGGCGTGTGGCACCCAAGCAGGTAAGCGATGGTCCAGGACGTGAAAAGCAAATTCATCCGGGAATGCGTGACATGGCTCACTATCGCCGTTGCCGCAATGGGATCCGACGCCTGCAGCAGGTCGCAACCCGCTCAGAATCATGCATCGAGTCCGCCCCCAGGTCAGAGCCAGTCCGCTTCAACGCCGCAGCAGAGTGAGTTCGAACGCGACCTGGACTTTATACGTAAAGGTCGTTTCAAGCACGTCTACGTCTTCGCGCGCAAAGACCGCGGCGCATTGAATAAAGAGGATGCGGACGTCTTAAGGGCGAATGTGAAGATCGTCGATTTAGTCACCACAGACCAGGGCCGCCGCGCCATCGCCGGCACAAACTTCGACCTCACTCCCGAGAATATGAGCGCCCTGCTCAAGCGATTTAATGTTGAAGACTATTCGGGGAAATAGATGATCGACCAGGTCATAAGCAAGTCTACGGTAGTCCTCTTCAGCGAATAGCGTGAGAAAAATAGTGATTCGTCGCCGCGTGATCAGTCACCGGCCATCGGCTCTTTCGCCGCACGCTTGAGAGCAACACTCGGTCTTACTAAACACCTCCTCTCAACCCTAAATCCCATCTTATCGGATTGGAAGCGTCCTTCTTTTCAGTATCGGAAATGCTCGCCCCGCCCTGCCGCTGACGAAAGGGCTGTGACAGATTGAAAAGTGTCACAGTATCTCTGTCGGTCAGCGCAGCCCGACCGTATGCTTGAGCCGGATGACTATTAAAAGCGTATGAGGAATAACCGGTCCAGCGCCACGGCTTATCTTATTGCGAGGAGCACCATCTTTATATCACGCGACTCATTAACCGGATCTTTGGTGCCTGCGCGGGCCGCCGAGCTGAGCACATTGCTGGTCCAAACACGCTCCCGGTGCAATAAGTGGGTGCTTGGCGCAATGAGTCTAAAGTGGGTTCGGCTCATGATCGCGACTCTTGAGCGTGTGGCGATCCGGGGAATTCAATTGCACTATGCTCTGCGCAAACTTTATCTGGAAGAGATAACGCGAGAGGCCCTGACACAGGGCATTCGTCAAGTTGTAGTCATCGGCGCAGGTTTTGACACTTTGTCGCTGCGTCTACACGAAGCATACCCCGCAGCACAGTTTATCGAGATTGATCATCCGGCGACCCAAAAAATCAAAACGTGCGCTGTGGAAAGCCACAATTTATCGAAGCGCAATCTCAGATTTCTTCCGTTAGATCTGACGCGGCAGGGACTTGCGGAAGCCCTCCTTCCGTGCAGGTATTACCGGCCAGACGAGAAAGCCCTGTTCATCGCTGAAGGACTCCTCATGTATCTAGAGCCGGATGAGGTGGACCGGTTGTTCCGTTTTATTCGCGGCCGTAGTAGTCCAGGAAGCCGATTCGCAATCACATTCATGGAGCCGCAAAGCGATGGTCGAGTCCGTTTTCATAGATCAAGCAGGGCAGTGGACGCTTGGTTGCGACTTCGCGGCGAAAGCTTCAAGTGGGGGATTCGACGGGAGCGTATCAATGAATATTTGGCGGCGCGAGGATTCGCCTTACAAGAGGTCGCCACACCGGAGACGTTGCGAAGCCGATATCTGGTGACGGAGCGCTTGGCGCGTCTTACTCCTGCGGAAGGGGAATGCATCTGCGTCGCCAGTGTGATCTGAAAGGAAGAAGCATGCCGATACTGGAGAAACTCTTCAAAGATCGAGTGAAACGGCGCGCTGCCGGCGGGCCCCTGTCCGGCCATTACGTACGGCCGGCGACAGGTCCGAGCAGCCCCATCGTGAACGATATCCATTCCCGGTTGAACCGTACACGAGTGTGTCGCGTCATCTTGCCGGATTCCATTGAGGCATTGCAGGTGGCGATCTTAAGGGCAAAATTAGAAGGGCACAGCATATCAGTCGCCGGCGGAAGGCACGCGATGGGAGGCCAACAGTTCGGTACGGATACCGTCTTGGTTGATATGACGGCGATGAACCGTGTCTTAAGGTTTGATCCTGAGCGACGCGAGATAGAGGTCCAGGCGGGCATTCAGTGGCCCGAACTGATTGCCTTTATGGTCAGTGCGCAGAGAAGCCAACGGCGGCAGGTTGGGATAGCCCAGAAACAGACCGGAGCAGACCGTTTGAGCATTGGCGGCGCGCTGGCAGCCAACATCCACGGAAGAGGGCTGCTTTTCAAACCCATTGTCGGCGATGTGGAGTCCTTTGTCCTCATCGATGCCGGGGGCGTGGCCCGCACATGCAGTCGCGATGAGAACGCGGAGCTGTTCCGGCTGGCGATTGGTGGGTACGGAATATTCGGAATCATCGCGACCGTCACATTGCGTCTCGCGCCCCGCAGGAAATTAGAGCGCGTCGCAGAAATCTTGGAATTACATGCGTTGATGCCCGCTTTCGAAAAGCGGATCGCGGACGGCTTCCTGTACGGGGATTTTCAGTATGTCACGGACAGCAGCTCGGACGATTTTCTGCGCAAAGGAATCTTTTCATGCTACCGTCCGTTGGCCGACGATGTGCCCGTTCCGGAGGGGCAAAGAGAGCTTTCATCAGAGGATTGGAAAGAGCTTTACCATCTTGCTCACGTTGATCGAAAGCGCGCATTCGCCCTCTACTCAGGCCACTATCTTTCCACGTCCGGCCAGATTTACTGGTCCGATACACACCAGTTGAGCGTCTATCACGACGACTATCATCGCGAGTTGGACCGGCGTCTCGGGGCCGCAGTGCGGGGAAGCGAAATGATCACAGAGGTCTACGTGCCCAGAGAGTCGCTCGCAGATTTTATGGAATCGACCCGCGAGGATTTTCGCGGAAATAAGGTTGATTTGATTTATGGGACAGTCCGGCTGATCGAAAAGGATGACGAGAGTTTTCTGGCATGGGCCAAAGAACGTTACGCTTGTGTGGTCTTCAATCTACACGTCACACACGATAAACCGGGGATCCGGAAGGCATCAGGCGACTTTCGTCGCCTGATTGATCGAGCCATTCATTATAGAGGGAATTACTATCTGACTTATCATCGTTGGGCCGGGCGCAAACAGGTCGAGACGTGCTACCCGCAGCTTCCGGAATTTTTGCGGCTGAAGCTCAAGTATGATCCTTCAGAGTGCTTCCAAAGCGACTGGTACCGTCATTACCAGTTGATGTTTGCGGATGCCCTCTGATCAGGGTGGCTATTAGGCCGGGGGCCTGGTTTCGCCCTCATATTCCAAATAATCGATTGGAGTGACCTTGCTCAATGTGCAGACGCAACATTTGCTTCCGTAGATCCCTCCGCAGGGTCTGCCGCTTGCTGCCGCGCGTGATACGAAGAACGCGTCAACGGGCTCGATTCGACGTGACGGAATCCCATCTCCATGCCGACCTCACGGTAGCGCGCGAACTCTTCAGGCGTGACATAGCGCTCAACCGGCAAGCGACGCTCATACGGCTGCAGATATTGCCCGATAGTCATAATGTCGCATGACACGGCCCTCAAGTCTTTCATTAACTCGACGACCTCATCGAACGTTTCGCCAAGGCCGACCATGATGCCGCTCTTGGTCAGCATACCGCGCTGTTCGGCGTCACGTCGCCGCGCCGCGCGCTCGAGGAGCGTCATCGTCTGTTGGTAATTTGCATCCGGGCGGACACGCTTATAGAGTCGCGCAACGGTCTCCGTATTATGATTGAGCACATCCGGTTGGGCGTCGAGCACCGTCTTGAGCGCATCTTCGTCGCCATTGAAATCCGGAATCAAGACCTCGATTTTGCATCCGGGGTTCATCGCGCGCACCTGGCGAATCGTCTCGGCCCAATGTGCCGCGCCGCCATCCGGTAGATCATCGCGATTGACGGACGTGATAACGGTGTGCGCGAGATTGAGATGGCGCACGGCTTCGGCGACGTGGCGCGGTTCTTCGGGGTCGAGCGCGCCGGGCTCGCCTTTGCCCACCGCACAGAAGCCGCAATGGCGCGTGCAGATATCGCCCGCGAGCATAAATGTCGCCGTCCGATCAGACCAGCACTCGAAGATGTTCGGACAACGCGCCTCCTGGCAGACGGTGTGAAGGTTTAAGCCCTCGATCAACTTGAGCACATGGTTCTGATTCGTCGGGTCGCCCAGCCGAATCCTCAACCAGTCCGGCTTCGGCTGCCGCGGCTTGCTGTTGCTGATAACCTTAAGCTCTCGACCCACTGATATTTCTCCGCAGGTTTTAACGTTTCTTCTGGATATTCTAGCATCCTGATCACATTGCTGTCGCTGCTAGGTGACGCCACTGCCTTTACCGTCGCGGAGCAACTGCGCGAGCACCTCGGGGTCGATGTTACCTCCAGAGAGTATCACACCAATGCGTTTGACTTCCCTGGGAACCCTGGCGAACAGAACGGCCGCCGCCCCGGCAGCGCCCGATGGCTCGACGAGGATCTTCATGCGGAAGAGCAGGAAACGGAGCGCTTCAATAATTTCATCGTCAGAGACCGTCAGCACATCCTCGGCCTTTTTTTGCAACACCGGGAATGTAAGCACACCCAGGGATTGTGTGCGCAGGCCATCGGCGATGGTCGAGGGAGGCCCGATACGGACGCGCTCGCCTTTGCGAAGCGACTGCAAGGCATCGTCGCCCGATTTGGGCTCGACAGCGAAGCAACGCGTCTCCGGTCTGAGCCCTTTTGCGGCTGTGCTCACGCCAGCGAATAACCCGCCGCCGCCGCAAGGTGCGACGATGCAATCAAGTCCCGGCGCTTCGTCTAAAAGTTCGAGCGCGCATGTCCCCTGGCCGGCCATAATCTGATAATCGTCATAAGGCGGCACGAGCACGAGCCGCTCACGTATCGCAATGTCGCGCGCGACAGCTTCCCGGTCATCTCGCTGCCGATCATAAAAGACAATTTCCGCGCCGTAGCTGCGCGTCGCCGCAACTTTGGATTGCGGCGCGTCCGTCGGCATCGCAATCACGGCGCGCGTCCCCGCTTCGCGTGCGGCGAGCGCCACCGCCTGCGCGTGATTGCCGGAGGAGAAAGCGACAACCCCGCGCCTGCGCTCATCTTCAGTCAGGGAAAGAATCTTATTGGTCGCGCCGCGGATCTTGAAGGCCCCGGCCCGTTGCAGGTTCTCGCATTTGAAGAAGACGCGCCTTTCAGATTGATCTGCTGATAAAGCCGCCGCTTCATCAAAAGCGCGTGACGTGATGACGGGTGTGCGGTGTACGCGTCGGCTAATGCGCGCCCGCGCTTCTCTAATAAGCTCCAGTGTTAACATGAAAAAGTGGTCAGTAATAAGTGGTCAGTTGATGATATTCACCGAGCCGCCTTCTGCTTTCATCACCTTCACGCTTCGGTCTTCTATGTTGCTGTTCTCTTCCAACGTCATCCCGAATACATCCGCAAAGCGCGCGATAATGCGATCTTCAACAGCGCGTATATTAACTTCGTGGTGAAGAAGCTCCTTCATTGAAGTGACGGGATCGCCTTCGCAGGCGATGATTAACTCGAAAAAACTGAGATCGGTATTAACGTTTAAGGCGAAGCCGTGGGTTGTTACCCAGCGGGCGATGTGAACGCCGATGGCGGCCACTTTCCCCTGTCTCGTATGCACGCCGGTCAGGCCCTTGATGCGAAAACCTTCGATCCGAAAATCGCCGAGCGCGCGGATCAATACCTCCTCAAGATCGCGCACGTAGCGGTGAACGTCCTCGCGTTCCGGGCTTAAATTGATGATCGGATAGCCGACGACCTGGCCGAGCCCATGGTAGGTAACCTTCCCGCCCCGGTTGGTCTCAAAAACGGTGATGCCGCGCGCGTCCAGCACCCCTTGCGGAGTAATGATTCCGGCGCGCGTTGCGCCTCGTCCCATTGTCAGCGTATGTGGGTGCTCGACGAGAAGCAACGTGTCTGGCTGTGCCCCCGTCAAAACCGCGCGTTCCGTCTCTTTCTGGATCGCGAGAGCCGCACCGTATTCGAGCCGGCCCAGACGGCGAACTTTTAATGTTCTCTGCCCCAATGCGTCTCCGTCTCAAGGACATTATCTGCTACATTGTAGCAGTATGCGACCTTCATCGCCGAACGCGGCGCGTCTCCTCGCGCCGCTGCTTCGCGTGCTTACGCAGTATTCTTGTGCATAGCTTGGAAGGACTAAAGGAGGAAATGTGTTGAAACGCGCTTGTGTCTTGACCATCATTTGCCTGCTGTTATTACCGGTCCCTACCCTCTCGCAGGGGCGACGTCGTACTACCGGCAGGCGCGCGCGCCCTACCGGTAGACAGAACTCCTCGGAGGATGCGCGTGCGGCGGGTGCTGCGCGGGTCGCCGAGCAGATTAAGAATCTGACCCGTTTTCTTTACCTGCTCGGCGCGGTCGCGAAAGGCATCGAAGTTTCCGACGAAGCGGTTCGTCGCCGCGAGGCGTCACCGGCGGTCGTCGAGCAAACAGAGAAGAACAAAGCGACGGTAAAAGAGAGCCTGCGAAACATCCGCGAGGGCCTTGATAAGCTGGAGATTGATTTCCGCACGACGCCGGATCTGCAGCCTTACTACATGAAGCTGGCGGGCGCCGCGGCGGGTGCGGCGGATGCCGAAGATCAGGCCGCCGCCGGGAGGTTCGATCAGGCGGGAAGATCGCTGCTGCCTGTGGTGAATAGGCTCACCGATGTCCTGCTCAGTATGCGCTGAAATTACTTGCGGTAGTAGCCCTGGCGCGCACGCACCCGGAGCTGCGGCTGTGCAGGCACGCGCACATTGATGCGCAGGTACCTGCCGCTCGGTAAATCATTATTCGAATAGTACTGAACAAGGTATTGCGCGCGAAGCTCAGCCGCGATCTGACGGAATACGGCGTCCAAATCCTCAGGCCGTTCCGGCACAAAGGATGTGCCGCCGGTCGCGTCCGCGAGCTGCTGCATCCCATCTTGCGCGCGCTGGCTGATGACGTTCAGATGCAACGATTGCCCGCTCGGATTAATTGAGTAGAAGGCGGCATCCGCGCGTTCGACCTCGCGCCTCACTTCAAGCTGTGCCCTTAGATGAAGCGCCTGCTGCTTTTGCGGCGCGGCCGTCAGCGCGTCTTTGATGATGTCGCTGTTCGTATCTTCACCGTCAGAGATCACGACGATAACACGGCGGTGCTGCGGCGGCGTAGACTGTGCCAGGTAATGGGCCGCGTCGACGACCGAATCGTAGAAGGCCGTCGAACCTTTGGCCGGGCCAATCGACATTACCTTTGCGGACGCAATCTCGGCGGTGGCGCGCGCCTGTTCAAGACGCGGCCTGCTGTCGATGGCGAAGATAGTTGCCCTGTCCACAGGCTTCAAGACCTGTTTAAGAAAGCGCGCGGCGGCCTCCTGCTCGAAACCGAATCGCGCATTGACGCTGCCCGAAACGTCCAGCAGGAGCGCGATCTCCAAAGGGACTTGCTCCGGGTCGCCGATCTGCGCGATCTCCTGCGCGCGGCCTTCCTCTTCAAGCCGGAAATCAGTCGCCTTCAATCCCGTCACCGATTGGCCCTTCGGATCCGTCACGGAGACAGGTACGACGACCAGATTCGAAGTGACGCGAATCACATCTCCTTCGTCGTCAATGGTTGGTGTGGGCGTTGGCGACGGGCGCGGCGTTGGTCTCGCCTGCGGCCCGGGAGGAGGCGGTGGCAGGTCCTGCAGCGAACGGTCTGGTGTCTGCCCGCACACACCGCCCGCGAGCAAAAGAAAAGCTAGCGCCGTGGGGATGAGCGCCAGCCTGGAGGCGATATATATTCGTCTTTGAACGCTAATCATCAAACCAACTCCTCATGCCGCCAGCGCTCATCCGGTTGCTGGCCCTCAATTAATTGATGCCGCCTAACGGCATGATGGTTGGCAAACAAAGGAGTTTCTAGTTTCAGGTTCTGAATGAACCTGAAACTAGAAACTCCTTCTATTCTGGTGTTGCCGTTGACGTGCTCGCGCCGGGCGTATTCATCGTCGGCGCGCCCTGTATCAGTCCTTTGTTGACGAGCACCTTAACTTCAACGCGGCGATTCTGCGCGCGTCCCTCGCGTGTGCGATTGTCCGCCACGGCCTGTGCCTTCCCATAACCGTAGGGTGTGATGATACGGCGCAGCGGGATATTGTGGTTCTCGACAAGATAACGCACGACGGCGTCTGCCCGGCGTTGGCTCAGCCTGCGATTGGCTTCCACGCTGCCGGTCGCATCCGTGTAGCCTGATACTTCGATCACATAACCTTTAGCGTTGAGCGCCTTGGCGGAAATGTTGTCCAGTTGGGCTTTAGACTGCGGCGAGAGGACTGCGCTGTTGACTCTAAAGTTGATCGTGGTTTTGTCCTGCGGCACATAATCGTCAAGCGCGGAGATACGCTCGTTGGTTGCGTTGACGCCCGCGACGGCTGCGTCGGCCGTTTCCTGCGCGGCCTTAGCGCCGCCCTTCGCGGCGTTGGAGACGGCGGCCAGTTCGTCGATCTGTCCCGACAGCCGTTGCGCGTTCTGCTCGACCTGCCCGATTCGTGACTCGGCCGAGCCGACGCGGCTCTCCACCGGATCGACACGTGATTCGACCGAGCGCGCCACCCTCAGATCTGTATCAGAGAATTTAACGTGGTCGGCGACGAGCTGGCCACCGGCATCGCCGCGACCTTCAACCTCAACGTTGAGGCCGCGCAGGATGTTGGTCTGGCCATAATTCTTCCCGCCGCGGAACGGGTTGCGCTTCCTTTCGGTGACGCGAGTGCTGTCGGTTAAGCGCACGACTGTATCTACGCCGTTTAAGTCGCGCACGACGAAGGTGTCGGCATCGCGCCTGGTGACAACACCTTTGATCTTCATTCTTTCGCCGCTGGCAACGGTGCGCGCCCTCCTACTTGTTGTGGTATTTCCACTTTGGGCGGGTCCTGTGGAATTACCCTGCGCGAACATTGCCGGGACAAACGCCAGTGCAAGACCAGAGGCGAGCACAAACGATTGAAATGTTCTGGATTTATTAACGCTCATAACTAAGCTCCATGCATCGTAATTAGCGGGGTTTTTCTTCGTCCCGCGGATCTCGTATGTTGTGACGACCGCCCTAAACAGCGGAAAAGCCGCAAGCATTGCGGTTATCCTTACTAAGACGGCGTTCGCGCCCGTTTGAGTTGCAAGCGAAGAACAGAAAACTTACCCGAAGGTTCCGGACTCGAGGGCCGCAATCAAAGATTTGATCTTCGGTCGTTGACCGAACGAATTCTATCGAACGAGTGAGGGAAGTCAAGCCAGGGTTGCTATGACCGAGCGTGGGCAATCCGATTGCTATGTAAATGCCGTCAGATCACAACAAAGAAGGGACAAGAAGAGGGGAACGCCGTAGACCGAGGAGATAAAACAGCATTTCGCCTCGGTCCCTGCGCTTTCATCCTTTTGGGTGCTGTCTATACCGAAAACTGACCGGCTTCCAGCACCTGCTTGACGTGGGCGAGGAATCTTTCCGCATCCGCGCCGTCAATAATGCGATGGTCAAAGCTGAGGGCAAAATAGGCCATCGAGCGGATGGCGAGGTAGTCGTCGCCATCCGGAGTCGTCATCACCTTCGGACGCTTCTCTATCGCGCCGATTCCCAAGATCGCCACTTGCGGCTGGTTGATGATTGGCGTGCCAAAGAGTCCGCCAAAGACGCCGGGGTTGGTAATGGTAAACGTGCCGCCCGCGACCTCGTCGGGCTTGAGTTGCTTGGTGCGGGCGCGATCCGCGAGGTCATTAGCGGCCCGGGCCAGACCAGAGATCGAAAGATCGTCGGCGCGTTTGATGACCGGCACGATCAGGCCCCAGTCGAGCGCTACGGCCATGCCGAGGTTGATGTCACGTTTATAGATTATCTGGTCGCCATTGACCTGCGCGTTGAAGACCGGGAACCGCCGGATCGCGCCCGTAACGGCTTGGAAGATAAACGGCATGAAGGTGAGTTTCGTGCCCGTTCGCTCCAAAAAGGATGCCTTATGTTGGTCGCGCAGTTTGGCGACGCGCGTCATGTCTATCTCGTAAACGGTTGTGACGTGCGCGGATGTGCGGCGCGACAGCACCATGTGCTCCGCAATCTTTTTGCGCATGACGCTCATCTGCTCGACACGGTCTTCTGTGGCGGGCCGGACAAAGGTCGGCGCCTGTGTGCCCGGCGCACCCATTGTTGGCGTCGCTTGTGTTACCGGCTGCGGCGTTAGCGGCGTCGGCGTGGGCACTGTAGTTGCTGCGCCAGATTCAATAAAGCTCAGAATATCGTTTTTCGTCACGCGACCGCTCATGCCCGTGCCTTCGAGACGTGAGATGTCTATACCATGCTCTTTGGCGATATTGCGCACGAGCGGGCTGGACTTAGTCCGGCGTAGCTCTTCAGCCGTCGGCACAGCGCTACTGTCGCCGTTGCCCTTCATGGAAGGGGATGGCGTTGATGCTATCGATGTTATCGGGGGTTGCGATGCGGCGCTGGTAACCTGGGGCACAGGCGATGACGGAGCCGGCGGCGGTGGCCCTTCAATTTCAGGGTCTTTCCAGATATGCGGCGGAGGAGCGGTTCGTACCATGGTCGAGGCCGGCGGAGTTGCGGGCGGTGGCGCCGGAGCCGGCGGTGCGGTTGTCGCAGCCGGTGCGCCAGCTGCGACTGACGATCCTGGCGTTGTGGCCACGCCTTCGCCTCCGTCGAGGACGGCGACTACTTTGTTGACCTCAACTGTGTCGCCCTCTTTAAACTTGATCTCGGTAAGTATTCCGGCGGCGGGCGAAGGGATCTCCGCATCAACCTTGTCCGTCGATATTTCAAACAGTGGCTCGTCGCGCTCGACGCGGTCGCCCACTTTCTTCAACCATTTCGTGATCGTCCCCTCCGCGATGGACTCTCCCATCTGCGGCATGACTACTTCTGTGCTCATACATTCTCCAAAAGTCTGGAGTCTAGAGTCTGAAGTCTAAAGTCCAATTGACTCTCCAGACTCCAGACTTGCGTACTAATATGCTGCCAATTTGCGCGCCGCATCCAGCACATCCTTCGTCTGCGGCAGGTAATATTCTTCCAGGGGCGGCGAATAAGGCACGGGCGTATCAAGGGAAGCGACACGCACGATGGGCGCGTCGAGCCACTCGAAAGCCTCTTCGGCGATGGTCGCCGCAATCTCGCCGCCAATGCCACCGGTGCGCGACGCTTCGTGGAGCACCATCGCCTTACTGGTCTTCTTCACACTCGCGAGAATAGCCTCCTTGTCTAATGGCGCGAGCGTGCGCAGGTCTATGACCTCGACATCAATGCCCTCTTTCTCCAGCTGCTCCGCCGCATCGAGTGCCGTCAAGACCATCGCGCCGAAAGTGATGATCGAAAGATCACGCCCCTCGCGCATTGTGCGCGCCTTGCCGATCTCGACAATGTAATCATCTGCCGGCAGCTCCTCGCGCAGACGCGGCAAGCGATAGAGCTTCTTGTGCTCGAAGAAGAGCACCGGATCGGAATCGCGTATCGCCGCTTTGATCAGACCCTTCGCGTCATAGGCGGTCGAAGGCTCGACGATCTTTAGCCCGGCTGTGTTCAGGAAAAACGACTCGGCATTGACCGAATGGAACGGGCCGGCATGAACGCCGCTGCCACACGGGCCGCGGAACACCGCAGGAAGGCTCGCGCCCCAGCGATAGCGGCACTTCGCCGCGTAATTGGTCAGCATGTCAAACCCCGCGGAGATGAAGTCAATGAACTGAAACTCCGCCACCGGGCGCATTCCCATCAGCGCTGCGCCGCACGCCGCGCCGACAATCGCCGCCTCCGAAATCGGCGTGTCGATGCAGCGCGCTTCGCCGAACTCGTCAATCAACCCTTCCGTCACTTTGAACGCGCCACCATACACGCCTACGTCTTCACCGACGACGAACACTTTGGGGTCGCGCTCCATCTCTTCCCAGATGCCCTGGCGAATCGCTTCGACGAACGTGGCGACGCCGCCGCGCGCCGGGCGGTTTACTTTTTTATCTTTCTGCAGTGCTGTTGCCATACCCTAAGATTTTAATCTGCAATTCGATGTCTGAAGTTTCAAATGATCGATCTCTAATTACCACCAAATACTTTCGGACGAAAGGCAGGCGGCACGATGTTATTGTCAAAAACGCCGTAAGCGGCCTGTTCCGGTTCGGGCATCGGAGAGGATTCGGCCCACTCAACGTCTTCATCAATCTCGCGCTGAATGGCGGCCGTGATCTCGTCAAGCTGCTCGCGGGATGCCGTGCCCTGCGAAGTCAAATATGCCTCATAGCGATCAACCGGGTCGTTGTTCTTCTCCCACTCTTCAATCTCGCCTGCGGGTACATACCGCTGGTCGTCGTGTTCGGCGTGGCCTTTGCGGCGGTAGGTTTTCGCTTCGATCAAGACCGCGCCACCGCCCCCGCGCGCATACTCCACAGCCTTCCTTGCCACTTCGTAGCAGGCGATGATGTCGTTGCCGTCAACGATGTGGCCCGGAATGCCATAGCCCGCAGCCTTTTCCGCCAGATCCTTGCAGGCCGTCTGCTTCGAGGTCGGCGTCGAATACGCGTAATGGTTATACTCGGCGACGACGATCAGCGGCAGTCGTTGGACGGCAGCGAAGTTCAATCCTTCATGAAAAGCGCCGGTGCTCATGCCGCCGTCGCCGATGTAAGCGAGCGCGACGATATCCTTCTCCTGCATCCGTGCTCCGAGCAGGACGCCCGTCATGACGGGAATCATGTCACCGAGGTGCGAGATCGGTCCGATGAAGCCCTTCTCCATGTTGCCGAAGTGAATGTTGAGGTCACGCCCGCCCGATGGTCCCCACGCCTTCGCCATATACTGCGCAAAAATCTCCCGCGGGCGAATTCCTTTAACAAGCACCGCGCCGAGGTCGCGGATCAACGGCGTGATGAAATCCCGCGGCTCCAACGCGTAAGCCGTGCCGACCGCCGTTGCCTCCTGCCCGAGCGAGCGAAAGACGCCGCCGACGACTTTCGTCTGGCGGTAGAGATTGACGAGACGCTCCTCGACCATGCGGGTCATTTTCAAATAGCGGTACAACTCCACCATCTGCTCGGGCGTGAGCGTCGTGTCGGCGGTGCACGTGAGCGGAGCCGTGCCGGCGGTCGCTGTGCCCCGGCCCGCGTTTTTTCCGCCACCCCTTGAAGCCCGGCGCGTTTCGGAGGGCGCCGGTTTACGAGTACCTTTTTTCATAGTCAGCAATCAGTAATCAGCACTCAGTAATCAGCAAATCAGCTTTAGCTGACTACTGATTACTGATCGCTGACTACTTAAATGTGTATCGCCAGGTTATGTACCCCTTCGGCGGCTTCCATGACGGCCTCGGAAACTGTCGGGTGCGCGTGCATCGTGCGGCCCAGTTCTTCCGCCGTCGACTCAAGCTGCATCGCGACGCAGGCTTCGGCGATCAACTCCGTCGCGTGTGGGCCGATGATGTGTACGCCGAGAATCTCGTCGTACTTCGACTCGCTGACGACTTTGACAAACCCCTCTTCCTCGCCGAGGATACGCGCTTTGCCCGAAGCCGAAAAGGGAAACTTGCCGGTCTTGACGTCATAGCCTTCCTTGCGCGCCCCCGCCTCGGTTAAGCCAACCGACGCCACCTCCGGATCGCAGTAAGTGCAGGAAGGGACAAGGCGCATGTTGATCGGCTGCACGTGTTGCCCGGCGATCTGCTCGACGGCGAGAATTCCTTCTTTCGACGCGAGGTGCGCGAGCAGTGGCGTCGGAATCACGTCACCGATGGCGTAAATATTCGATTCGCCGGTGCGCAAATACTCATCGACTTGGATCGCGCCGCGCTCGACCTTGATCTTCGTGCCTTCAAGACCCAGTCCCGCCGTATAGGGCATGCGCCCGACGGCGACCAGCAGCATTTCGGCTTCGAGCCTGACGGCCTCGCCCTTCGCGGTCTTTCCCGTCAGGATGACGCCCTTATCGGTCTTCTCCATCTTCTCAAGCTTCGTGTCGACCTGCGATTTGAGCCCACGCTTGCGGAACGCTTTCTCAAGTTCCTTGGAAATCTCTTCGTCTTCAAGCGGCAGCAGCCTGGGCATCAATTCGACGATGGTCGTGTCGCAACCGAAGCGCGAGTAAACGGAGGCGAACTCAACGCCGACAGCGCCCGCGCCCATCACGATCAGCGATTTCGGCACTTCCTTCAGTTCTAAAATGTGATCGCTGTTGACGACGCGCTCCCCGTCCGTCTCAAAACCGGGGATGGGGCGCACCGCGGAGCCTGTCGCGATGATGATATTCCTGGTTTGAATCGTCTGCTTCTTGCCGTCTTCGTCGGTGACTTCGACTTTGCCCTGTCCGGCCAACCGCCCGGTGCCCTTGAAGGTCGTGACCTTATTCTTCTTCATCAGGTACTCGATACCTTTTGAATTTTTCATCACGACTTTTTCCTTGCGTTTCTGCACGTCGGCAAAGGCGAGCTTAATGTCCGCCGCTTGCACGCCAAAATCTGCGGCATGCCGCATCTGCTCATAGACGTGTGCCGACATCAAAAGCTGTTTCGTCGGGATGCAGCCCCGCAACGTACACGTGCCGCCCAGTCGCTTGTCCTTTTCCACGATCGCCGCCTTTAACCCCAACTGACCCGCGCGAACCGCCGCCACATAACCCCCCGGCCCGCTGCCGATGATCGTCACGTCAAATTGTTCCGTAGCCAATTTTTCCGTTTTCCTCTCTCTGTAAACGATGAAATAAGAACCGAAAGCCCGTCAGGTTCATCTTTCCGGCTTCACCCTCTGTTTATACTCTTCGATCTGCGCTGCGTGGTGCGCGTGATGCTTGAAAGTAACGCCCTCGACCCACTTATAAGCGGGCGATGACTCCTCGACCTCATCGGGTAAAGACGCGATGAGATGTTCTATACGGGCGTGCGCTCTGTCGAACTCTTCGCGTACTTCGCGTATTGAACGCTCGCGGCGATCCTTAACCGCCCGAGCGTTGAAATCGTCGATCGCTTGCCTGTTTAATCTCTGCTGTTTCCACGTGCCCTGCTGAATCTCGCTGATGATACGCGCCCCTTCCTGTTCCCAGGCGACGATGTGCGAGAGCAGATCTTTGACCGACCATTGCGGATTCAAACCGACGCGGGTCGCCTGCTCTTCCGTCAAGCCATCGAGTGCGCCGATTAACCTACGGTGCGAGTCGCGCACGCGCTCCTGCAAATCCCTCTTCTTCATTCCCCTTTTCTCCATCGCGCAAAGCCGTTTGCGCACGAATCTCGATACCGGGTTTCCAGCGCTCTTGAGGGCAGTAGCCTGGACGGCCAGTATATGCGAGTTGTCGGTGCTTTCCCAAAAGAGCGGCATTATAATCTTTCCCGTGCCTGACATCCACTCTCGAAGGCGGGGTCCGGGAATCCATTTAAAAAGGGCAAGGCTAATCCGATGAAGCAGACGGAAGGAATTTTGCGACTGGTCAACGACGCGAAGAGCCTCATCCGTGAAGTCACTGTAGAAGAAACAGGCAAACCGGTCCCGCTTCCGGCGAAGGCGTGCGGCTGGAACGGGGCAGGCGCGCCAATAGAAGGGGGTAAGTATGCTGCATCTTCGTCCGTCGCCGCCTCGTGGTGTACAATTAAGCGTACTATAGGCTATTAATCGAATTTCCAAAGCGAGGCTCTCTTCGTTACGCGGCGTGAGCTCACTCTCAATAGAGAAGGAAGACCTTTCTTATGTCACAAGATGCGACCGAGTTGAAACAGGAAGATGTGATCGGGCGGGAAGAACTTGGTACGAATGAGCAGAAGCAGGATAGCGCACCGGGCCGGATGCGCACGGAGAAGGATAGTTTAGGCAAGCTTCAGGTGCCGGCGAACGCTTATTACGGGGTACAGACGGCGCGCGCTGTCGCCAATTTCCCGATTAGTGGATTGAAGCCGAATCCGGCTTTCGTACGAGCGACGGTGCAGATCAAGAAAGCGGCGGCGATTGTCAATGCCCGCCTGGGCCAACTGCCGCCGGAGAAGGCGGATGCGATTGTCGCGGCTGCCGACGAGGTTTTGCGCGGGGAACTGGCGGATCAATTCGTCGTCGATGTTTTTCAGGCGGGTGCCGGCACATCACACAATATGAATACCAACGAAGTGCTCGCTAATCGCGCCATAGAGATCATTGCGAACAAGACGGGCGCGGAACCCAAACGTGGGGATTACAAACTGATTAACCCGAACGATCATGTCAACATGGCCCAGTCCACAAACGACGTGATACCGACGGCGATTCGCCTCGCCGCGCTCCAACTCTGCGAAGAGTTCTACCCTGTGCTCGAACGCTTGCGGCAGGCTTTCGCGGCGAAAGCAAAAGAGTTCGACCCGATTATTAAATCAGGGCGCACTCACCTACAAGACGCGGTGCCGATCCGCCTCGGCCAGGAGTTCGCCGCCTATGCTGTTAGTGTCGGCAAGCATCACCGGCGCTTGCGTGCGGCGGCGGAGGAGTTAAAAGAACTCGGCATCGGCGGGACGGCCGCCGGATCCGGCCTGAACGCCCACCCGCAGTATCGCGAGGGGATGGCGAAGCAGCTTTCAGAGCAGACGGGCCTGCAGCTCAAGCCGACGAAAAATAGTTTCGAGGCGATGCAGTCAATGGCCCCGTTCGTCGGGGTCTCAAGTGCGCTGCGCAGCCTCGCACTGGATATGATCCGGATCGCCAACGACCTGCGCTTGCTGGCTTCCGGGCCGCGCACCGGGTTGGCGGAGATCGAGCTGCCGCCCGTGCAGCCCGGCTCGTCAATCATGCCGGGCAAGGTAAATCCGGTGCTGGCGGAGATGCTGAACATGGTCTGCTTTCACGTCATCGGCAACGATACGACGGTAGCGATGGCGTCACAGGCCGGGCAGTTAGAGTTGAACGTGATGATGCCGGTCATCGCGCACGACCTGCTCGAAGCGCTGGCGGTTTTTCGCAACGCGCTCGACGCGTTTGCCACAAAATGCGTGAAGGGCATCACGGCTGACGCCGAACGCTGCCGGGAGTATGCGGAGAAGAGTTTATCCCTTATCACTGCGCTCAATCCTCACGTCGGCTACGCACGCGCGGCGGAGATCGCTAAAGAGATGCTGAAGTCCAAACGAGGCGCGCGCGAAGTGACCCGCGAGCTGGGCCTGATGAAGGACGAAGAGCTGGATAAAGTTCTCAATCTCGAAGGCATGACGGGGCCGGAGATTTATACCGGTGAGACGGAATAAGATAAGGACCAGGGTAAAGGTGAAGGACGTCAGCCATTTGGCTTCACTTTACCCCCTCTGACCGTTCGTGGCGTGGGCGACGTTAGATAACCATTAGGGGAATGAGAAATAAATGACGGAAGAAGAGCTGCGAAAGATTTTTCGGAAGATAGCTGCCGAAAAACCCAAGCCGGCGTAAACGTTCAGGCCGGGCGATACGGTAGGCATTAAGTCCGGGCCGTTTCAGTGTTTTACGGGTAAGGTGGAAGGAATCGATCAGGCCAAATCACTTCTCAAAGTGGTTGTGACAATCTTCAACCGCGCGAAGCCCATCAAGTTGAAATTCTTAGACGTTGAAAAAGTGTTAGACGCATCAATGGCCGGTCCTTAATCTGGCCTATCGCCTCTCTCTCAGCGCCACATGGTATTACACTCCGAGCTTTGTTTTGCGCATCTTGCCGGGCAACTTCCGCATCTAAATCTGTGAATGCGTGACAAGCAATTGTCGCGGATATGTACGAATCTTTGGGCCTGTGTGCGGTGGCTGTGCGCTTGCGCTTTGTTTCTCAAAGTTAGTATAGTGCGCAATTTGGCGTCTGGAATGAGGGTTGCGGCAATAAGATTCTTGGTGTTGCTCATCACCTGGGCTAAGGGGGAGTAGTAGTGGCCGATCCGAATGATCGCGTAGAAGAGAACGTTCCGGGGCCATATTATGTCGACACGCAGTGCATAGACTGCGATGTGTGCCGTGATACCGCCCCGGATAATTTCAGACGTTCGGACGAGAACAGTTACTCATACGTTTACAAGCAACCGGAGACGGAGGACGAGCGGGCGCTGTGTGAAGAAGCCTTGGCCGCCTGCCCTGTCGAAGCCATTGGCAACGATGGTGAATAACTCCCCGCCGGTCTCATTTAGAACCGGTAAGGATTGAAGGCCGCACGCGCAGAAAAGAGGTGAGCGGGCGGCCTTCAACAATTTTGGATCTGTGATCCGGAAAGCAAAGGGTAGACGTGCGCCTTTGCGACTTACAAATCTGGAATTTGCCGTCTCAAATAATAATCTTTATCAACCCGTCTTCAATGATGACTTGGTAGCGTTCGACCGCGCTACGGTTAGTCAGGCAGAGGCCCGTACGCACGTCGAAGCGCCAGCCGTGCCAGCCGCATTCCACGACGTGGCCGCAGAGCTTGCCGTCCGCGAGCGGCGCACCCTTGTGCGGGCAGAAATTTTCGACGGCGTAAAACTCTCCGCCGGCGTTGTAAAGTGCCAACTCCGTACCGTCCAAAAGTTCTACGGTGGCGCCCCGCCCCGGCGGCACATCCTCAACACGGCCGACAGTGATGGCGCGGCCTTCGGGTGCCGGTTTTTTTAGATCATCGGATTTACTGTTAAATGATTGCATTAACAATAAATCGTAACAAATGAGCGTGCGGCGGGGCAACCATGCCCTGATTGGATCGCCCGGGGCAAGCGCGAGCGCAGCTTTGGGAGGCGATTACTCCTGCGCTTCGGGCGCATGAACTGGCAATCCTCGTCGAAGTGAGTATAATTCTGTATGTTCCCCTGAATTGGTAAATCTAAACCGGGCGCATGTTCCCTTCCGCCTTAAACAGGAGGGTCGCGCCGCCATAATGGCCCTCGTCCGATTATTTTACGGGGCGATGTTTTCATTAATTACGCAAACACATCAGGGAGGAAGATTATGTCAAGAGATCGCTATGACAGAGATGACGACTACGAGACGCGATATTATGGTGAGGGGCCGCGCGGGCGCGGACTAAGCGGAGAAGATCGCTATGAAACAGATCGTGCGGATTATGGGCGGGATATTGATCTGCGCGAGAGGGGCCATGGTCGCGACGATTCCTTCACGCGCAACCGTGGATTTGATGCTGAGCGCGATTACGGGCGCGAAGATTATGGTCGCGGCCGTTATGGTGAGCGCGCCGATTATCGCTATGACGAGCCGCGTTACGGCTACTCAGAGAGGGGCCGCCGTGATACAGACCGTTACGATGAAGGACGATCATTGTATGATGAAGGCCGCGACTACCTACAAGGTAGGTTCGGGGGACGCCGCCGTGGCGCAGCGCGCTCACGCGTGCGCTGCCGCGAAATCATGACGCGCGACGTGACGGTTGCCACTCGTGATACCCCTTTGCAGGAAGTCGCGCGGATGATGCGCGAGGAAGATACGGGCGTCATTCCCGTGGTGGAGCGTGCGGATGCTTCCGCCACGCAAGCCGTGACCGAGGAGGGGCGCAAGGTTAATAATAGAATGTATGGCAACGGCAAGCTTGTCGGTCTCATTACCGACCGAGATATTGTGATTCGCGCCATTGCCGAAGGCAAAGACCCTGCCACCACGCGGGCCGAGGAAGTGATGACCACAGACATTCACACGGCCAAGCCGAATGATCGTGTCATCGACGCAATCCGCAAGATGGGCGACAAGCAGGTACGCCGCATTCCGGTGGTCGGCGAACAGGGCAGCCTGCGCGGCATCATCTCGATGGCGGATGTGGCGCTTGAAACCGAGGAGGACCAGGAGTTGGCCGATGCTCTGGAAGAAATTTCGAGCGGCTCATCTTTCTGGAGCAAAATCTTCGGCTGATTAAATGGCGATCAGTAGTCAGTAAAAACCTGATTACTGATCACCGGTCACTAAATCATGGCTGAATCAGTTGAGCGTTATTTTCGTCTGATGCCTGTCGGACGCCGTGCGC